>CAYIYO010000031.1:0-22779 GCA_964367715.1 uncultured bacterium
AGCGTGCGATCTCGCCCCCTCCAAAGAGCCACCCTAATACAAAAGAGAGTTCGAAGAGAGAAGTGGTTTTTTTATAAATAATTTCTTTTAGTGTGCTGATCGAAAGATTGGGAGGGTAAATATCAAGAAACTGACCTCCTGTCGCACCAAAGATTCCTGTATTATAAGAGGCACTTTCGATGGCAAGAGTACAGATATGGTTACTATCGTAAGAAAAAGGGAGGCGCAGCTGTCGGAGCGTTTCTGCGTTTTTCGTCAAAAATTTATATCCTGCCGCAATCAAAGCGTAGCTTACAAGAAGAGCGGTGGCTTCTCCATATATTTTGTGAACAGTGGGTTTGTCGCGGCGTAGGTCATCATCATCCATGCAAGGAAGATCGTCAGCGACGAGAGAAGCAGTATGAAAATATTCCACTGCAAGAGCGGCATACGTTGCATCTCCTTCGTATCCAATCCCTTTTGCAATCATCATCACAAGAGCGGGACGAAACCGTTTTCCAGGAGAGAGTAAAACATATTCGCATGCTTCGCGCAACTTCCCGGGTTCTCCTAGGCTAGGCAATTCAATGCGCATTTCTTCATCGATTTGAAGTTGATAGGGCCTTAGTATTTCAAAAATTTCATCTTTGGGGGAGAGAACGAGGGGGAGATTTTTTTTATCCATGCAAATGGCCGCCTTATGAGGTGTTATTGTCCTCATTATATGTGAAGGAACCAAAAATCACACGGGTAATTTGTTCGAATGATTTACCTTATGTCCGCTTGACCAGGTAGTAAGTTTTGCGATAAAAGTCGACCATTCCTTTCTCTGCTGCAGCTGTGTCGGCAAAAAGTGTTTGGCAAGGAGGAAGGCTATTGAGAAATAGCTTTCCATATCCTTTGTTGACGAGACGGGAATCCAGGCAAACAATGCAGCCGCGATCATTTTTGTTTCTGATGAGGCGACCGAACCCTTGTTTGAATTTTACAATCGCGTTCGGGATTGTGTATTCCATGAAGGGATCGCCTCCTTTGGCTAGAATTGCTTCTGTGCGGGCTTGTGTCAGGGGTTCGCTAGGAACTTTGAAGGGAAGCTTTACGATGACGACGCAGCGCAGTGCATCGCCTGCCACATCGACACCTTCCCAGAAGGAGTCGGTTCCAAAGAGGACAGCGCCTCTAGTCGATTTGAAAGCGTTAATGAGGGCTGTACGTGTGCTATCGCCTTGTTTCATCGGAGTTAGCTTATGCTCTAAAAGGCGGCCCTGAAGAACGTTAAAACAATATTTTAGCATCGAATAAGAGGTGAATAAAACGAACGCGTTGCCTCTACTTGCCAATACAGCCATTAGAATTTTCTCTATCGCTGCGTTGGTGAATTGAGGGTGAGTCGGATTTGGCATATCGGTCGGAACAACAAGCAGTGATTGTTCGGCGTAGTTGAAGGGAGAATCGTATTGTTTTTCTGTAATTTCGCGATAGGGCATTAGTTGTGGAACGAGGCCAAGGCGTTGTTTAATAAAATCAAATTTATTATTTGTCGTTAACGTCGCGCTGCAAAGCACCGTTGTCGGAAATTTATTAAAGAGGTTGTCTGCCATTGTTTTTGAGATGTCTAGTTTGGCGTCCATGAGCACAACATTGTTCATTGTGCGCGTCATGTAGGATTCCACCCAACGGACGGTTGCGGGACTATCTGCTCCCATGACGAAGTCTTCTACTGTTTTTCCGTATAGGTCGAGGCGGTCTGCGTAGGCATTGATATCAATACGAACGCCTTGTGTGCGTTCATCTAACGTTTCGTCTTTGAGGGCGGGGATGGCGCTGATAATGTACCGTAATGACTGGATATAGCGACGCAGTGTTTCTAAAAAGCTCACGCATTTTGGGGAGACTTCTTCTTTCCATATGGAATGTTCTTTTTGGGGAGCTAGAATGCGGAGTTTATTTTCTAGTCCGGATTCTTCTCCTTTAGAAGGTTGTGCATCAATAAGTTCCGAAAATGATTGGAAGAGGAATCCGCACTGGCGCCACACCTCTTGCGCCATGGCCGGCAGGTCGATATCGAGTGATGTCAAAAGTGGATGGGCAACTTTTGGAAGCTCATTTCGAAAGTAATCCTGGAGTTGTTGTTTAAGGAGAGGGATTTTTCCATAGGCTTTGTCGTTGCGATGACCTACAAGGCGAGCGAGAGTACGGGCAACCATCATGATGCTGACGCGTGACGCAAAGTGTTCGGTCGCAATTTCTTCGATGTTATGGGCTTCGTCGAGAATCACACGTTGGTAGTCGGGGAGGATTCCCTGACCATTCGATTGTTCGCGATAGGAAAGATCGGAAAAAAAAAGGCTGTGATTCGAGATGAGCAGATGGGCGTCGCTTGCAGCGCGGCGTGAGTTAAAAAAGTGGCACGTTTTGTAATGGGCGCATTTGTCACGGTTACAGGTGTCGCTTTCTGCACATACTTTTTCCCATGCGTCGTGACTTGGATTAAAAGGAAGATCCGACCGGGAGCCGTCTAGGGTTTTTTGGCTCCACCCGTCAATTTTTACGAGTTCTTCGCGCTCTTCTTCCGGAAGCAGAGAGAGTTCTTGCTGCACATCATGAAGTTTTCTTAAGCAGACATAATTTCCCATTCCTTTAACAAGGACGGCTTTGATGTCGACTCCCAATGCTTTTTTTAGAAGGGGAATGTCTTTATAAAGCAGTTGTTCTTGTAAATGGATCGTGTGCGTAGAGATGAGAGTGCGTTCATTTTGGTTGAGCGCCCAGACAACGGCGGGTATAAGGTAGGCGAGGCTTTTTCCTGTGCCCGTTCCTGCTTCAATCAGTGTTGAACAAGAGTCGTTGTAGGCGTCGATGATGGTGCGTAGCATCTGCTGCTGTTCGCTTCGCGGCTCAAAACCTTTTAGTGATTGACTAACCGCTCCACCAGGAGCTAAAAGCTCCACAACTTGATCGGGATCTAGAGCTTGGGAGGTGGGAAGTGGCATGGGATGAACGACCGCATTAAATGGGTTTAAGAGCTAGGCACAGATAAAAAGAAAATTTACTACAGGGCCCACAGAGGGCACAGAGAGAGGTTATCGCGTTATTTAATGAGAATCCTGCAGTTAATTCATTACTACAGTCTCTGTGTTCTCTGTGGGCTCTGTGGTAAGTTCTTCTATTTTGTAGAATATTATTCCATTTCCATCATATCGAGGAACGCTTTTAATCGCTTCGAACGTGTCGGATGGCGCATTTTGCGGAGTGCCTTTGCTTCGATTTGACGGATACGTTCACGCGTTACGTTAAATTCGACACCTACCTCTTCGAGAGTTTTTGGCTTTCCGTCGGTGAGTCCGAAGCGGTACTGAAGAACGCGACGTTCGCGGTCCGTTAACGTGTCCAAGACTTCGTTCATCACATCTTTAAGGATCGAATACCCTGTGGCTTCTGAAGGAGAGTCCGCCCCTGTATCTTCGAGGAAGTCTCCGAACTGGCTTTCTCCGCCGTCTCCTACTTCTGCTTGGAGTGAGATCGGATGCTGGGCAATCTTGTAAATTTCACGCACGCGGTCGGCGGTGATGCCGAGTTCGTTTGCGAGCTCTTCAGGACTAGGCTCGCGTCCGGTTTCCATCATCAACTTTTTGGCGCCACGAAGGACCTTGTTGATGGTTTCGATCATATGGACAGGAATACGGATCGTACGCGCCTGGTCGGCGATGGCGCGGGTGACTGCTTGGCGGATCCACCACGTGGCATAGGTAGAAAACTTGTAACCGCGGCGGTATTCAAACTTTTCAACCGCCTTCATCAATCCCATGTTCCCTTCTTGAATTAAATCCAAGAACGACAATCCACGGTTGGTATATTTTTTTGCGATGGAGATAACAAGACGTAGGTTAGACTCCACCATTTCGCGTTTTGCTTCTTGGCTTTTATCCATCCAGCGTTGAAGCATACGGACATCTTTTTTGAATTCGTCGAGGGTGCGTCCTGCTGCCAACTCTTTTTTTCGAAGTCTGCGCTGTGCGGCATGGAGTTTTTGTGCGGCGAATTTATTACGTTCTGCGCGGGGCTCGAGTTCTTTAATTTCTTTTTCTAGCTCAAGGAAGCGGCCGTAGGAGTTCATGATCACTTCGCCGAAGTCGTCGATGATATTTTGTCGTTGGTGAAGGCGGCGGAGATAGGCTTGCATGCGGATGCGGCATTTTTCGATTTCTTCTTGTGTGTAAACTTGTTCCTGCTTTTTGAGTTCGCCGGTATACAGTTTATTGAGAAGTGCGGAAAGTGTAAGATCTTCTTTGATTAGTAATTCGCGCAATTTCGGCAGTAATGCATTAAATTCTGTCTTATTTTCAACTTCTTTTTCTGCGATACATTTGTCAAAACGTTCCTTACCTTGGATCAAATAGGTAGCGATGGCGATGGATTCCGATGTTGAGTAGCGGAAGCGCATGATGATGCGTTCGATCTGGAGTTGTGCCTTTTCGATACGTTTGGAAATTTCCACTTCTTCTTCTCGGCTTAGAAGCGGAACGGATCCCATCTCTTTTAGGTACATACGGACAGGATCGTCGGGGGATCCTTCCATCCGTTTTGGCATCCCTTCGAGCTCTTTTGCCTCTTTTTTCTTTTCTTTTTGGCGATCCACTTCCGATTGGTTAAGGATCGAGATGTCCATCCCGGTCAAGAAAATGAGGACCTGGTCGATCTGTTCTGCGTTGTCAAAGGACATGGGCAGGATTTCATTAATCTCTTCATAGGTGATGTGCCCCTGCTCTTTGGCAAGAGAAACCAGCTCATCAACTTTTTGTTGGTGTTGAGGAGAGAATGATTGCTTGAAGTTTGTTTTAGTCATAATATATTATATAATTCCTGCTACCACGTGACGGTTTAACGAAGCTCTATCTAATTGATCCTTAAAGAAGGGCAAAAACAAAATGGACTGTACGAAAAGTTTCTAATAGAATGCGGGTTTTTGTCAAGGGCAATAGGCTTCGTTGTTGTTTTTGAATTGATTACCTTTTAAAGAAGTACTCCATTTAATACAAGAAAAAATTTCATGCAATTATATGCCTTTGATGAAAAAAAAGAAATAATCTCCTCATTACAAGCTAAGCGTCATCGAAATTATCAATGCTTGGAGTGTGGAGGCCCTCTCCGCCTCCGCGGTGGTCAGCATCGACAAAAACATTTTTTTCATTTGTCACTCACTTCCGACTGCAGCCAGCGCCGCAAAAGCATGACCCATATTCAGGTCCAATGTACCATTCAACGGCTACTCCCCCAAGGCGATTGCCATCTCGAACGCCCTTTTCCCGAAATTTCTCGCATCGCGGACGTTGTATGGGAATCCGAAAAACTGATTTTTGAAGTCCAATGCTCTTCCATGCGAGCAGAAGAGGCCCTTGCGCGAAATCAAGACTACGCCCGTGTGGGCTATCAGGTTGTATGGATTTTGCACGACAAACGTTATAATCGCTGGAGAATGACTGCTGTAGAAGAAGGACTGCGCCACTCTCCTCACTATTATACCAATATTGATAGCGAGGGGAATGGACACATTTACGATCAATGGCAATGGAGTGGAGAAGGGATTCGTCGCGATCGCCTGTGGCCCCTGACCGTTGACATTCGCTTCCCGCTACGCAAAAATCAGGAGTCAAAAAAATGCGCTCTCCTCTTAGTAGAGGAAAGACAAGGTTGGTGGCCTCTGTTTTTTGAAGGGGATCTTCTCTCGATAGCATACCGACAAGAAGACAATGACTACTTTATTAAAGCGATGGAGAGGCAATCCCTTTTGATGAGAAAAAAAGAAAATTTTTCAGTCTTAGATCAAGTGGTAAGGAGAATTCTCAGGACATATAAAATATTATTTAATTATATTGTTGAGCGGTCGTGTCATTAAATTTGACTCCATATAGAATTCCCACGACGTTATGGCGGAATACGCCGGTAGGAATCAGTCCAAGTTGGCATTCAATCAAAAGCTCTTGTCCCACTTTTTGTTTCATCACCAGCCGCGTCTTTGTCTGATTGTGCGCGTTGAGTTGAGAAAGACTGTCTCTCCATTCGATGAGTCCTTCTTCGATGATCGACGAGAACTCTTGCTGAAATTTTTCAGGACTCCATCCGAGTAAATCTTTGATCTGATTATTCACAAAGAGTAGCTTGTTTTCTTTTGGAGAAAACACAAAAACTGTGCAGGAGTTTTCGCTGCGCAAGTTATCGCATAGACGGCGTAGGTCAAGAGTATAGCTATCCATTCCGAGATCGCGAAAGCGGGAGTTATATCCGGTCAAATGGTGGGAGCCCGTAATTTTTTGTGCGATGTCGATGCAGCGTTTAAGTTGCTCGTCATAATGCTCTTTGTAAAAGGGAGAAGAAGCCCCGCCGTTTTTTTCTTGTAATTTTTTTTCTTCTGCGGCTGTTTTGATGTTGAGTTGGTAATGGTGCGCCTCTTCGTTGATGACGAATCCTTCCGCTAAAGGATTATTTGTTGTGTCGAAGGAAGGTTCGATAGAAAAGCTGGAGGTGTCGGCCAGTTGTAAAAGCGTCTTTATTTCGTAGGTGAGGTCGTGAATTTTATTTTCTAGCAGTTCAACTTGCTCTTGTTTGTGGTCGATGGTTCCACGCAACTCACTAATCGTCTCTTGCAAGCTGTTTGCCTGTTCTTTTTCTTCTTCCAGTTGCTTTAACGATTTTTCTTTGTAGAGTTGGAACTCTTCTTGTAGCAGCTGGTGAAGATGTTTAGAATTTTCTCTTTCTTGCGTGAGCTTTTGCATCTCTTCATTGCGATAATTAATTTCTTCTAACAGCTGTTCGTTGGCTTTTTCTTGCGCGGCAATGAATTCCTGCTGCTTTAAGAGTTCTTCTTTTTCAATCGCTAATTCTTTTTCTTTTTCTTCTAATAAAAGAGAGAAATCGACCGATTCCTCTTCTACAGATGCAGGCGCAGGGACAACCTCCACGACAGGGGGGGGAGGTAGGACCACTTGCTGGCTTTTATGGCTTCCAAGAAGAGCAAAAATGAGGAGAGATCCACAACAGCTCAGCAACATTCCCAATGGAAAACTCACCCATTCAGGATTTGTTCCTTCATGAAAAAGAGGGACGGCACATAAAATAATTAAAGGGAGGAGGTATAGAAGGGCGACGATAGCAACAATTTGGTGGCGCGACTGTATATGATTGAATTTCATAAAAAATTCTTCTACCCAATCGACTCAATTCGTTGGGCATATCCCTCTTATTTTCAATATACATAATTTAGAATAAAGAGAATAGAAAAGCAGAATTATTTTATATATACCGTTCGTGATTCAACAGATAGTTCAATCGTGAGACTGCTGACTGTCAAGTTTGGATGCCGCGGATCCTGCGCACTGACAGGCTCAATACATACGTAGGAGGCGTTTTTTGGGTGATATAGCTGCCACGCATTTTCTTCCGATGCACACGAATACCGCGTTTTTAATTTATATAGAGGTGTCGTTAAATAAATTTCTGCTGCAGTAGGATCCGGAAAACCAAAAAAGGTGTAGTCGGCTTCTTCGACAAGAGGAAATGTAAGAAGATGTGTTTCTCGATTAAAGTTCCACGTGGAAGGCAGTGATACTTTCCCTTCTTTTGTTAAATAATGATCCTTCACACGCGCTGATACCTCCCCTTTTCCTTCAGGCAGATGGTAGTAATAGTGGATGCCGATAATAGAATCTGTGTCACTGACAACACTTAATTCAATACGCAATCCTGTTGCTGTTAAAAACGCGTCGTAGCTCATGGTAAAATTTTGACCTTCAAGCGCACTTAACGCAACACCTTCCCACATGTCGCTTCCTTTCAATGTCGCATGAATACTATTTTCGCTCGTAGTATAGGTCCATGGAGCGTAGCGGCCAATCCCGTGAGAAAAAGGATCGTACGAGTCTCCCTTCGCTTTAAGTCGGGCGATATGAGGAAATGCACTTTCATTCAATAGAGGAGGAATAATTCCAGGATGGCGGCGATGAAAATGGGGACCAATCATTGCACCAAGTCCCGCATTGCGCTCTTCGAATAAGGGGTTCGTCGATTGATCAATCAGTTGGATATCCCCCTTCTTGAAACTAAGAAGGTTCATTCCTCTCTGCGGAAAAAATACTGCTTCATAACCATCACTTCTCAAAAGAACGGGTTCCATTCTGTATCCTACGGAGTTACTTTGCGCACGCGTATCGGCCTAAAATATAAAAATAGGCCGTCAATGTCCATAAGATGACGGAATAAATCAGCTCTTTCAAGGGAAAAGTTTTGATAAGAGAAGAAAGTTGAGGATTTTTTGAATCGAACCAGACTTTCCACTGGTCCGCATTTTTTATTTTTGCTGCCCGCTCTCCTGCCCACGCATTACGTAATACCGGTCCGATCGTTTGCATCGTTCCTTGGTAGGCAACATCGTTCACTTGGTATTCGTAGGAGACTTCTAGGTAGACTGTGTCTTCGTCTTTCACTTGTGGCATCCACTTCACACCAAACGCTGTCGTTTGTTGATCCAGTGCATAATAACTCCATAGTTGAATCGCGCTCTTTCCACTAAAATAAAGCGCACAGCAAAAGAGTAGCCCCAACAATATATTTTTTGCCCACACGATTATTGACTCCTTACTAAGCGAAAGAACTCCTCCGGTATCTTGGACTCAAAACAGACACTTTTTTCAGTGATAGGATGAACGAACGCTAAATGGCACGCATGCAAACATAGGCGCTCAATATAGTCCGTTTTCGCTCCATACTTTTTGTCACCAGCAACAGGATGTCCCGCATTGCGACAGTGAACACGAATTTGGTTTTTTTTGCCAGTTTCTAATGTGACTTCGAGCTGACAAAATTGTCTTCTCTTTCGCATCACTTTATAATGTGTGATCGCCAACTCGCCCCCGACGCAGGGATTAGGGGAGGAGTGAACAAAATAACGTCCATCTTCCCACAAATAGGACCGCCATGTCCCTTCTTCCGTTTTAGGATACCCTTCAACAATTGCGCAGTAGCGTCGAGTCAAATCATGTTTTTCAAATAAAGATTTTAATTTTTCAGTCGCATCTTCAGTAAAGGCAAACAACATCACTCCAGAAGTGTCTTGGTCGAGGCGATGGATCACATACACGTTTTTGTGCTTGTAATACCGTTTTAGCATGGCAAATGCGGTCTCTTCCTTCTGAAAATTGGTCGACACACTCAGCAGTCCTGCAGGCTTGTCAATGACGACAAAATGCTCATCTTCGTAAAGAACCGGGATCACACGTTCAATGTATTTCTTTTTAGGCAAGAGCTCGATCGTACTCCCTTTTGCCAGTACCCGCGTCGCTCCGGTGATGACGCGTCCCTCTAAGGCGATGCGTTCGTCTCGTATCCACTCTCGAATTGCCGTCTTGGAGCTTTCTGGATAAAACAATTGGAGCGCTTCCAACAGCGTCATGGGCTTTAAAGTAAGATGTTTCATATAGTCCTGTACCACTTGTGGTTCGAAATTATAACCCAAGTTAAGTGTTTTAAATGATAATTTTAAAAAGTTGTTTTAAGATTATAATTTTTTTAGTTTAAAAAGTCAAATTCCTTATCGTGAATGAAATAGATACAAGAAGTGTGAGTAGTGGATTGACGAATTATTCTTAAGTCCTTATAATTTCGTTTCGATCTATCTAGATTATATCAATATTTAAGAGGAATTATGGCTAAAGAAGAAAAGAAAAAAGCAAAAACAAGACGTCCTACCGCACTAAAGCGCGATGAGCAAAGCCAAAAGCGCCGCCTCATCAACAAAAGCGTCATGTCAGAAACACGCACTGGAATTCGCACTTTTAACGAGACAGTTGAAAAAGGTGATGCAAATCTGGTAAAAGAAAAATTGAACGCAGCCTACAGCCTTCTAGACAAAGCAGCAAAACGTGGAGTCATGAAGAGCAACACAGCTAGCAGAACAAAATCACGCCTCGCAGCAAAAGCCGCCGCACTTGTTGCATAATCGCTAAGAAGACTCCCTAAATAAAGGGAGTCTCTTTAAAAAAACGGTAAAAAAGCATGCCACGCTACATTTATGCGTTTTTCTTTTCTATCTCCCTTCTTACCGTCTTCCCCTCGTTCGCTGAAAAAGCCAAACATATTCCCGATCGCACTGTTTTTGTCCCCATGCGCGACGGTACAGAGCTCCCGGTCGACCTCTACTTCCCTAATCACACCGAAGGAAAGTATCCTTGCATCCTTCTGCGCAATCCCGCCGGACGCCACGCATACCCTTGGCGCCAGTATGGAGAACTCTCAAGTCAAGGATATGTCGTCGCCATTCAAGACACTCGCAGCGCCCTCGATAAAGAAGGAAAAAGCATTCCTTATTGGGCAGACGGATGGGGGCGTGAACAAGATGGTTACGATACAGTAGAGTGGTTAGCAAAAAGTCCCTTTACTGATGGAAATATTGGAACGATTGGCTTCTCTGCTCTAGGAATTGTCCAGCAGATGATGGCTCCTGCAGCCCCCCCCTCTTTAAAATGTCAATATATCGGATTCGCTGCAGGAAGCATTTTTCACCACGCCGCCTTTAGCGGAGGACAACTCCTCAAGCATCAAGTGGAAGGATGGCTCGGCTACTATGCGAAAGATCCGAGCATTTACGAATACATGCGGGGACAACCCACCTATAACGACTTTTGGAAATGCTTCGATACTCTTGAGGTGGCTCATCGGATCCGTGTTCCCGCTATTCAATATGGCGGATGGTACGATGTCTTTTTACAAGGAACAATCGATGCCTTTGGTGCACGCCAAGAGTATGGTGGAGAAGGTGCCAAAGGACGACAAAAGCTTGTGATCGGTCCTTGGGTCCACGAATGGCCACGCACCCAAAAGTTAGGACAGTTTGAAGTGCCAAAAAATGCACAACAGATGCCCGCTGAATATACTCCAGGACCCTGGTTTGCCCACTACCTTAAAGGCACAGAAAATAAGGTAGAAGATCTTCCTGCGGTTACATATTATGTCATGGGACCATTTGATGGCTCTCCTTCAAGTGGAAATGTCTGGCGTCATGCAAATAAATGGCCAATTCCTGCCGTATTGACCAGCTTTTACCTTCAGTCCAATCATCTATTAAATAAAGAAAAGCCCCAAAAAGAAGTCGAAAGCCTCTCTTATGTGAGTGACCCCACAAATCCTGTCCCAACGAAAGGCGGTCGCAATCTATTTTTAGAGGCGGGTCCAATGGACCAGCGCGAAATTGAAAGCCGCGACGATGTCGTTGTCTTTACAAGTGATCTCTTATCTGAAGATACGGAAATCACAGGCGATGTCTTTGCGAAAATCTATTTTTCTTCTGATCAGCCTGATACAGACGTCGGCATTCGTCTGTGCGATGTATATCCCGACGGTCGCAGCATTTTAATCCTCGATAGCATGCACCGCACAGGATTGGCTCTCTGTATGGATAATGCAGCCCAAAGAGATTTGAAAGTCCCTTTCGAAGTCGAATTTGATGTAGGAACAACCAGCATTGTCATCGCTAAAGGACACCGCATCCGCATCAGCGTCAGCAGCACAAATTATCCACGCTATGAAGTCAATCACCATTCCGGTATCCCTGGAAAGCCAAACCAAAAGCCGATCAGCGCCCAAAATAAAATTTATTTTGGAGCAGATACCCCATCGTGCATCATCTTGCCTATCGTTGAGTAGTGAGAGAAGTAATACATTTTTTACGACAGAACCCACAGACAACAGAGAGTTAGGTTATACACAAGCCAATTTTTGAATTCACTTTTGTATAACCTAACTCTCTTTTGTAATTGCGTAAAGATGGGCATCAAAGTACTTCCCTTGATGAAAGAGGGCATCTTTCAGAGTTCCTTCTAACTTGAAATTTAGTCGGAGTGGAATTTGCTGGCTTTTCACATTATGAACGGCGCAAAGGGCTTCGATTCGATGCAAAGACAAATGTTTAAAAGAAAATTCAATTAATTTATTTAAACTTTTGGTGATAATCCCTCTTCCCTGATGCTCCTTGTCAATCCAATACCCTATCCGTGCAGAGTGGTGAATCTTGTCGATATTCTGTAAACTTAGGCATCCGACAGGATAACCTTTAAACCAAATGGCAAGAGAAATCTCTTCCATCGCCACGGACTTCATTAGTTCGATACGAATAAAAAACTCGGCATCATCAACCGTCGTAATTTCGTCGACCCATCCAAAAAAGTGGCGCAAATACGCTCTATTTTTATTAGTGAGGGCAAAAAAGATTTCGGACTCTTCAATCAGGGGAAGCTTCAGTGTGATATTTTCATCAACAGAGAGTGAAAAGTCAGAAGTTATTTGTGTCATAAGTGCTTTTATCTGGTTTGGTCCAAAATTGGTACATGCCGATGAATGTCGTCGGATGTTTTTTTTCAAATTGATCCCAATGGGAAAGTGTTCCTTCTGGAGGATCATTTGGATTTTCTTGATGGTATTCTTTTAGCAACTCTTGCTGAGGAAGGTCAAATCCTAAAAAAGTCAATTCAAGCTGCTGCAAACAGTCTATAATTTGTGGAATAGTAAAGCGATGTTCTTGTGCATGAAAAATTAGATCGCGGCAAGTGCTTGTCGTATAGAAATCAATTGAGAGTGTGACATCCTTTAATGAATCATTTTCGGGAAGGTTCAGGAGTTCTTGTCGGCAAAGGCGAATGCCTTTTATTGTAGGCAAGTAGCCTTTTTGTTCGATATACGTTCGTGCTGCGCAGACATCTTGTCGTCCAATCTCACTGTAAAGCCCAAGATTCATCCATCCCCCTTCTTTAAGGTGACGCCTCAAGACTTTCCAGCCTGTCATCGGATCCTCCAAATGATGCAGCACGCCCACTGCTTCGATGATGTCAAACTGCTTTACATGAGAAGGAAGATTCAGAAGGTCTGCTTGCATGAAGGTGATTTGATTCAATCCCCTCTCTTCAGCTTTACGTTTTGCATAGGCAAGACTGGCCGCGCTCAAATCAATTGCCAGAATTTCGGCATCTTTATAAGTCAGGGCTGCTTGGATCGCTTGACGTCCAGTACCGCATCCGGCAATTAAAATTTGGGGGGCATCGAGTTGAGGAATAATCACTTCATTAGGGAAACGCTCTTGTAAAACTTGTGTGGTGTCTTGGGGGATGCGCTGGGAAATATAGTTCCAACGTGGGTAGGGATTTTCCTCATACTGTTCTTGGACTTTTTTAGAGATGGAATTGTGAATGGGTGTGAGAATGGGAATTGTTGTAATGAGGGAGCGTTCCTCTTGGGGTTCGATTAATTGAGTTTGAATGAGAGAGGAAAGGCGCGGATCTGTATGCGTAAGGAGGGAGGTGCTGAACGAGTAGTGGTAAAGGGGGCGATAGGAGGCAAGCAGAGCGATTAAAGGCGATGCAGTCGGAGTGAGGGGGAAATGTAGTTGCTGGGAGCGCGCTGCAATGAGGTCGGCTTCTTCCTCTGTTTCGCTAAACACATATTCGTTAAGGAAACATTGCGCGGCGAGAGCCAGAAGGAAAGGGAGAAAAGGAGAGAGATCTTCCGTTTGTTTTAACAAAGCTTCCCTAAGAGCGGTCATTAAGCGTTCGTACTGTGGATCCGGAACGATCGTATGGGTGAGCAAGGCGAGAAGAAGAGTATTTTCATTGAAATTTGAATCAAGAAGAAGGGGGAGAAGCGGTTCTTTTTTTTCAAATGCTTCGACTAATGTTAGATAATCAGGATGTAAAGCCAGCAAACTGAAGCCGGGGACGGCTAGGTCTTGGAAGTTGACTTCGGGCATCGTAAAGCAGTGAAGAAGGGCGTGAAGAAGAAAAGGATTCACTTCATTAAAAGAAAGAAAACGAATGGAGTGCGCAAAAGCGGAGCAATATTCGCTGTTGTGAGGAAAACTCATGACAGCCTTAAAGTAAGCGTCTACTGCTTCTAATTGCCGTCCTTCGTTCTCAAATTCTTTAGCTCTAATGAATTCACTCATAGCAGAAATCTAAGAGATTCAGTATAAAAAGTTCAAGGGAGAATTCGTTATGAAAATTATAATTTTAGCAGCAGGAAGAGGCAGTCGTTTAGGGGCGTATGAAGTTCCTAAAGCATTGACACAGCTAGCAAATAAAAAATCTATTTTAGAGATGCAGCTCGAGCATATTGCCGCCTTCACTTCTTTGAGACAGGTTGTCGTTGTTGTCGGTTATAAAGAAGAAAAAATTATGAATCGATTCCCCGATTTAGAATATGTCGAAAACGAAGACTACGAGACGACAAACACCGCCAAAAGTTTATTGTTAGCATTAGAATATGTGACGCATGAGCCAGTAATTTGGATGAATGGCGATGTCGTCTTTCATAAAAACGTATTTGAATCCGTTTATAAAAGCGGTAAAACGGGCATGATCGTCAACGTAGGACGCGTAGGAGAAGAAGAGGTGAAGTACCGCACTGATGGAAAGGGACGTATTTTAGAAGTGTCGAAGCAGGTGTTAAATCCGGAAGGAGAGGCCTTGGGGTTGAATATTTTCCACGAACAAGATGTCGACATGCTACGTGCGGAATTACAAAAATGTGCGACAAATGATTATTTTGAAAAAGCTGTCGAGATGTGCATTGAAGAAGGCACAAAAGTTTATACGATCCCTATCAATATTGACCACTGCATGGAGGTTGATTTTCCCGATGACCTTGTCCTTGCAAATAAAATGATGCAGCGTTGGAAAGGCATTTAAATCGAAGTGTTGTAGGCGGCGATAATCTCTTGTTTAATGGCATTAAACGAGCGCTCTTCACCAAAGGTGTAATCGTAGATTTTCTTGCGAATGGATGAAAACGTATCCTCACCACTTTCTAGATAAGTTGTAATAATCGAATAGAGGTTTGGATAGTTTGCAGGACGAATATCGACTCCGCAACGATACAAAAATAGTCCTCTCGTCGTATCTGGATCACGGTCTCTTTTATTTAAAAAGAACAGCGGTCGATTAAACGCTAAAAAGTCATATCCAATCGATGACATGTCCCCTAAATAAAGAGCGCTCCGCGCAAGCAAAGGAAAAACCAGTGGACAGTCGGTGAGGAAAACAATATTTTCCCTTTTTTGGTATTTGCCAATAATCTGATAAAATTTGCTTGTATCGTCAAGTTCGAGCTGTGGATGGAGCTTAACAATCAAATTATAGTCGTCAGGAAGGTTATCCAATATGTGCGTGTACAACTCAAAAAAAGTAGAAGACTCTTCTAGATCCATCCATGTCGGTGCATAGAGGATAGTTTTTTTGCTAGGATCTAATCGATTAAAAACAATTTCATCTGCTAAGTGATCAAAATGCTCTTTATGCATCTTATAATAGGTATAGCGGTAGTTGCCTGTCAGGACAAATTGGTTAAGATCGTCAAAAACGCCTTCATCTTTGAATTGATCTAACATATTTTGGCCGTACACCAACGCAATGTCTTCTTTCGCCGTCTTCCTTAAATAAAATCCTTTATCAGAGAATCCGTGGGGACAGTGCACATTCCGCATCACCTTACCATAACGCTTCTCTAGTGGAGCAAACTTCTCTCGAAATGTGTCGCGATCCCACAGATCCGACATAAAAAGAACGTCGAAGTGGGAGATCAGATACTCTGGATTAAAATCCTGGTAGTCGATCAGTTGAATGTCTACCGAGGGATAATATTTTTTGCATGCGTCAAAATCTTTTTCTTCAACGACCATCAAAGGAATACCCATTATCACGCTGATAGGAGCAAGATGATCGTTGTAGTGTATGTGTGACGCATAATTGATCGCGACGCCTTTTTTTTGGGGGGAGGTGGTCATATCACCAACGAAACATTTTTTAGCGCCTGATGAACAAATTCGGCACGTTTATGTGAAAGGGACTCTTGCTCGATTTTTTCGTTCAAAAGGTTAACTAAATGGGCGCGGCGACAATTGAAGGTCAAGGTATTAATGTCGGAGACGGTAATTCCTTTTACCCATTCAAAATCGATTCCGAGCTTTAGAAGACTCAACGCATTCAGCGCTTCAATCGTCTCTAGCTGGTAGGAATGGATAAGAATGCCATAGGCGCGGCTCACTCTGTCTTTCATCTCTGGGTTTTCTTCTTTGCGAATTTTTGAGCGTGCCGTATTTTCTTCTAGTATCATCTTCGTCGTAAAATGATGCAAAGAAGACAAGATTTTTTCTTCGCTTACACCAATGGAGTAATTATTTTTAACCATTAATATATCGCCAATCAGCTCTGTAGGACTTCCCTGAAACCCGGTAATCAAGACGCTATCGTCCGCATGTTTGTCGAGCACTTCATCGATGGTGTCAGTATGCACAAGCGCCGGCAATTGAAGATAAATGGTGACCTGTAACCCTGTCCCGGCTTCTGCGGGTTCGGATGAAAGGAATCCAAATCGCTGCGAAAAGGCGTAGCTCAACGATTTCCCAATCGCCGTTTCGACCTTCAACAAACGGTTCCATGCGTCTTCGATGTTGCCATTATTTTCCATCAAATGAAAATTGATGTGGTTATGCATATTTATCGTCGCAACAAACTCGCCCGCATTGTCGACAACAAACGCTTCTCCGGCATGTACATGATGAAAATTGTCCGTACTTAAAAAATGCTCAGTTAAAAACTCTTTTTCTAACGGATCGAGCTGCTCCCCACGAAACAGCGTTAGGTCGTTCAATCCTTTATATTTTAAGAGCTCCTCGCTGACCAAATTGACCACAGTTTTTTGTCGTTCGGTCTCCAGCTTTCCAGGAAAATTAAACTTTTCAAGATTACGAAAAAATGTCACCGAAGAAGAAAGCCAAATTTTATTTTTACTTGAGTTCCAAGGATTCTTATTATCGAGTAAAAGGATTAATTTACTTTTATCCTTCATTGTCTTCCTCACGCTTCGTTTTTTCAGAATCTTCGGTCAGTGCATTAATTTGATCGCGTAGCATCGCCGCTTGTTCGTAATCTTCCCTCTTTAAAGTCTCTACAAGCGCTTCGTTGAGTGCGACAAGGCGAAGGCCTGGGCTCATCTCAATCGTCTCGCCAGGGATCCTTCCAATGTGTAAAATCACATTTTTACGCTGTCCTTCTTCTTTAGAAGGAAGTTTATTGCGTGCTTCCAGTTCATCAATAATTGTATCTGTAAAAACTTCATAGCAATGTGAGCAGCCAAGAGGATGTCCGACTAGCAAAGACTCCAAGGTGGTTCCACAGTCGCCACAGGCGACGCCGGTCTTCATTCCCGCCTCTTCATCGACCACGTAAGCGGGCATCCCATGGAGATGGCGTTGAAGGTGGGGACAATCTGCGCACATGCAAATTTCATTAATGGAATTTTTGATGATCTCAGTATAGCGTACTTTTATCGACTTCTTACATTCGGTACATTCTATCGGGCGTTCGGGGATTTTATTTTCGGATTCAAATTCCGATTCCCCTTCAGGATTTTCGGTCATAGCACGCTCATGTCATTGAATAAAAAGAATATGTGCCTGAATATAAAGGTTTTTTCAGGTAAGCGAGGAGAGAGGGGTGCTCTCTCTTCGACTGAAATATAGATAATTTTTGGTATATCTGTAAAGAAAAGGTTTTGAAGTGTCTATGATAGACAAAAAATATGAGTCTTGATGGACTCGAACCATCGACCCTCTCATTAAAAGTGAGATGCTCTACCGACTGAGCTAAAGACTCATTGACCCCAAGGGGATTCGAACCCCTGTTATCGGAATGAAAATCCGGTGTCCTAGGCCAGACTAGACGATGGGGCCTAATTCACGACCTTACTTTTCCTAAGAAAAATAAGGTCTGCTTTCGATTCTGTTAATGTCGATAAACAGAACCTGCTTGCTTAGGCTATGCTACTTTGTAGTGGCTAGTTCTTTGCTTGCTTAAAGAGCTTTTATATTACATTTTGCCTGAATTTTCTGCAACGCAAAAATCAGAATTTTTTTATGTAAATATTATATTGTCATCACTTCCTGCTCTTTTCCTTGGCAAAGATCTTCCGCTTTTTTGCAGCATTTATCCGTAAGTTCTTGAACCTCTTTCTCATGCTTTCGGACGACGTCCTCTCCAACATTGCCGTCATCTTTTTCTTTATTGATGGTTTTGTTGGATTTTGCACGCTCTTGGCGGATCGATACTTTTGCTTCTTCTAAACGTTTGTGAATTTGTTTGACCATTTCTTTACGTACGGATTCATCCATTTGAGGAATGTTGATGCGTACGCAGTTCGCTTCCACAATCGGTCTAAAGCCAAGATTTGCTTTGTCGATGGCTTTTCCGATAACCGAAGAGTTTTGCGGGTCATAAGGAGTGATTAATAGCTGACGCGGCTCTGGGCAAGAGATCGTTGCGACATCTTTGAGACGCATCGGCGCGCCGTAGACTTCTACGCTGACATTTTCTACCATGCCTGGATTCGCACGTCCTGTACGAATGTTTTTTAGCTCTTGGGTAAGGTGGTCTAAAACCGCTTGCATGCGGCCTTCTGTTTGTTGTCTCAAGTTCATATGGACTCCTCTGAAACTAATGTTCCGTGCTGTTTATCGTTAAGAATTTGTAAGAGGGAGTGCGTGTAAAGCAGCTCCATATTAAAAACAAAAAGGGGAATGCGATTGTTGATACAAAGGGATGCTGCTGTTGCGTCAATAATCCCTAATTTTTTTGTAAGAATTTCTCTGAAAGAGAGGGTTTCGTAACGGACGGCGTCAGCAAATTTTTTTGGATCCTTGTCGAATACTCCGTCGACCTTCGTCGCTTTAAGAAAGAGGTCCGCTCCAATCTCGCACGCGCGCAACGCTCCATTGGTGTCGGTCGTAAAATAAGGATTTCCCGTGCCGCCCACAAAGATCACAATTGTTTTTTGATCGAGTGCAGCTTTTGCGTGTTGCCAATTGTAGGATTCGACAAAGCGGGGGCAGTCCACAGCGCTCATGACTTTAGCGGGGCATCCAATCGCTTCCAGCGCCTGCTGCAACGCAATCCCATTCATTATTGTGGCTAACATTCCGATCTGATCTGCCGCCGTTCGGGCCAATCCTAACGCACTTAATCCCTCCCCTCGAAAAAAGTTTCCTCCGCCAATGACGATGGCGAGGTCGATCTCTTCCTGCTGAAAACGCTGCAATGCTTTCGCGACACGATGGCAAGCCATAGGATCGATATTCGCAGAAAGTTCTCCGCAGAGAATTTCTCCTGAAAGCTTAAGTAAGAGGCGTTTACGTTTATTTTTTTGCATGGCGATTTCACTGAAATTTAGAAAATTTAATCATAAACTGGAGAGAATAATCCATAAAGGATAAAATAACAATATATAAATTTTTATAAATAATAACGTTTATGTGATAAATTACGATAACATTTTATATATATACACAAGTGAAATCAAGAATCGGTTTTTGAATTCACTTGTGTATACCGAGTGGCTAATGACGACTGATGACAACGATTTATTTTATCGTACGCTTTCTCTCTATGAAGAAGGACGCTTTTTGGAAGCGCTGCAATTGGTGTTAGGCGATCCGAATGATCGTGAAGAAGCGCGGACTTCTCACATCCCTGAATTTCACTATTTAATGAACTACTTAGATGCGTCGGTATTTGGGGGTGAAATGGAAGCCTCTTTAACACGACACGTCTTTCTCACAGAGATAGAAAAGAATTCCTATTTAAAAATTATTTTAAATGAGGGGATCGAACAATTAGAAATCGAACATTTGCTCAGCAACGCCTGCGCGCACGATCTTTTAGCAATAGAAATAAAAAAAGTGCCGGCACGTTATCAAAAGTTTGTTGAGCAAAAACAAAATAGACTTAAAAGGGTAAGAGAGCTCTGTCAACGTAAAAAAGGGCTAGAAAAACTTTTATTAGATCCAGAGATCGTAAAAAAAATACCATGGCACTCTTTTGGATATAGTTCTCCATTAATACCTTACATTGAAGAAAAAGAAACGATTCCTCTGGTCATTCTAGAGCCTTATTCAACCATAAATTACTCTGCAGTGTTGGCTCCTTATTTTAATAAAGAAGTCATTTATGTCTGCCTAACCTATTCCGACTTTTTTCATTTGCTTGAACACAATGCACTATTAGAAGCGTTTTCTTCCGAAAAATCTCTTCTCTATATCCTTGAAGGATATCCTAGAGAACAATTCGCGTTACAAAAAAACAGTTCTTCTTTTAATCAGTCTTTAACACTGGTTCTTATCTCCTCTAGAACAGCCCTAAAGGAAATCGCTCCCTTAATTAAAGAATACATAGAAAAATATCTCTCTTTTTCAAACGGAGTATTTTCTTTAGAAAATGAATGGAGCGACACCCTCTACCATCTATCTAAAAGGCTGTTATTTAATATTCGCGCAGAACGATTAGGAAAAAAACGGTGTTTTGCCCTCCACCTCTACGAAACGATTCAGCACTGGCACGATCCCCATAAAGGAGTTCCTCTTGCTATTCCATTAGGACCCCCGCAAAAAGATTTTTTAGGCGAACTCTACAAAAAAGCTTACACCGAGCGAAAGCCGCGAATATCTTTTTCTCAAGGGAAAATCCATTTAGCCCATGTTGTGACGCAAGTTGTTGATGGAGGGCACGCGCCTACAATTTTAATTAAAAACTTGTTATTGAATAGTGACAAAGAAAAATTTGATTCAACAGTGATGACAACAGAACGTCTGGTGCACTATCCATTGGAGTATCCGATTCCCCTACGCGATTCTCTTTCTTCTCTATTAAGAGGACCTAGAACGCTTCATTCTTTTAAACAAGCGGGCATAAACACGATTGTAAATACAGAATGCATACACTACGAAGCGACGGCACGGTATTTGGCCAGTGTTCTTAACATGCTCCAGGTCGACGTGGTAGTTTTTCATGGGCCCGATGAAACAAATAATTTAATAGCTTCCCTTGTAGAGGCACCTCTGCGGGTGTTATTTGACCACGGTACTCTTCCCAGCTACCCTTGCTACGATGCGGCTATCTTGAGCTCGGAAGACGCGATAAAGCTGCATGGCGATCGATTAAAAGCATTGGGCATGGAAAGTGCTGTCTTGATGTTTTGCGTCGATGTTAGAAAAGGATGGGAAACCCACGCCTATACTAAAGAAGAGCTCGGCTTTCCTTCCAACAGCTTTCTCATGACAACGATTTCCCATCACCTAGAAGCGCGACTCAGCGAAGACTTTTGCCACGCCATTGGTCAAATCTTGCAGCGATGCCCCACCGCTTATTACGCTCCGCTAGGACCAATTAGTAATGAAGAAAAATTTAGAAAAATCTTTTCAGAGTACGATGTCAATTCTCGTGTTGTTTTCATGGGATATCATAAAAACCCGAGTCAATACGCCCGCACGATGGACCTTTATTTAAACGAATATCCTTTTGGTAGCGGCATAGGCATTTTAGATGCGATGGCAGCAGGATGTCCCGTTGTCTCGATGTTTGATGAAAAGGGTCCTCAGCAGGCACGTTATGGAGGCACATATTTTGGATTGGATCGCGTGCTTCATAATGGATCGACAGAGGAGTATGTGAATTTAGCTTGTCGTTTATGCGAGGATAAGGCGCTTTATAAAGAGTGGGTTGCGCATGCGCGTGCTCAATATGAAAAGCGTGCTAACGAAAAAGAATATGCCAAATCTTTTGAGGCAATTATTCAGCAATTCATCAAGACAAAATCTTTTTACCAATTGTAATCTTTTTCATATCCAAGCTCGATAAGAAAATCGCCGATCTGTTCCTTGCAAAGGCTTTTATGCTCTTCTGTAAAAATTTCTTTCCATGTTTCTTTCTTACCACTAAAAGTTGGACCCGTCCCAAAAACCTCTTGAAAAATGGCGAGAATTTTATCTTCTGAAAGCTGTAGATTTAGTTGTTCCGCAATCGCTTTCAATTCATTAAGCTGCTTTTCTTTTCCTTGAGCGCCTATCAAGGCTTCAAAGTGAATAACATGACAATTGCAAGAGGATACCCATCCTTTAAAATTGGAAACAGACCATCGTGCAGAGTTATACCAATCGGTCCCTTTTATCATGATTGTCACCTGCTCTTCAAAAGAAAGGGACTGGTACCATTCCAGAGGAAATAGGCATTGGTCGGTTGTTCCATAAAAGCGCGCCCCTGAAACAATATAATCTCTTGGATCACGCAAAATAAAAAAACCGATAGAATTTCTGAGCTCTAATAGTTTATCCAATTCCAAACTATAAGGGGTGTGGCATGTGTAAAACTGGTGATTTTTTTTAAGTTTGTTTAGTAAGTTGACATACCATTGTTTTTGTATTGTTAGGTGGTGCATAAATATAGGAATATGCCCGTCTAATGTTAAAAAATTGTTGTATTCTGCTTCTGTTTTTGCTGGTTCTGGATAGGCCGGAAAATCTGTAGATTCTGCGAAGTGCAGTTTTTTTTCACTTAATCGACTTAATAAGGGACCGACTAAATAAGTTCCTGTTTTGGGTTGAGTGAACAGAAGAAATTCTTTTTCGTTCTCAAGTACTTGTGCAAAAGAAATATTAAATAGAGTTGTAAGGGTAATGGTTAAGAAGCATGTAAATGCATTTGATCTATTTTTAATTGAAATTAAATTTAACATTATCAGTACTCCTAAACATGTAATGTAGTGTTATACCGAACGTGATTCAAAAATCAAATTTTGAACCACGAACGGTATATATCTCAAAGTAATAAAAAAACTCGAACATTTGAAAACAAAAAAAACGTAATCGGTTAAGGGGGAGATCACTCAAGACGGGGGCATTGTTTTTATGTATTCATCGTTACCGCGATGAAAAACTTATGA
>CAYIYO010000032.1:0-21717 GCA_964367715.1 uncultured bacterium
TCCGCTGCGCTGCGTTCCGACCTTCGCTGTAAGATGCCGGCTCTTTGAGCCTGATACTATACACAAGTGAAATCAAGAATCGGTTTTTGAGCGATGTGAAAGCTCCCGCAATTTACCGATCAAAAGTCGTTTAATATTAATAATATGAACCGACTTTCGATCGGTGAATCCCGGGGCTTTGACATGCTCAAAAAGCCAATTTTTGAATTCACTTGTGTATAATCGCTATCTACTTCATCAAAAATGCCAATTTTTGAATTCACTTTTGTGTATAGTGCGGAAAAGAGGGAAATAGAGACAGATGCTGAGTTTTCGACAAAAAATATTTATCACCTACATCATTCTTTTTGTCCTTTTTATTGCTGCGCTTTATCCCCTTGCTATCCATACCGTTCAGGCGTTGATTTCTCAGAGCCTTGAAGGACGTGCCGACGAGTTAATCGCTAAAATTCGTGCCGTTCCTGACGACCAAGCGGTCGTCACTACCTTGAAAAATATGAAGCACCGTATTTTCTTTCGCGTGGGGGTATTAAATGAAAATGCAAAAGTCATTTATGATTCTCATGCAAAGCAACGATTGGGCTCAAAATTTTCTCAAGACTTCGTTGTGGATCATCCCGAGGTGACCGACGCCCTAAATAAAGGGATCGGAACTTATGAAGGAGACTCCGTTGTCTCTGACCAACGCATGTTTTATATGGCGAAGGCGTTTGATTTTCATGGAAAAAAATACATTTTGCGTGTCGCGATACCCCAGCAGTATGTCTATGATGCGACCTTGCAGATGCGGTTGGGACTCTTGTTTTTTTCTATCGCCATTCTGTTGCTTTTTAGTGTGATGACGTGGATGACAATTAATCATTTGATTAGTCCGATTCAACAAATCATTCGCGCTGTGCGTCCGTATCAGGAAGGAGAGGTCGATATCTTACCAAAAATTTCTGTCGACATCGCCAATCCTAACGACGAGTTTAAAAAGTTGGCGGATACGTTGAATTCGATGTCGAAGAAGATACAAGTCCATATTGATTCTTTGATGAAAGAGCGTAATGAGAAAGCGGCGCTGTTGGAGTCGTTGATTGAAGGGGTGGTCGCTATTGATAATCAGATGATGATCACCTATGCGAATAGCATGGCGTTGCGTTTTTTGGGAAAACGGCGTGAGGAATTGATCGGACAACACTTTTATGGGACGAGTCCGCGCTCCTGCGAAGAGCTAGTGCGGAGGTGTCTTGCAGAAGATGTCGCGTTAACGGATGATTTGCAGATTGAGATCGAGGGACGACTCGTTTATCTCGACCTTATCGCAGCGCCTCAAGAAGGGAAATCCGGGGCTGTCCTTGTGATGCAGGACAAGTCGGCGCATTATCGCATTTTGGAGATGCGCAAAGATTTTATAGCAAATGCGTCGCACGAGTTAAAAACGCCGATTACGATTATTCGTGGCTTTGCAGAGGCGTTACATGATCATCCGCACCTGCCAAGAGAAACGACCGTAGAGATTACGGAAAAAATCGTACGCAGCTGTGAGCGGATGGCGCATTTGATTAAAGATTTACTCACCCTTGCCGATATTGAACATTTGGCGGAGTCCAATTTTATTCCTTTTCATTTTCCTGATATCATTGATAGCTGCGTGGGGATGCTACTTGAAACGTATGCGGAAGCCCAAGTCAATATAGAGATAGAAAAAGAGAGTTCATTTGACATCTTAGGGGATCCGCAACTATTAGAATTAGCGTTACTCAATCTATTGGTGAATGCGGCGAAGTATTCGGAAAATGTCCCTCAAATTACCATCTCTTTAAAAAAGAAAGGCAACTTTGTTGAGCTGTCGGTGCGTGATAAAGGGATAGGGATTCCTCGCAGTGATATCGAGAATATTTTCCACCGTTTTTATAGCGTGGATAAGGCACATTCGCGTCGCATGGGAGGCGCGGGATTGGGGTTGTCTTTAGTGGAAACGATTGTACAAAAGCATAAGGGTGAGGTTTCTGTTGCATCGACGGTGGGGAAGGGATCGACCTTCACCATTCTGTTGCCTATCAAATAAAAATTACACTTCTTTTCAAAGTCAAGCCGCTGTACATTACGAAAGAGCGGAGGAATGTTATGGTTGCAAATATGGAAGCGTTAGGCGAAGCCGTCAAAAATGAAAATAAAAAGTTTTTGGCCGCCCGTGAAGAGGTAGGGAAAGTTATTGTTGGGCAGCAGCAGATGATTGATCGCTTGTTCATTGGATTGTTAGCGGATGGACATCTTTTGTTGGAAGGATTGCCTGGGTTGGCAAAAACATTGGCTGTTAATACATTGGCAAAGGTGATTCAGTGTGACTTTAAGCGCATCCAGTTTACTCCCGATCTTTTGCCTGCAGATTTGATTGGAACTTCTGTCTACAATCCAAAGGAAGGAACCTTTACGATTAAGAAAGGGCCTATTTTCACGAATATTCTGTTGGCGGACGAAATCAATCGTGCTCCGGCTAAGGTGCAGTCGGCGTTGTTAGAGGTGATGCAAGAGCGGCAGGTGACCATTAGTGGGGAGACCTTTAAAACGGGAAAACCTTATCTTGTGTTGGCGACGCAGAATCCGATTGAACACGAAGGGACCTATGCGTTGCCTGAGGCGCAGACCGATCGTTTTATGTTGAAGATTCGTGTGGAGTATCCTTCGATGGAAGAAGAGAAAGAGGTGATGCGCCGCATGGCGACGCTGGAGCCTCTTCCCGAGGTAAAGCCAGTCCTAACAGCGGAAGAAATATTGTCCGCGCGTCAGATTGTAAACCAGGTTTACATTGATGATAAGATCGTCGACTACATTTTAAATATCATTTTTGCGACGCGCAATCCTAAGCAATTTAATGTCGACATCGAAGGATTGCTCCTTTACGGCGCTTCGCCGCGCGCGAGTATGGCGCTGAAGATGGCGTCTAAGGCGCATGCCTTCTTAAATGGACGGGCGTATGTCACTCCCCACGATGTAAAATCGATGGCGTACGATGTCCTTCGCCACCGCCTCCGTCGCTCCTATGAAGCGGAAGCAGAAGATGTCACTGCGGATGCCATCATTGATCGAATCCTAACGACCATTCTTGTTCCTTGAGGTAACACTTGAGTGAAATTCCAGACGCACTTTTAAAACATATCCGTCGCATTCACGTGCAAACTATTCGTCTTGCCGAAGATATTTTGGCCGGCGAATACCACTCTGCTTTCAAAGGAAAAGGGATGGAGTTTGAAGAGGTACGCGAATATGTGGAAGGGGATGATGTCCGCTCGATTGATTGGAATGTCACTGCACGGATGCGCTCTCCCCATGTGAAGAATTTTCGTGAAGAACGTGAACTGACCCTTTATTTAGTGGTCGATGTCTCTGCTTCTACACGGTTTGGAAGCAATCAGGCGACGAAGCGGGAAATGATCGCTCAAGTGGGCGGGATCCTCGCGTTTAGTGCGATAAAAAACAGCGATAAAGTAGGACTTATTCTTTTTTCTGACCGTGTTGAAAAGCATCTGTCTCCTAAAAAAGGATTGCGGCATGTGCTACGGATTATTCGCGAGCTTCTTGTTTACGAACCGCAGTCCCTTACAACAAATCTTGAAGCCGCACTGGATTTTCTTGGTAACGTCCAAAAGCAGGCGGCAATCTGCTTTGTCATTTCCGATTTCCTTGCTCCGGAATGTCCGCTTGCGCTTGCTGTTGCAGCAAAGCGTCACGATTTGATTGCGGTTGCGGTGGCGGATCCGATGGAGATAGAACCTGTCGATATCGGGTTGGTCGCTGTCGAGGATCTGGAAAATGGAATAGAAAAAGTGATCGATACGTCTCGTCCCGAATGGAAAAATGAAATTAAGCAAAAGGCTGCTGCCCGCATTGCGCACTATAAATCGATGATGAAAAATGTGGGCGCAGGCTTTATCTTTTTACGTACGGACCACTCTCCCGTTAGCGAGTTAAGAAAGTTTTTTAAATTTAGGAGGATACGCCATTGAGGATGCGCGTTATTTTTCTATTCTTATTGTTGGCGAGCCCCCTCACTGGTTTAGAAGAAGTGTGGAAAGGCGAGCAGGCCCCGGGTTTTTCCGTTAAAATAAGTCGATCGAGCACTCCCGTAAGTATTGATGGCTTATTGCAAGTGGTGGTGGAAGCGAGGTATCCTCAGGGATATAAGCTCAATAAGGCTCTTTTGCGTAGCCATTTGATTGATTATCCTGGATATGGAGCCGCTCCTTTTTCGTTGGCTTCTGAAGAGAGTATCATGCTGTCCCCTGGAAATGAAAAAATCACGTATTTATTGGATCCGGATATTCCCGGACACTATGCGTTGACTTTTCGCGACATTATGTTTGAGGAAGAAAAGACAAAAGAGTCGATCCGCATGTTAACGGGGGTTTTTGATGTCGATGTGACAATGCCCTCCACGTTGACGATGGCGGAAGGAACTCCTTTCGGCCTTCTTCCTTTAACGGTGGATTTACCGTTACAAGTGGATGCCGGAGTGAGAGCTCAGTTTTTTGATAATCCCTCTTGGATTTCATGGGTGCGTCTTCGGGGATGGCAAGAATTTCGGCGCTCTCTTTTTCCATGGAAAAGCGTCAGTGCCCTTCTTATTTTATTGGGGGCGAGTTTTGGAGTGTCTGTGCTGTTACGGAGGCGTCAGCCTGTTTTGACGCGTGAGACTGTGCGTGTTCGTGCCCAGCGAGAGGCGCAACAGGCATTGGAAGCGATCCATTCCATGGCGCTTCCCCAAGCAGGAGAATATGACCAGTATTATGTTCTTTTAACGGGTGTGGTAAGAAAATATTTGGAAACAGCCTATTCTCTCCAAGCGAAGACCTTGACCACGGAAGAATTTCTGCTTCAAGTGGTTTCTCATCCGTCATTAAACGCTTCTGAACGGGAATTGTTAAAAAAATTTCTTGAAAGCGCGGATAAAGTCAAATTCGCCAAGTACAAGCCTACCGGCTTAGAATGCGCCTATGCCGAGACAGCGGCGGCAGATCTTATTAACCAGAGTTTTGGGTTTATACACAAGTGAATCCAAAAAGCCAATTTTTGAATTCACTTGTGTATATTTTCGCGGGGACGGCATATTAAAAAAAGGTGTTGGTCATTATGAATATAATTATGTCGGTCTTTCAGACCTCAATATATTTTTCTTTCTTATCCAGGCCTCCACTCCGCTGCGCTGCGTTCCGACCTTCGCTGTAAGATGCCGGCTCTTTGAGCCTGATGCAAATCGGTATCTACTTTGGACTCCCAAAAATGCCAAACTCCAGCATCGCTGCGAGGATAAAAAACTTATAACAGGCGCCGTGACCGATTACGAAATTTCTATTTTGGTATGACATGCGCAAATTTTTTTGTTTACTTAAAAAATAATTTTTTTTATAATTAGTAATGTTTTAATTATTTTTTAAATAAAAGGAGTTTAAAATGACCCAAAGTACCCATTTTCCTGTGGAAAGTTTATGGAACGAGCCGAAGAAAAGCTTAGAGCATCAGATGGATACAATCGAAAAGGAACTGGACTCGCCTGTTAAGCTAAGGGTATATTGCTTGATGCTAGGATTAGCGGATGTTGTTGTGTCGCCTATTTATGCGGTTGCGATTGCTGTAGATATTCTATCAAGTGCGATTTTTGCCGCCATAAGTTTTGCTGCTACTGTCGTTACTTTCGGATTGTGGAGTAAGGCTCCTAAACAATTTGTGCGTCAATTAGCAATGATCGGAGCAACGGCTTTGATTGTACCCGCCTATTTACTTAAAATAGTCTCAGATTTTGCGGGAATCATTCATCCTATCGCTGCGAAAGGCGGAATGATTGCTCTGAAGTCTGTTATCGAATTACGCATAGCGGCGCATGATATGTTTAAAGAAAAAGTTTATCATCGAATTTAATAAACGCCTCTAAGAGAGGCGAATAGCACTGTTCATTTGTTCGACTTTATGGTAAACTTTCTCGAGTATTAGAATTAAATTGGAGTGAGGACATATGTCGACGGATGCTGCTTTTCCTGGCAGTTCTGACTATAAGTACGGATTTGTTACCGAGGTAGAGACGGAACGTTTTGCCAAGGGATTGAGTGAAGAGGTGATCCGTGCCTTATCAGAAAAGAAAGGGGAGCCCCCCTATATGCTGGAATTTCGCCTTAAGGCGTATCGTCGTTGGTTAGAGATGGCGGAGCCGGAATGGGCCAATGTTAACTATCCTTCTATAGATTTTCAAAATATTAGTTACTATTCTGCACCTAAACAGCTAAGCAAGCTGAACTCTTTAGCGGAAGTTGATCCTGAGGTGTTGCGCACTTTCGAGCGTTTGGGAATTCCAATGGAAGAGCAGATGCGCCTTAGCAACGTTGCGGTGGACATGGTGTTTGACTCTGTTTCGATCGGAACAACTTTTAGAAAGAAGTTGGAAGAGGCAGGCGTTGTCCTTTGTTCCATTTCTGAAGCTGTTCATAAATATCCTGAACTCGTCGAAAAATATTTGGGTTCTGTCGTTCCTATTGCCGACAACTTTTATTCTGCCCTAAATTCCGCTGTCTTTACCGATGGTTCTTTCGTCTACATTCCAAAAGGCGTGCGTTGTCCAATGGAGCTCTCTACCTATTTCCGTATTAACGATAAGGAATCGGGTCAGTTTGAGCGGACGTTGATCATCGCAGAAGAAGGCTCTTACGTGAGCTATCTCGAAGGATGCACTGCGCCTGCGTTTGACAACAAACAGCTGCATGCGGCGGTGGTGGAATTAATCGCCATGGACGATGCAGAAATCCGTTACTCGACGGTCCAAAATTGGTATTCCGGCGATGCGAAGACGGGCGAAGGTGGAGTGTACAATTTCGTGACGAAGCGTGGAAAATGTTTGGGACGTCGTTCGAAGATTTCGTGGACCCAAGTGGAAGTTGGCGCGGCGATTACGTGGAAGTACCCGAGCTGCTTGCTTGTTGGCGATGACTCTGTTGGCGAATTTTATTCGATTGCGTTGACGAATGGCCATATGCAGGCGGATACTGGAACGAAGATGATCCATATTGGAAAAAATACGACGTCGACGATCATTTCCAAGGGCATTGCTGCTGATGTATCGCACAATAGCTACCGTGGAATGGTAAAGATTGCAGCTAAGGCGACCGGGTCGCGCAATTATACGCAGTGTGATTCGATGCTTGTGGGCGCTAACTGTTCTGCAAATACATTCCCTTATATCGAAGTGGGAAATGATACGTCACAAGTGGAGCATGAAGCCTCTACCTCGAAGATGAATGAAGAGCAAATATTTTATCTGCGTGCGCGTGGAATTCCGATGGAAGATGCCTTGAACATGATTGTAAATGGATTTTGCAAAGATGTCATCAAAGAGCTGCCATTAGAATTTGCTGTCGAAGCTCAAAAATTACTTACATTAAAATTAGAACATTCTGTTGGATAAATCATGACTAAAAAACCATTAATCGAAATAAAAAATTTACATGCTTCTGTAGAAGGCACTCCGATCTTAAACGGGATCAACTTGACGATCAATGGAGGAGAAATCCATGCGATTATGGGTCCTAACGGAGCAGGGAAGTCGACGCTGGCTAAAATTTTAGCGGGGCATCCTGCCTATGAGATTACCGAGGGAGAAATCTGGTTTAAAGGACAGAATTTATTGGAGATGGAGCCAGAAGAGCGCGCAACGGCGGGATTATTCATGAGCTTTCAGTATCCAGTAGAAATTGCTGGCGTGACCAATATGCGATTTCTTGAGACGGCATACAATGCGAAAAGAAAAGCAGAAGGACTCCCAGAGATGGCTTCTGCTGAATTCGAAACCTACCTCGACGAAAAGATGAAGATGATGGATGTGCGTCCTGAGTTTAAATTGCGCAGTCTCAACGAAGGATTTTCTGGCGGCGAAAAGAAGCGCAATGAAATTTTACAGATGGCTGTCTTGGCCCCGCAGCTTGCAGTTCTTGACGAGACGGACTCTGGACTTGACATTGATGCGATGCGCATTGTGGCGTGTGGAGTCAAAAAGCTTCTCGGAGCAGATGTCGGTCTTATTTTGATTACGCACTACCAACGTCTACTGAACTACATTCAGCCACAAGTGGTGCACGTGATGTTGGACGGACAAATTGTGGAAACAGGTGGTCCAGAGCTGGCCTTGGTTCTCGAAGAGCGCGGATATGACTGGTTGGAAAGTACAGACGATTCCCTAGAAGAGGGGGTTGCAGAATGATGGCCCAACAGCAGTCGGAGCATGAAGTGTTTCAGCAAATGCTCGACGGTTTATATCGCAATGCAAAAGAGAGCGATCCGTTGCAGAAAGTGAAGGATAAGGCGTGGGAACGTTTTCTCGTTCTTGGCTTGCCGACGCGTGCGAATGAAGTGTACAAGTACATTAAAGTAAAAACGTTGTTGTCGAATACTTTTGTTGCGGCGACATCAACACTGCCTTCTGCTGATGTGGTTCAGTCCCATCTGTTACCAGGCTGTGAAGGGGCATGTCTTGTTTTTGTGAATGGAGAGTTTTCTCCGACGCTTTCAACGACGACTGCTTTGCCTTCGAATGTTGTGGTAATGCCGTTGAGCCGTGCAATGCGTACCTATGGTACCTTTCTGAATAACCAATGGACAAAGACTATTAGCGAAGAGAAAGATGCGTTTGTTTCTCTCAACTATGCTCTCGCGGGCGATGGACTCTTCCTTTACGTTCCGCCGAAGACAGTGATCGATACTCCGATACAAATTCTACATTTGATCGATGCGAAAGAAGAAAAAATGCTGCTCCTGCCGCGCATCCAACTCTTTGTTGGCGCACAGTCGCAGATGGACCTCTATCAGACACACATTCCTCTTTCTGGTTCCGGTTATTTTGTTAACCAAACGGCGGACTTTGCTGTCGAAGATAATTCTCATGTCCGTTACACGCAAGTGGCGATGGACCTTCCAAAGGATGCATGGCTATTTGATGCTGTGCGTGGAAGCTGCAAAGGAAATAGTACGATTAAAACGATCAGTGTCACTGATGGCGCGTTAACAGTGCGTAATGACTACCAATTGGCGTTGTTAGGTGAGAATTCTGAAGTTGAACTCGATGGCGTCTGGATGTTGTCAGAAGCACGTGAAGCCCATGCGCATGTGTTGGTAGATCACCAAGCGCCGCATTGCCGCTCACGCCAGCTATTTAAAGGTGTTTTACGCGATAGCAGCCGTTCTAGCTTCGAAGGTAAAATCCTTGTCCGACAAGCTGCACAGAAGACGGATGCATTTCAATTGAACAACAATTTATTGATGAGTCCAACCGCTCATGCGGATAGCAAGCCGAATCTAGAAATCTTTGCTGACGATGTAAAAGCCTCCCACGGAGCGACCTTTGGACGCCTTGATGACGAACAGCTGTTTTACATGAAGTCGAGAGGATTTTCTGATGTTGCGGCGAAGAACATTTTGATTTATGGTTTCTGTAAAGAAGTGATTGAAAGAATTGCCCTTCCTGCTCTACGCGAGCGGTTGGAAAAACGTGCAGAAAAATATCTCTCTTAGGAAGTTATGGTCGAGCGGTTAAAAGAAATTCGTGATGATTTTCCCATGCTAAAGAAGACGATGCATGGGAAACCGTTAGTTTATTTTGACACTGCAGCCACTGCACAGAAGCCGATCCAGGTCATCGATGCGATGTATGACTTCTATCACGACCACTACGGCACTGTCCATCGGGCAGTGTACGAACTTTCTGTCCACTCGACCCTCGCTTTTCAGCAAGCACGCGAAAAAGTACGCGCCTTCCTCAATGCTGCGCACCATGAAGAAATTATTTTTACGCGTGGCACGACAGAGTCGATTAATATGATCGCCTACTCCTTTGGCAAGGCATTTATTCAGCCGGGCGATGAAATCATCATTTCAGAGATCGAACACCACTCCAATATCGTTCCCTGGCAGATGCTGTGCGAAGACCGTGGCGCTGTCCTGAAAACTATTCCTGTGAATGATCAAGGCGAACTTTTGCTGGATGCTTACAAAGCGCTGCTTTCTAATAAAACAAAAATTGTTGCCATTGCGCACGTGTCCAATGTGTTAGGAACCATTCATCCGATTAAAGAAATTATTTCTCTTGCTCACTCATGCGGGGCGAAGGTCCTGATTGATGGCGCACAAGCCGCTCCTTACATGCCTGTGGATCTACAAGAGCTCGATGCGGATTTCTACGTCTTCTCCGGACACAAAGTGTATGGTCCGACGGGAATTGGCATTTTGTATGGAAAGCGCGCGTTACTAGATGCCATGCCTCCTTCCCAAGGCGGCGGCGATATGATTGAAACGGTAACGCTAGAGAAAAGCACCTACAACGTATTGCCGATGAAGTTTGAGGCGGGAACACCCATGATTGCAGAAGTGATTGGTCTTGGTGCTGCGATTGATTATTTGAATCGCATCGGATTACACAATATCCAAAAATGGGAACAGACGCTTTTAGCGCATGCGACAAAAGAATTGTTGAAAATAGATGGTCTTCGCATCATCGGAACCGCCAAAGAAAAGGGGGGGATCATCAGCTTCGTCGTCCAAGGGGTGCATTCTCTTGATATCGGAACGATGATGGACCTGCGGGGAATTGCAATACGAACTGGGCATCATTGTGCACAGCCTGCCATGTGCCGCTTTGGTGTAGAAGGTACCGCACGCCTTTCTTTTGGCCTTTACAATACGATTGAGGAAGTCGATTACTTTATCCTTTCCCTAAAAGAAATTATTGCCCTACTAAAATAAGCCATGCACCTTTCTCTTGAACAAACTGCCCTCTTATTAACACAAGGAAATGTCGTTGCTGTCCCCACAGAAACGGTATATGGACTCGCGGCATGTGTGGATCAACCCACCGCCATCCAACAAATATTTTTACTTAAAAATCGCCCTGCAGACAATCCACTGATCATTCACGTCGCACATAAAGAACAGATTGCCGCTTTTGTTGAAGGGGTTCCTCCGGATTTTGAGCGCCTTGCCGCTGCTTTTTGGCCCGGACCCCTAACGTTAGTGATCCCTGTTGTAGAGGAGAACGTTCCTACACTTGTGCGCGCTGGACTCTCTACCGCCGCTTTTCGTGTGCCAATGCATCCGGTGACACGGCAGTTGTTAGAGATAACCGGACCGTTGGTGATGCCCTCTGCAAATCTGTCGGGACGACCTTCTGCAACCTCTGCAGAGCATGTGGAAGTCGATTTTGGAAAGGATTTTCCTGTGCTGAATGGAGGTCCTTGTGAAAAAGGGGTTGAGTCAACGATCTTGATTTTTCAAGAGGGGTCTTGGAAGTTAGGGCGTCTCGGGGCTATTGCCGCAGAAGATTTTTTTGCTGTGCTGGGTTATGTGCCGTTAGAAGCAAAAAAAGGAAAAGCGCCTCTTTGTCCAGGGCAACGTTATCGGCATTACGCTCCGCGTGGACAGCTGTATTTTGGCCCTATGGAAAAAGTCGGGACGGTGCTTGGTTATTCTGATCGTGCGTATGCCAATGACCTTCATGTGATTGTGTTGGGAGCTGCGAAGGATCCACAAAGTGTCGCAGAAGGCTTGTACGCGGCCTTACGCCGTTTGGATGAAGAAGGGATTGCCGCCGCGTGGGTTGATGTCGATGTTCCAAAAGAAGGATTGTGGTTAACGATTTTGGATCGCCTCTACAAGGCGTGTGGAAATGTGTCGTTGTCGTAGAGTTTTTGGCTTTTATACCGTTCGTGGTTCAACATTTGATTTTTGGGCCGCGGGGCTTTGACGCAGCCGAAAAACCAAATGTTGAATCACGAGCGGTATATACACAAGTGAATTCAAAAAGGCAATAACGACCCCAACGACATTAGCGACGGCGTGCATCGTCGATGCGTTTTTGTTCCCACCGGGCATCATCGATGCGGCGAGTTTCAAGTTGACGTTCGAGTGCACGGTTTTCGATTCTTTTGTCTTGTAGACGCTTGTCTTCGCGCTTAGTTGCCTGGCGTTTGTCCTCTTGACGGCCATCTTCGCGATGGGTTTCGTCGCGTTTATCTTGTTGGCGTGCATTTTCAATTTCTTTTTCTGCCTCTGCGTCGAAAGCAGAGAGGGCTCCTAGTGATACCGTCAACAATGATAAAAGAGAGAATAGTTTTTTTTGCATCGTGATTTTCCTTATATTGAAGGGGCTTGACCAAAGTTGAATAAAGCAACCAACTCGTTAAGTTTTGCGATCCAATAGTTGGAGTCGACGATCATTTGTTTGATGAGAAATTTCCATCCTAAAGCTAAAATTGTTAGACCTAATAATGATTTCAAAGGCATTCCAAGAAAGGTGATTTGCACTTGTGGGGCGAGACGGTTGGCGATTCCAAGAAAGGAGTCTGTCATTAACATTGCTAAAATACAAGGCATCGCCAGTTGTGTTGTCATCAGTACGACTTGGTTAAGCATGCTGAGCATAATTGCCATAGAAGGGGTGTCTTTTGAGAAAAAGAGAGGACTGATGAATTTGTCGGGAGGAAGAATTTCATAGGAGCGTGATAGGGCATCGAGGACATCCCAGGGCCCACCTACAAGAAAAAAGGCAAAGATAAGGATCATGTTCATCATCGTACCGATCGGAGAAGACTGATTCTGAATGGTCGGATCGTTTACCATCAAGCTGGCTCCGCCGCGCTGGTGGTCGATGATAATTCCCGCACCTGACGCGATGTTAAAAGGAAGGCTGATGATTGTTCCCATGATGACGCCGACGAACATTTCTTTGATCATATAGGTGACAATGACGAAATCAAAGGTGAGTGGTGTCACTGTTACATTGGCGAGCTGCGGTAAAAAGATGGCGAAGAGGCAGATGGCAAATGCCATTTTTACGGGATGGGGAAGAACCCGGCCGCCAAAAAAAGGAGAAAGGGCGATGATAGGAAGAACTCGTGCCAAGAAGAGTAAAAACAAGGACATGGCGATGTTGGGATCTCCCTTGAGGGAGCTATTCAGAAAAAGTAAAACATAACTATCGCCCATCTGCCACTGTCATTCCTTTATTGCCTACTGCGAATTGAGACTCCATTGGGCAAAGTGTGTAAAAATATTCATTGAAAATGACATGATTTGTGAACCTAACCAGGCTCCCATGAACATCAACGTTAATGTCACAGCAACAAGTTTAATGGTAAACGATAGCGTTTGTTCTTGGATCTGTGTCGCTGCCTGAAAGATCGCGACAAGGATACCAAAAAACATACTGATTAAGATGGGGGGAGCGGAAAGAATGAGGATGAGGATCAGTCCTTGATACGCTAGCTGTACTGCCTGTGTTTGAAACATTTGTTACCTCATCTAAAAGTATTTACTAACCCTTCCACAAGCAGGGTCCAGCCATCCAACATCACAAGAAGGAAAAGCTTTAAGGGCATCGAGATGGTCACAGGAGATAGCATCATCATCCCCATCGCAAGCAGGATGTTTGACGTGACAAGGTCGATGACAAAAAATGGGATATAAATTAAAACACCGATTTCAAACGCATCTTTAAGTTGGCTGGTGATGAAAGAGGGAACCAGTACCATGAATTCGTCTGGTTTAAGCGTCTCGCGGTGCTGTTCCGGGAGGTAGCGGTATGCCATCCGGTAAAACAGGGTTTGATGTTTGATCGAAGAGTTTCGTTTCAGGAATTCACGCATCGGTTCTTTTGCTTCGTTGGCGATAGCGATGACGTAGGCAGAGGATCCAGGAGAGATGAGAGATTCGGGAGTTTCATATTTTTTTATTGCACCTTGGCTGATGTCATACATCTGGATGATCGTCGGATACATGATGAAGAGACTGAGCATGAAGGCAATCCCGTTGATGACCTGGTTGGGGGGAGCCTGCTGCACTCCGAGAGCGTTTCGAAGAAGAGATAATACGATGACCATCTTCATAAAGGAGGTCAAAATCATGATGATGAAAGGGAGAAGGGCAAAAAGAGTAAGTGCGACCGCTTGGGTGATCAGCGAGGGGCGGTTGAAATTGTCGTAAGGAGCGTAGATGTCGCCTTCAATTTTCTTTTGTAGAGCTTCTTGCTGGGCTTTTACCGCTTCTCTTTCCGCTTTTTTCTGTTGGATGGTTTTTCCTGGAAGTTCTGCGGCGGACAGTTGTGCGGGTGCAAACCAAGAGAGTGCCAGAAGTACAGTCAGAGTGAGGAACCAGCGTGGAAGTGCATACGTCATATTATCCCTTTGTCATCTCTAGATTGTTTTTCTCTTGTTTAATGGAAAGCTCTTTGAATAGCGACTCAAAAGCGCGTTCTAATACTGCCCATTGATTATCGAGCTGAGCATTGATGATGCCGCCTTCCGTTTCGATGATGCATCCGCCTGATTTGACATCCTCGCGTTCGCGGATTGATAGGGCTTCGATATTTTCAAATAAAATTTTTAATTTATTTCGGTTCTTTTCGAGAATGTCGAGGTCAATTTTGTTGACGTAGATTGTAATTCTTTTGTGTTGAAGAACAGATTTTAATGAGTTGGATACTGTATCGAGCACGAGTTCGTTATTGATCTCAAATGCCTTTCCTACAATTTTTTGGGCTGCCTTTAGAGCAATAGGAGCTAACATTTTGTTGTATTCTTTGCGGAGATTGTTGATTTCATTTTGCATTTTAACAATGTGTTCGGCCCACGCTTGGAATCCTGCTTCGTAGCCATCTTTATAGGCATGTTCTTTGATGTTTTCGCATTCGACGGCGATCCTTTCTTTATAGTGTAGGGCATCTTTTTTGACTGCTTCTAGTATTTCTTGTCCCGATGCAAGTTGAGAAAAATCTTCGGCAGGAAGAATTTTTTGTTGGGGAGCCACATGGATGCTGTCGCCGCGGATAAGAGTAAAAAATTTAGTGCTCACGATGCGTTCTCACGATTAATGTATTTTATAGTGTCGATCAACTGTTCTGTTAATAGAGGGGTATAAACAGGAATAGCGGATTCCGAAAAATGCTTTTTGATGATGGCGGCGCGTCCGGTGTCGAGACGATGCGTCAGGTGCCATAAAAAGTCGGGATGTTGCCCTGAAATTGCTGCTGCAAGACGCAACAATCCTCTTTTATGGAGGATATTGTGAAGGGTTTCAGGATCTTCTTTCCATGCCGAGAGATCAATTTCTGTCAGTTGTATTTTATGCGGTTTTCGTAGGAGCGTGTTCAAAAATTTTTGTTGCGGAACAGAGAGACAGGTGTAAATTTGTTTTAAACGGTTTTTGTCGACGATACGCTGTATTTTGTCCGCTAAATCATACATGCTTAATCGATCGACCAAGAGAGTGAGAGCGGCTTTATCCATTGAAAGGAGAACTGATAGCGGTGTAGGGGGTAGAAGGGCGACGGGAAGAGAAGGTTTGTCGTCCGCTTTCGCATACAGAGCATTTAAAAGGTGTTTGCTGACTCGAGGGGAGAGCGCTGTGGTCGGTTGAGGGATATTCAACAAACGGGCAAGTGGTTGTCGATAGGAGGGAGGAAGTGCGCAAAGGTAACAGGGTAGTAGTGAAGAAGGAACGATTTTTAAGAGAGGAGGAAGCCACGAATAGTGAAGTTGGCTAAAAAATGTAGAAGGATCGATCACGAGGGTGCTAGGAGCCCCTTCCCCTATTTCGATTTGTAAGGGAGCGTCTCTTTCGTGGGTGGGAAGGCGGCGTAAAAGGGAGTCTTCTCTTCCATTATGGGCATGATTCAATAAAACTTTTAGTATTAATCTGCTTTTTGCATGCATTAATTCACCACGCCATTACTACTATTTCTTGACGTCGACATCGATGTCCCCTTCAAAATCCCGTGTCTCATCGGCTTCGTCTACTGACTCTTCTTCTTGGCTTTCATTTTCAGTTTTCTCTTCTACTATTGTATCTGTTTGTGGTTCAAAATGAATCGGTTTTAAAGAAAATAGTTGTTTTACTCCCCCGTTCACTTTAAATAACGGGTACATTTTCCATCCAATCCATACAAGCGTCATCGAGAGAAGAAGAATGAGGATACTGAAAGTAAAAAACACGATTCTGAAGCGTGTTAAAGAGTCTTTTGCGATGATGAGAGACCAGATATTTATCCACTGCTTGTCTTCGTCGCTTTTTTGTGAGTATCCACCGGGAGGCATTTCATTATAGCGTGCACGGTCGGGGATGAGGGTTACATTGTCATATTTCAGGCCTGTGATACTTGAGGTCACGAGCTGTTTGATTTTTGTTGCTAAGTGACTGTTAGGATCATCTAAAATTCCGGAATGCTTCACGTAGATTGAGGCTGTGATGTCTTTTTTTGGGGCGTTTGGATTTAGGGGATCGTCTTCTGGGAAGGAGAGTTGAACTTCAGCGTCGAGGATTCCATCAATTTTACGAATTGTGCTGGCAATTTGTTCTGATAGACCGGCTTGATAACGAATTTTTTCTTGAAGATCGGTAGGGACGAGGCCGACATTACCGAAGATGTTGAGAAGGCTTTGGCTTTTGCGGCGTGGCAATCCTGCGTTATTGAGGAGTGACATGGCTTTTGTGCCTTCGTCGTAGTCGACTGAGATGTCCCATAGGGCGATCGTAGTGCCTCCCGGATTTGCTTCAGTGCTACGCATTTTTGTTGCTTGGATGCCTTTGGAGTTCAGGTAGACCACAATTTCATTTGCTTCTCTTTCGTCCAGGCCATTGACAACTGTGCGTTTTGATTCGCAACTGGTTGCTAGAGTGAGTAGGAAGGCAAGTAGAAAAAAGAGGCGGAAGTGATGGAATAGAGAATGTTTTTTAATAGTAGCAATCATATTTTCCTCAAATGGCATGTTATTTGGGATAATATCAAAAAAATGAGAAAATAGAAAGTTATACTGAAATGAATGCATTAATTACCACAGAGCTCACAGAGAACACAGAGAGACAGAACTTTCAAGAGTCCTATAAAAGGTATACACAAGTGAATTCAAAAACCGATTCTTGATTTCACTTGTGTATATAAAAAAATAAATTCAAAAATAGTTGCTAACTATTTGTTATTCAGTAGGTTGAAATTTCTCTAGAACGAGTGCGGCATTATAGCTGGAGCGAACAAAAGGACCGCAATACATGTGGCGGATGCCAATCGAATGCCCATATTCTTCGTAATGCTTAAAGAGTGCAGGAGTAATAAATTCTTTGACTCTTAGCTTGTTATGGTTCGCTTGCAGGTATTGACCGATCGTGATGACCGCGCAGCCTGCGGTATGTAAATCGAGGATTGTCTCTTCCACCTGTTGTGGGGTTTCTCCTAAACCGACCATGATTCCTGATTTTATGATTAGTTCAGGAGTGTGGCGACGTTCGTGCGCGGCCTTTAGTATTTCTAGTGTGCGGTCGTAAGTGGCTTTGTGACGAACGCGTGGGGATAGTGCGCGGACGGTTTCGATGTTGTGATTAAAAATGTCCGGCTTTGCTCCAAGGACTGTATCGAGAGCATCGAGGTCACCATTGAAATCGGAAGTGAGCAGTTCGATTGTACACGTAGGAGAGGCAGCGCGGACAGCGTCGACAACGGCGGCGATGTGGTTTGCTCCTTGAAGAGGGATGTCGTCGCGGGCAACCATTGTGATGACGACATGTTTGAGGTTAAGTTTCACTACGGAATCGGCAACACGTTGAGGTTCGTCTTCTTCCAGCGCTTTCGGAGTTTTAGAAAAATCGATATCGCAGAATCCGCATGCACGCGTGCACTCTTTTCCCATGATTAAAAATGTCGCAGTCTTTTTTGACCAGCATTCTAGTAAGTTGGGGCAACGCGCTTCTTCGCAGACGGTGGGGAGACGATTTTCGGCGAGGATTTGTCCGGTCGACCACAAGTCGTTGCCTTGCGGGAGTTTACGATGAAGCCAGGAGGGGAAGCGTCCGGGCCCGACAATGCGTGCGTCGTCCAGCGTTTCTGGATTTTCTGGAAGGATATTGAGTTTGCGTTTTTTTATTGTGGGCGAAGGATTGAAGTTGTCTTGTTGGAGCATATGACCGCCTCGCTTATCATGGTCGTTTTTTTATCGGTAGATGAAGAGGGGTTCCCTCTGCCATCAGTGCGGCTTCTAGCCATCCTTCTGCTGCTGTAGGGTGGGCATGCATTGTTTCGCTGATGCATTCTACTGTCATCTCATTAGCGATGACCACTCCCATTTCGGCAATGAGGGTGGCGGCGTCGTAGCCAATGACTTGAGCACCCAGCACTTGCTTTGTTTTGTTGTCGATGACGATTTGTGCAAACCCTTCTGTTTCCATGATGGCTTGCGATTTTCCTAGCGCTTGGAAAGGAAACTGTCCGATTGCTGCATCATATCCCGCATCGCGCGCTTGCTGTAGACTCATGCCGACCGTCCCGATTTCCGGGTCAGTGAAGATGGCGGAAGGGACTGCATTGTAGTGCATCCGTGCAGATTCACCTGTGGCATTGCGTGCAGCGACTAGTCCTTGGTGGGAGGCGACGTGGGCGAGCCACCATTTTGAGGCGATGTCTCCGATGGCATAGATTCCAGGAACAGTTGTTTCCATTTTGTCGTTAACCTCGACCATACCATTTTCTTTGACGAGGACTCCGGCTTTTTCGAGACCGATATTTGCGGTATTCAGTGACCGCCCAACGGCTACCAGGGCACATTCTGCTTCGTACGATTTTCCTTGTGGCAGCCTGACGGTGATGGTTGCATTTGTGTGATCGATCCCTTCGACTTTTGCATTCGTTTCAATGTGAATGCCTTTTTTCTTGAATGCCCTTGTGAGGGCGTTTGAAATTGTTTGGCATTCCATGGGGAGCAACGTGGGCATCCATTCGAGGAGAGTGACTTCCACTCCTAGCGCATTGTAAAGCGAAGCAAATTCGCATCCGATGACGCCTCCACCGATAATGGCAATACTTTTTGGTAGAGCTGTCAGGGCAAGGAGAGAGGTGGAGTCGTGAATTTTTTTATAATCAAATGGAAAGGCAGGAATGCCACGCGGTTCAGAGCCAGTGGCGAGGATAATTTTATCGGCAGTTAAAATTGCATTGTCGATGCCGTTGACTTTTACTTCGTTGGCAGAGAGCAGCTTACCGTAGCCTTGAAAAACCGTGATGTTGTTTGTGGCGATGAGACCGGTTAAGCTGGTTCGAATTTTTTTTACCACATCATCTTTGCGTTCGGCCATCTTAGCATAGTCAAAATGTGCGTTGGCGAGAGAGATGCCAAACTCTTGGGCGTGCTGAACTTTTTTCCAGACAGAGGCGTTTGCAATTAAAGTTTTGGAGGGAATACATCCTCGATTTAAGCAGGTACCCCCCAATTCTTTTGCTTCGATAAGGGCAACGCGTGCGCCTTTTTGTGCGGCTTTAATTGCTGCAGGATATCCCCCAGGGCCCCCACCAATCACAATAATGTCAAAGTTTTTCTGTTCCATATGCGACTTAGGATAGCGCATTTCGATTTCTTTTCGACAAAAAAAATATCGATTTTTGAAAAAACTTGAGGCTTATCTTTGGGCACTGTACCATAAGAATTCTCTTGCATAAAAGATACTCTATATAATACCTAGATAATATGACCGATAAAAATACCAAAAAAAAGCTATGTTGGAATTGCGAAGGACGCGTCCCCTTTGACGAAGAAAACTGCACCTATTGTGGCGTTTATTTAAGTCCGATTTCTGTCAGTGGGTACGAAGGGGATGAGCAGGAGGAGCAAGCACCGACTCCTCTTTATCGGATGGAGTCTAATCAGGAACATTCACAGGAGCATCGTGCGCCTTATCAAACGCAAAGTGAAGAAACAACCACTGCCCTGCCTACCTCTGATGATGACCTTCAACAGATGAAGACAGTCCTCACTCCGTTGTCGCTTTTGCTTTCGGGATCCGTCTTTTTCTTGTTTGGATTAGTTTTATTTCTCTTCTCTTCGGAAAATGGCCTCTTCACCCTGCAATGGAATGCGACTCTCTGGCCCTACTACTTTGTTTTGGGGATCGCCATGCTATTTTTTGGATGGAGAACTCTTCGTCATCTCGACGAATATTAATTTTTTCTTTGTAAAAGAGTCGTTATTTGAGGAGCAAATGTTTCGTCTGGAACGATAATTTTTGCATTTTTTTTGTCGACCAAATGGAGTGCATTGCCCTTTTCCCACAAAGCAAAGCCTTCTTCTGGTTTTACATCAGGATTTTTACTCTTTAATTTGTTGGCCTCAGAATGTAGGAAAATTTGACCCTTTGCTGTTGCAGAAAGCTCCATTGTTGTCATTCCTCCACTGCCAAACACACCGAAATCTGCGCGATGCATCAACGGTGCAAACGTATCCGCGCTTTGCATTCCCATTGGAATGATTTCAAGGTTAGAGGCGAATGACTCTTTTTGGGAATCGATCTTTTCTTTTAGCTCTTTATAAAGGGAATTTGTTCCTGGTTCATGCTTTCCTGTTGCAACAAATAATTTTATTTTTTTTGGAGAATCGGGATTGTCTTTTGCAGCGTTAATGATTCCTTGGACATAAGCTATTGTTGCTTCCCGTGTCACTTGACTGCCAATGGAAATCATTCCAATTAAGTCATCGTCTTCGATATTAAATGTATGCGAATCATCGGTAGTTAGTGGATCGAAGCGTTCTTCTTCGTTATTGATCGTGATCGTAATACTTTTAATTGTATGTCGTTGATCGTTATCAATATAGGGCTGGAAAGGCTCTCTGATAGGATAGGTTGAGTAGCAAATTTGGTCAAGGGTAAGTCCAAAGTGTTCTTTCCACCACTCATTTTGACGACGAATGAATTCCTCATCTTTTTCATCAGCACCTTGTTTAAAGGGAGAAGGGCCTGCCAGTTTGAAGATTGCTTTGTCTTTATCAGAGAGAGTTTTTGCGGGATCCGCAAAGCTGCATACATATTCGGTTGCAATTTCTGTGGAAACTTTAGTGACCTTTATTTTGCGTTCAAACATCCAATTAATGAGGCGTGCAGCACGTATAAATGCTTTAGTTCCAATTGGTTGTGTGTCAACAATGTGGGTGATAGAAGGATCCTTGTACAGTTTCCTTACAGTCCATAAAAAGATGGGAAGAAAAAATAAGAAATCTGCGAGTTGGTGACGAGGAATCCATAAAATGGTTCCTTTTACCAGTTGCTCTTGGGCTTCAATGTCTCCTGCCGCTTTGGCTTCGTTCCAGTCTTTAATGCAATAGTAGCTTAACCATTTAGGGAGTGTGTCTTGGAGTGCGTCTGCTTGGACGTACTCCACGTTATTTTTTTTTATTTTTTCTGCGATGCCTTTCATTAATTGAAGATGACCGGCTCCTCCGTGAGAGGTAATGCCGAGAACTTTTGTTTCCTCTTTAAAAGAGTAATCAAAAAGGGGACTAGGAGTAATATTAATTGAAGTCATTATAAAAATCTTTATTAAAAAATTGTTTTTAATCAAATTAAATTAAAAAGCTTTGTTACTAAGATTAAATAATAACAGCAATGCTTTTTTAATGAAATGATTCAGTGGTTGTTCAATACCTAAATTATACAGAGGAAAGCTTATGCAAGCTATATTTTTATTTTCCATTGTCATACCAAAATAGAAATTTCAGCTGCTCCTCCGTATAATTATGTTGGTCTTTCAGACCTCAATTTATTTTTATTTCTTATCCAGGCCTCCACTCCGCTGCGCTGCGTTCCGACCTTCGCTTTAAGATGCCGGCTCTTTGAGCGTGATGCAAATCGCTATCTACTTCATCAAAAATGCCAAACTCCAGCATCGCTATCGCG
>CAYIYO010000033.1:0-21267 GCA_964367715.1 uncultured bacterium
TTATGTCGGTCTTTCAGACCTCTATATATTTTTCTTTCTTATCCAGGCCTCCACTGCGTTCCGACCTTCGCTGTAAGATGCCGGCTCTTTGAGCCTGATACAAATTGCTATTTACTTCATCAAAAATACCAAACTCCAGCATCACTACCGCGATGAATGCATGCGACAGGTCTTATTCTCCATCATTATCGACATGGAGGAGATGAAAAAAGCGGTGAATAATCGGCGCAATAATGATGCCGACGGCTGCGATCAAGGCAAGTCCACTATATAATGCATAAAATCCAGCAAAAAGCTTTGCATTAAACGAATGCAGAGGCGCTATGGGCCCCATCCCGGCAGAAATCATCGCCGATTCCACAAATGCATCAATCCATAGAAGGTCATCAATATAATGGTATCCCATCATCCCGATAAACAACGAAAATGAAATAATAAACATGCTTAAAAGAAAAGATTTCACAACACGCGAAAGAAAAATATGCGACGGCGCCAACGGCTCCTTATGATGCTCAAACATTTTCGACCCCTTACTCTATCGATTCAGAACGTATTTATCAGCACTCTCTAAATATCAATAAATTTCTTTAATTTAAAGGGTAAAAAAAACGGTAAGCACGCACAACACGCACTTACCGTAAGGTTCTCTATTTAGAACTATTAACTATCATATTGAACTGAATCTGAACCTGCTGGTGCTGCTGGTGCTTCTTCTGGTACGGAGTTATTTGCTTGAACGTTAGCAATGATTGCTAAGATTTCTGCTGATGCTTCTGGTTCGGATTTACTTGCTTTAACCTTATTAATGATTGCTAAGATTGCTGCTAATCCGGCTGAGCCAAGAGCAATTGCACCGAATCCGATTGCTGGAATAAAGAGACCTACTGTACCAGTTGTTGCGACGACAGTAGCTGCAAATCCCATTACAGCAGCAGGAATAACTGCTGGAGCAAATAAGATTGTAAGAGCAACTGCTGTTGCTGCTAAAGCGACTACGCCTACTACGCCTGCAGCTACTGCTGCTGCAATTGCCGCATTTCTCCAGCCTTTAGATACTGCTGGTGCACTTGAGTTGCCTGTGCTTGGTGGTGCTGCTGCTGTTGTTGTTGTTGTTGTTGTTGTTGTTGTTGTTGTTGTGTCTGTGTCTGTGTCTGTGTCTGTGTCTGTGTCTCTAGAATATTGACCCCATGATGATTGGGAGCTTCTAAAACCGTTTACCTCTGATGCCATAAAATTTCCTTCCTTTTTTTTTTTATTTAACACATAAAAGACGGGCTTTTAATGTGTTGGTTTAAATTAACTTTCGAATAAGATTATATCACTTAATAATTTTATAATCAATAGAAAAACCAAAAATTATTTAATTATTAACTGAATTAAATGGGATTCCCCTGTGAAAACTAAAATATTTAATTAATAATTATTTGATAAATTACAAATAATTATTAATATAAATGCATAATTTCCCATAAAATATCTTATCTTCTTTAAATAACTGTTATTTTTCTTCCCTAGGGTTTTACGCTTCATTTTCAATCTTAACAATTGAAATCGTAATCAGGCGTAGGGCGATGGGATTCATTATCGTAAAAAATGCGATAGCTGTCAATATGATGCGCCCCTCTTTACGAATTTATTCTCAACAACGGTTACCACTTCTTCTGTAGTCCCTTCGGGACTATAGTTCGGATATTTTTGGTGAAGTAGATAGCAATTTACATCAGGCTCAAAGAGCCGGCATCCTACAGCCCAGGTCGGAACGCAGCGCAGCGGAGTGGAGGCCTGGGAAAGAAAAAAAATATATTGAGGTCTGAAAGACCAACATAATAAAAATAAATTGACAACATTTCACTATACCGGTCTTTCAGACCTCAAATTATTTGATTACATACCTAGGCCTCCGCTAGGCTTCGACCTAGGCTGTAAGATGCCGGCTCTTTGAGCCTGATGCAAATCGCTATCTACTTCATGAAAAATGCCAAACTCCGGGGCTGCAACGCAGCGGCAAGTCAAAAAAAAGAGATATCCCACTGTTAGGATTTACCGCTGCACTCCATAAGCCGTTGGGTAAAAAAAATTGTTTATGCGTGAAAATAAGAAGGGAGGATTGTAGCGCCGTATTTCTTCATTTCATCGAGGGCATGCTGACTATCTTCGGGGCAAATATTAACTCCGCGACAAACGCTTTCAATCACAACGACATTAAACCCTTCTTTTAAAGCATCTAGCGCAGTGAACTTTACACAGTAATCCGTGGCGAGCCCCACAATATAGACTGTCTCAATATTTTTTTCTTTCAGACGTTCAGCTAGACCTGTCGAGCACTGGTGTGCGTTATTGTAAAAAGCGCTATAGCTGTCAATATGAAGATGCACACCTTTGTAAACAATTTCTTCAATTTTATCAGCGTTTAACGAAGAGGGAAATTCAGATCCGTCCGTCTGTTGCACGCAATGAATCGGCCATAGACGCTGCATCCCATTTTCAAGCAGCACACATTCCCCTATGGCTTTATTATGGGTGGCGGCGAAACTGACATGATTTTCTGGATGCCAGTCTTTGCTTGCGACGATAAAATCAAAAGATTCTTCTAAAAGAAGATTGATCGCAGGAATAATTGTATCGCCTTGAGCCACAGCGAGGGATCCACCGGGAAGGAAATCGTTTTGTATATCAACAATGAGGAGTGCTTTCATAGGAAGAGGGAGTGCAATCGTGTGCGATTTGGCCACGTATATTTTTTATTAATTGGATTTTCATTTCGTATAGTTTTTTTTCCATTCCGACAATATAGTGGTGCGGATTTAAGAAACGTTTAACCCCATCTGGAAAATGAGAGAGTTCTTCTTGTGTGCGGGCGCGAATATTTTCAAGGGAGGGTAAGGCATATACGCGCTTTCCTTCGCGGAAGATGGGAACCAACAAGTCAAAGGAAGGAATATCTTTTGCCAATTGCTTTTGGTGGGTGGGATCAAATGGATGGATGATCGTACAGCCTTCTTCGAGGGAGTCGTGAATGTTATAGATGGCGTCCGCCACATTTTCGTTGCCAAAACGGTAGCGGCGCACTTGTAATATTCCTGGATTGGACACCTTCTTCATCTGTTCGGAAAGTTTCAGTTTATATTTCCACTGTCCGCCTTTGTCGCGAATGGCCGATAACTTATAGACTCCATCAAGTGCGGGCTGTTCTCTTGCCGTGACCAGGTTTGTGCCGACGCCCCATACGGCGATCTGTGCTCCTTGCCGCTTCAATTCACTGATGATCGTCTCATCGAGTTCGTTGCTGGCATAAATTTTGGTGTTGTGGAATCCGGCTTCATTGAGAAGCTCGCGTGTTTTAATGCTTAAGTAGGCCAGATCGCCCGAGTCCAATCGAATCCCTAACAACTCTTTTTTGTTGGCACGGAGCCAGTGTCCGACTTCGATGGCTTTTTTGACACCTTCGATCGTGTTATAGGTGTCGACCAGGAACACACAGTTATTCGGCATGACTTCGGCAAATGCTTGAAAGGATTCTTTCTCTTCATCAAATACCATCACCCAGCTGTGGGAATGGGTGCCTTTGACAGGGATACCGAAGAGCTTTCCCGCGAGAAGGTTTGAGGTGGCATCGCATCCACCGATATAGGCAGCGCGGCTGGCCGTTAGGGCGCCATCGACACCTTGTGCGCGGCGAAGACCGAATTCAAGAACGGGTTCTCCTTGTGCCGCTTGGCAGACGCGTGCGGCCTTTGTGGCAATCAGGGACGAGAAATTGATAAGATTTAACAGAGGGCTCTCAAGGAGTTGGCATTGAATGAGCGGGCCTGTGACGCGAATGAGTGGTTCGTAGGGAAAGACGACTGTGCCTTCGGGCACGGCATCGATATCGCAGGTAAAGCGCATGTCGGTCAGGTATTCAAAAAATTCCTTACAAAACAGAGGGGTCCCATCGGATGACCTCAATGTAGAAAGATAAGCAAGATCGCTGGGATCAAACCGAAAACGCTCCAAATAGCTGACCACACTTTCTAATCCGGCGGCAACAGTAAAGCCGCCTTGAAAAGGCGCATTACGAAAAAAGAGGTGGAAGACCGCTTCTTTGTTATCCAATCCTTTTTTCCAATAGCCGTAGGACATCGTCAGCTGATATAAGTCCGTCAGCAGAGACAAGGATTGATCATAGATTTTTGTTGGATGCAATTGTGTCATGACTACCGCAACGTTTAAGGAACTATTTATACCGTTCGTGGTTCAACATTTGGTATACAGGGCAGGTCGCTGCGCGACCTAACCCTGGGACTTACCTAGCTAGGAAAGTGGTTTGTTGGCTCGGATTCCTCTTGTGAAGCAGGCAATACTTCTTTTGTATCCTCTTCTTCACTCGTAGATTCTTGGACAACAGAAGCTGCAGCAACAGATTCTTCAATTTCCACAACCGGAGCTGCGATCACAGGGACTTCCCATGATTCTTCTGGCAACGCTTGCTGTGCTTTGGCAAAGCGTCGCTGCTCTTCTGCTTCTTCTTCAATGCTGCGTAAACGCTGCTGATAGATCTGCTCTTCTTCCTCTTCGCTCACTTCATAGCCAGGATGTCCTAGCTTTTCTTGAGAACTTTCTTGTGCTTTGTCTTCATTTTTTGTGAAGAAAGCGCCGCGGAAGAGTTCATTCTCTTTGTAGCGATCGATTGTTTCCGAAATTAATGTCGGAGGAGGAGGCAACAAAGATGTTAACATTGGATTCGACATATCGACAGGCAAGGCGCGATTGTTGCGGCGTGGGGAACGTTTATTTTCTGTTCCTTCAGGCTTAGCGGCTTCCTCGTTTTGATGCGCTCCCGCTTCTGCAGAGTGCTGCACCGTTGATTGGGCATCTGCATCTTCAATGATGGAGTCCCCTTCTGCAACAGCACCTTCTTGTCCACGGCGGCGGCGCACACTGCGGCGACGGTCGCGACGCTTTTCTAGACGGGAGTCGACAGGTGTTGCAAGATCGTTCTCTTCTTGTACCGGCGCCTTCTCGACTTCTTTTGCAGGACGGCTGGTCGCATCGCGTCCTCCGCCAATGCGGATCGTATTGCGGTCGGCACCGACATGTTTAAGGACCATTCGCGCTTCGCGCACTTCGAGGACTTCGTAGTCGCTTGCAGGAGTGAGAAAAGATTTAGGTTTTTCTAACGAACGGAAAAATAAGGCATGACCGAAAGAAACCACTTCGACTGCATCGACGAAATATTCTTCTTGTCCTGCTCCTTTGCTGCTGCGAACGACAAGTTTGCACCCTTCTTTCGCAGTGATAATTGATTCTATAATTGGTTGACGAGTAAAATCCACGTGTCTTCATTCCCTGTTAAAAGGTTTTGGATAAAGAACGGCACTTGACACGGGAATACAGGCAGTCACACCATAGCGTCAACGACACTACAGCACACTAACCACACCATTGTTTACGACAGAAAAAGCATCACCTTAACTGCCGGATGAAAAGAATATTCCCAATCAGTGGCAAAATACCGCTCTACTGATTACTATTTGCAACAGAAAGCACCTGAGCTTTCCTGCATTCACTATTTATTTTGTTGCGTACGTATGTTCGTGCGATGCCATATATAAGAGCAAATCGACAACGCGACAGGCATATCCCATCTCATTGTCATACCAAGCAACGACCTTATAGAAAGTGGGATTAAGTGCTATTCCCGCTCCTTTGTCGAAAATGGAGGAATGCGTATCTCCTATAAAATCCGAAGAGACCACCTGCTCATCGCAGTAGGCGAGTATCCCCTTCATCGGCCCTTCAGCTGCATCCTTCATTGCGCGACAGATCGCCTCATAGCTTGTCGGCGTGCTCAATCGTACTGTTAAATCTACAACAGAAACATCCGCCGTCGGCACACGAAATGCCATTCCGGTGAGCTTACCCTTCACCTCTGGAATGCACAACGCGACCGCCTTCGCTGCCCCTGTAGATGCTGGTATAATGTTTTGTGACGCACTGCGTCCCCCTCGCCAGTCCTTCTTTGAAGGACCATCGACGATAGGCTGCGTTGCTGTGACGGAATGTACCGTCGTCATCAACGCTTCTTCAATTCCAAAATTATCTAGTAGCACCTTTGTTATTGGCGCTAAACAATTCGTCGTACACGACGCATTGGAAACAACAAAATCTCTATCCGGATTAAATTTATGATGGTTAACCCCCATGACAAAGGTAGGAATCTCATCTTTCGCCGGAGCTGTAATGACCACGCGACGTGCTCCCGCTTTTAGATGACCGCTTACCTCGTCAACAGTAATAAACTTCCCTGTCGACTCCACCACATAGTCCACGCCAAGGGCTTTCCATGGGAGCTGCGCTGGATCTTTTACGCTAAAGACCTTAATCCGTTTCCCATTAACAATGAGGAGGCTATCCCCTTCGGCATGCACTTCACCCTCGAATCGTCCATGAGTGGAATCGTACTTAAGGAGATAGGCAAGATTGTCGGCTGAAACAACGTCATTGACTGCGACAATCGTGATGTCAGGACGCTGGATAGCGGCACGAAAAAACATTCGTCCTATTCGCCCAAAGCCGTTAATGGCAACGTTCACTGGCATACCTCTCCTTTTTCGATGAGGCAGAGGCCACTGCATCGATAAATAGAATTCGTTAACCCAATCATAAAGGATGATTCTGTGAATGTAAAGCAAAACGAGAGCGAAAAATCGATATTTTTTACTGGAATTTAAAAAATTTATGACATATATACACAAGTGAAATCAAGAATCGGTTTTTGAGCGATGTGAAAGCTCGCGCGATTGAGATGCTTAAAAAGCCAATTTTTGAATTCACCTGTGTATAGTTTCTTAACTTTACTCTGCTTGTTGCTGAGCTTCATATTGGCATTTAATTGCATCCCACTCTTCTAATGCTGTAATAACTTCTCCCAATTCAACTATAAAACCCCTATCTTCGGATTCGTTAGATTCACATCTTTTTTGATACTCTGAACGAAATAACTTTAAATTAGGTTTATTTTTTTGATCATTTTTAGAAATGTATTCTATAGATCCCGATATTGCAGACTCACTGAAAAAATGGAATCCATCCTTAATTTTTAAATATTGTTCATTAAGTTTTAATGCGGCAAACAAGTCTTCCAATATTTTCTTTTTATTTTCTACTTGTTCAAGCGTTACCCTCTCAAAGTCTTTTAAGATTACTGAAGATAAAACGACCTTTTCTTCAGGAGCAGGTGCCAGGGATAGTGATCCCTGATCATGGGATTGGTCCACAACTTGTGATTTTGTATCCTCTTCGATTGACTTCGTTTTTTCAGCTTGTGTTTTTGTAATGATACCGAAAATAGAGGCTAAAGCAATTGCGCCAATGGCAATCGCACCCGCTGCTATAGTAGGGATAAATAATCCGATTGTACCCATTGCTGCAACGACAGATGCTGTAAAGCCGAGGATAGCTCCTGGTATGATTGCAGGTGCAAATAAAATGGTAAGAACGACTGCTGTTACTAATAAAGCAACTGCTCCTGCTGCAACCCCAACAACCGTCATCGCAATCGCTGGATTTTTCCAGCTCTTAGATGTGAGAGGTGGATCTGTACTTGAAAATGTATCTAGTTTATCTGGGATAGCTGGCATAAGAATTTCCTTATAGTTAATTTAATTATATTAATATATAACATAACATTTATTTGATTAATAAGCAATAAAATAATTTTCCAACGCCCCCTCTTATTTTATAAGATCACGGAAATAATAAAATTAAAATTTACATTTTTTAGTAACCGGTCAAGGGGAGATGATTTAAGGCGTCGGGATTATTTTTATGCATTCATCGGAGCAGCGCTGCTGCACTGAAAAACTTATGATAGGCGCCGTGACCGATTACCAAAATATCAGTTATATCTGAAAGGCATGTGCATAAAGGTCATTAATGTCTTTGGTGTCGTTATTGTCGTTTCTCCCTTGTCGTTTCTCCTTTGTGGATTTTTCGTGAGGGTAAAAAAAGAGCGCATTCAACATTTCTGTCGAATGCGCTAAAGACTAAAAACTGAAGGCGAATACTTATTCTGGTAAGTATTCGATGATGCACTTTTGTGCATTATCGCCTGCGCGGTTAGCAGAAGACTTAACGATACGTGTGTAACCACCTTGGCGTGTTGCAAAGCGCGGACCTAGGGTATCAAAAAGTTTTTCGATGACTTGACGGTCTGCGTTGAATCCGCTCTTGTCTCCAGCGCGTGCAGCGCGTGCTTCTTTTGGAGTGAGTGCGTTAAAACGAATCATTAGTTCTGCAATTGCGCGGCGGCGTGCAGCCAATGGATTTTCTGTTGATTTTGCAACAGTGATGATTTGTTCCGCATGGCGGCGTAGTTGCTTTGCCTTTTGGACTGTTGTCGTGATCTGTTCATGTTCGATCAATGACTTGACCATATTCGCCATCATGCAGCGCTGATGGGAAGATGTACGGCCGAGGCGTTTTGTATCTTTTCGGTGTCTCATGTTACTTTTCTACTCCTGAAGACTCTTTTTTGATGTGTGGTATTTCTCCGACAGCTGTTTAACTTTATCTTTTACGTTGTCCATCGTGATGCCGAATCTGGAGAGATCCATACCCAACGAGAGACCCATGTCAGTCAATTTTGCTTTGATTTCGTTTAGAGACTTCTTACCAAAGTTTCTAAATTCAAGCATTTTGCGCTCAGGAATGGAAACCAATTCCGCGATCGTTTCAATGTTGGCGCCGCTTAGGCAGTTTGTTGAACGGACGGACAGTTCAATTTCGTCGATGCGGAGACATAGTTTGCCCATGATCTCGTCTTGTGCATTATCGCCTTCGCCTTTTCCTTCTTCGAATACGAGAAGGAGGTCGTTAAGCTGAGTGAACACATCGAAATGTTTTTGTCCGATTTGTGCAGCAAAGTCTAGTGCTTCAACAGGAGTAACACGGCCGTCTGTTTGGACTTCGATGATGAGTTTATCGAAGTCGGTGTCTTGTCCGACGCGTGTGTTTTCAACAAAGTAGTTTACAAGGCGTACAGGCGAATAGGCTGTATCGACAAGGATTTCATCTGTTGTTTTGTCGAAGATGTTGTGTCTTTCTGATGGCACGTAGCCGCGGCCTACACCGACGCGGAGGTCGATTTGGCGTTTCATTGGCTTTGTGACATTAAAAAGGTGTAACTCTGGGTTGACGACTTCGTAGATAGAATCTTTAACGAGGTCACCTAGAGTGACGGCAACTTGACCACCATTTGCATCCAACTGGTCTTGCGTGATGTCGATACCAGTTGTAAGGATACGTGTGTCGCGTGAATAGGGCTGATCGATCATTGGCAACTTGCGTAAGAGACCACCTTTCACGTTGAGGACGATATTGGTCATATCCTCAATGATTCCTTCGATCGTCATGTATTCATGCGAAACACCTTCGATACGGATGGACATGATCCCTGGTGCTTCCAGGCAGGTGAGCATGATGCGGCGCATTGCATTCCCAAGTGTATGTCCGAAGCCTTTTTCGAAAGCTTCTGCAACAAAACGTGCATATGTTTTTGTCGCCGATTTCTCTTCGAGAGCGATCTGCTGAGGCAATTCGAACTTGCCATATTTCACTGACATGTGGTGACTCCTAATATCAAACTTTTATTCCTGAAATGAATTCTATATATACACCAACACTATTATACACGACGGCGTTTGCGTGGGCGGCAGCCGTTGTAAGGAACAGGTGTTGTATCGCGGATTGAGGTGATAAATAGGCCTGCGCTTTGTAGTCCACGCACAGCAGATTCACGTCCTGCACCTGGTCCATTCAGATTCACTTCGACTTCTTTCATTCCTGAATCCATCGCGCGTTTTCCTGCATCTTGTGCAACAAGAGTAGCGGCGAAAGCGGATGATTTTCTTGAACCGGAGAAATTAACTTTACCGGCTGAAGACCATGAGATCACGTGACCGGAAAGATCTGTGATTGTTACGATGGTGTTGTTAAAACTTGCCTTAACGAAAACGACGCCGATAGGGCTATGGTGTCCGCTTTTTTTCTTAGGCTTAACTGCTTTTGCGTTATTTTTTTGTTGGTTTTGTTGCGTTTGCTTAGCCAAAATCCAGTGACTCCTCTTTATATTTTATTTAACAGTAGGGTAGTTTCAAAAAAATGTCTATCTACCCTAGAGAATATTATTTCTTCTTGTTCGCAACAGTCTTACGTTTCCCTTTACGAGTACGGGAGTTTGTGCGTGTTCTCTGTCCGCGAACAGGCAATCCTTGACGGTGACGAAGACCGCGGTATGCGTGGATGCTGATCAAACGCTTAATGTTGTTCTGGACTTGACGGCGGAGGTCTCCTTCCACTGTGTATTCAGCTTGAAGCATGTTGTTGAGACGTGCAAGGTCGTCTTGTGTCAGTTCAGAAGCGCGCATGTCAGGGTTTAGACCCAATTTAGCGATAATTTCTTTCGATCTTACTAGACCGACTCCGTAGATATAAGTCATAGCGACTTCTAATCTTTTTTTCTCTGGTATATCAACGCCGATAACTCTAGGCATTTATCTCTCCTATAAACCTAACTAATTTATCATAAGAATTCATTAATCGCAAGTACCATACTCGATTTTAGCGATTAACGGCCGGAAATACGGCCTTTTTTCATAAAACCATCGTAACGCTTCGTCAGCAGATGAGATTCCACCTGTTTCATCGTGTCGAGAACAACCCCGACAAGGATGAGTAGGGCGGTTCCGCCGAAGAAGTAACTAATTGTTTGGGAAACCCCTAACAACCGTTGGACAATCTGTGGCAGGATAGCAATCGCGGCGAGGAAGACGGCTCCGAGGAGTGTCACTCTATTCATCGTTGATTCCAAAAATTCCTGCGTCGGACGTCCCTGTCTAATTCCTGGGATGAAGGCTCCGTTCTTCTTCATATCGGAAGCAATTTGGTCAGGATGAAACTGTGTTGCTGTCCAAAAATAGGTGAAGAAGATGATGAGACCAACATAAAATGCTGTGTATGCGCCGCTGGTGGCGATCCAATTTGCTGCCATGCCAATCCAATTTCCTGTGCCGACAAAAGTGGCGAGAGTGGCAGGAAACATGAGGAGTGAAGAAGCGAAGATAACCGGAATAACCCCTGCATAGTTCACTTTCAATGGGATAAATGAGCTGCCGCCCTGGACTTCTTTTCTTCCAACCATACGACGGGCATGTTGGAGAGGGATGCGTCTATTGCCTTGGATCACGAGAATTGTCGATATCGTCACGACGACAAAGACGAATGCGAGAAGCAGGACAGAGGCGAAGGTCATTTGGCCTGGCTCTTGTGAGTCAAGGTTAAGTTGTTGAATGATCATGCCGACAGCTGTAGGCAGCTGTGAGAGGATTCCTAACGAGATGATCAAGCTCATGCCGTTGCCGATACCGCGTTCGGTGATTTGTTCGCCGATCCACATAAGTAGGATTGTTCCTGTCGTCATTGTACAGATCACAATAGCGAAGAAAAGCCAAGGAAATCCAAAAGCTTGGAAGTCGAGAAGTTCGCCTGTGATGATGCCTGGACGCGAAATATTCATTTGTATCGCATATTTTGCGAATAGGCCGGACTGTACAAAGGAAAGAAGAACCGTTAGGAGACGTGTAATTTTACCAATTTTACGTTTTCCTGCTTCCGGATTTTCTTTCACTTCGCGTTGAAGTGACGGCCATGTGGCAACGAGAAGTTGGGTGATGATCGAAGAGGAGATGTAGGGAACAACACCTAAGGCGATGACAGTCATCTGCGAAAAGGCGCCGCCGGAGAAGATATTGACCATTTGAAAAATATTTTGTGAGCCGCCAAGAGCTTGTTTAAAGTAGCTCAAGGCGATCTCACTGTTGATTCCAGGGACGGGAATAAACCCGCCTATCCGGCAAAAGAAAAGCATCATCAGAGTAAATGTGATGCGTGCTCTCAACTCAGGTATCTGTAGTACTCGTTGTATGGCTTGGAGCATGTTTTTTCCTTCAAGTTAGGTTTATTTGTCCGAAGAATCAAATCCGGGGTTAACCGATCAGTGTAACCTCAATTCCTGCACGATGCAACTTTTCTTTTGCACTTTCAGAAAGAGCGTTTACATTGATCTTTACTTTTTTAGTAAGTTCGCCGTTGCCCAAAACTTTAACCGCATCACAACGTCCGCCGATAAAGCCGCGTTGTCTAAGAGTTTCGAGAGAGATTGTATCCCCTTCTTCGAACATTTCTTCGATTTGGTCTAGATTGATGCTGCGAACGACTTTACTAAAACGTACGTTGCTGAAACCACGAATAGGCAATTTCATATAAAGGCGGAACTGGCCCCCTTCATATCCTGCGCGCGATGTCCAACCGGAACGTGCGCCTGCCCCTTTTGTACCACGACCGCATGTTTTACCGGCTGTGGACCCAATTCCGCGTCCGACGCGACGGCTTTGTTTCCGTGCGCGGGAAGTGTCTTTTAGACTGTGTAAATTCATGATGCTTGTCCTCTTGCCTTCTTAATGGATTCACGGGAACGCAATAATGAAAGAGCTTTAAAAAGTGCTTTCACCATGTTGATAGGATTAGGAGCGCCGAGATTTTTGACCATCACGTCTGTGTAACCAGCGTAGGTCATGATATCACGGTACTTCGAACCTGCGATCAAACCGCTACCTTTTGGTGTTGGACGAACGAGAACAGAAGCACCATCGAAGTGAACTTCGATTTCATGCGGAACTGTTGTTCCTTCCAACGGATAAGATCTCATGCTCTTGCGAGCATTTTCGCCACCTTTGCGAATGGCATCGGTAAGTTCGTTTGCTTTAGCAAAGCCGTATCCGACTCGGCCTTTACCATCTGCGGCGAGGATAAGTGCAGAAAAACTAAATTTGCGTCCACCTTTTACGACTTTGGAGCAGCGATTAATATGGAGAACTTTTTCTACCATATCGCTCTGCACTTTGTCTTTTTCCCTTTTCGGTGAATCTTGATGTTTTGCCATGGAAATTCCTAATTAAATGTTCACCCGTTAAAACTGCAGACCGGCAGCGCGTGCAGCATTTGCAAGCTCGGCCAAGAGTCCGTGATACTTGAAGGGACCGCGGTCGAAGATAACATGTTTAATGTTTTGCTTCAAAGCGATTTCCGCAATGCGTTCTCCAAGCTTAGCAGCTGATGCCTTATTCTTTTTGCAGAATTCAGTATTTTGAAACTCTTTAGCAAATGTCGCTGCTGTTCCAAGTGTCTCACCTTTTGTGTCATCGATGATTTGCACTTGAATGTGCTTGTTCGACTTCACAACGCAAAGACGGGGTTTTGTCGCATCGCCGCGGAGTTTGTTTCTTACTCTGCGGGTACGGCGCCAGCGCTTTACGTTCAATTTTAACTGTTGTTTATTCATAACTTCTTCTCATCCACATCTATTTATTACTTCGACGAGGCTGCGGACTTTCCAGCCTTCTTACGGACATACTCGCCAACGTAGCGGATGCCTTTACCTTGATAGGGTTCCGGTGGTTTCTTTGCGCGGATTTCTGCAGCGAACTGCCCTACAACGCGTTTGTCGATGCCGGTAATTTTAATTTTTGTCCCTTTTTCAATCTCGATCTTTAAGCCTTCAGGAATATTAATCAGTGTTGGGTGGGAATTTCCCACTTGTAGATCGATTTCGTTTCCTTTGACAGCTGCGCGGTAACCGACGCCGATCATCTCGAGACTGCGTTCAAATCCTTTAGAGGTTCCTACGACCATGTTGTCGATCAATGTTCTGTAAAGACCGTGCATTGCACCGGCTTTATCAAAACTGTCGTCGACGGTGACGTGAAGTTCCTTGTTTTCGATCGTCACTTTCACGCAGGCGTGGATATCCTGAACGAGAAGTCCTTTAGGACCTTTCACATGAACTTGTTGTTCTTTTACGCTGACTTCTACACCACTTGGAATTGTGATCGGAAGTTTTCCTTTACGTGACATTTGCTATAACTCCTTCGCTATTCTGCTCGTTTAACACCGCGATGACTGCTTACCATACCTTACAAAGCAGTTCGCCGCCAATTTTGCGTTGTCTTGCTTCCATACCAGGCAGAAGACCTTGCGATGTGGACACAATTGTCAGGCCTAGGCTTCCGTAGAAGTTGGGGATTTCTTCGTACCCAACGTATTTGCGTGTTCCCGGTTTCGAGACACGTTGTAGTCCTTGGATCACAGGCTGACGGTGTTCGGAGTATTTCAAAAAGATCCTCATCATTCCACGGCCGTTCTCATCTTTTTTGACGAGACAGCTGTCGATGAATCCTTGACCTTTAAGGATATCCGCCATGCTCTGGTTAATTTTGCTCCAATTGACATCGACAAAGCGGCGCTGTGCTCGGCTTGCATTGCGAATTCTTGTCAGGAAATCGGCTATTGGATCGCTTAATGCCATGCTCCCTACTCCTCTATACTTATGCTGCTACCATGACTGGTAAGTTTTTAAATGGTAACCCTAGCTGTCTTAACAGTTCGACGCATTCATCGTCGGTATTTGCACTAGTGACGAAAGTAATATTCATCCCTTGTGTGCGTTTAACTTCATCAAGATTGAGCTCGGGAAAAATTTGTTGATCATCAATTCCTAAACTGTAGTTACCTTTGCCATCGCACTTGGTAGGAAAACCTCTAAAGTCACGAATACGGGGGGAAACAACATTGAAGAAACGGTCAATGAAATCGTACATCCGAATTCCGCGTAAAGTCACTTTCAATCCAACGATTTGACCTTCGCGCAGTTTAAAGTTAGAGACTGCTTTTTTAGCTTTTGTAACTAATGGTTTTTGTCCTGTTAGGAGTGTTAACTCATTGATACAGTCTTGTATAGCATTTTTCTCTTTAGCAGCTTCTGCGATACCCATTGTGACGATAACTTTCATCATTTTTGGGATCATCATCGGATTCTCGTATCCAAAGCGCTCTTGGAGACCTTTTTTGATCTCTTTTTGATATCTTTGTTTTAATCGGGACATGATTTCATTAACTCATCATTTAAGTTTATTGTTTTCTAAGGGAACGGTATACAACATCATTTCCATTCTCGTCGCTGTAGAAGAACTCACGTTCGCCTTCAGTGGTGGATCGCACTTTAAGTTTTACCGCTTTCCCTTCGCTTGTACAAGCCATCAAGTTAGAAGTGTGGATCGGACGTTCGATCTCTACAATTTTTCCTTGAGGATTCATTTGCGATGCTTTCACATGGCGTTTACGGACGTTGATTCCTTGAACGATGGCGGTTTCGCCAGCGATGGAAAGAACTTTTCCTGTCGTGCCTTTGTAGTTACCGGTGATTGCTATGACAGTGTCGCCGGTACGAATTTTTTTTGTCTTGCTTGTCGTTCTTTTATTAGCAGGTAATGGTTTCATTAGATAACCTCCGGCGCTAATGATGCTATTTTTAGAAATCCGCGGTCACGTACTTCACGGGCAACGGCACCGAAAATACGGGTTCCTTTTGGATTCTGCTTTTCATCAATGATGACGCAGCTGTTAGTATCGAATTTCAGGATCGATCCATCTTTACGGCGGATAGGATGACGTGTACGGATGATTACGCATTTTACTACATCTCCTTTCTTGACAGAGGCATCTGGTGATGTTTCTCTGACGGAACAGACGATGATGTCTCCTACCTGTGCATAACGACGCTTAGATCCGCCGAGGACTTTGAAACACTTGACGCGTTTCGCACCTGAATTGTCGGCGACTTCTAAAACGGATTCTTGTTGAATCATAAATTAATAACTCCGATTAATATAAAGTATTTCAGTCATTACGCTGCTACAACGCGCCAACGTTTTAATTTTGAGAGAGGTCGAGTTTCGACGATAGTGACCTCTTTACCCATTTCTAGTGGTTCTCCCTCATGGTGCGCGTAGTATTTTTTTACCATGCTGACAACCTTTTCATACTTCGGGTGTCTAAATACACGCTTGACGGCGACAACAACAGTGTTCTGCATTTTGTTAGAAATAACAGTTCCTGTTTTAGTTCTACGATTGTTTCGATCTTCTTGATTCATCGATAATTCCTCATCCTGACTTTTATTCACTAGCTAGTTGTTTTTCACGGACAACCGTTAACAACTTTGCGATGTCTCTACGTTTGCTGCGCACTTGTTCAGGATGGTCGGCCTTTTTAGTGCGTTTTGTCTCATTAACCGCTTTGAAAAGATCTTTTTTCAAATCGATTAATAAGGCCTGAAGTTCATCATCTGACTTTTCTCTAAACTCTCTTGCAGTTGCCATAACTTTATCCTTAAACTTGTTCTACGCGTTCTACGAAGCGGGTTTTCACTCCTAGCTTGGCAGCGGCGCGACGTAATGCATCCAATGCCATATCTTTTGGAACGTTTGCTACTTCGAACAGGATTCTACCTGGTCTTACAACAGCGACCCAGTGATCGACGTTACCTTTACCTTTACCCATACGAACTTCCGCAGGTTTTTTGGTAATTGGTTTATCAGGGAAGACGCGAATCCATACTTTACCACGACGCTGAAAAAAGCGGTTGATGGCAATACGGCAGGCTTCGATCTGCTGATTTGTGACCCATCCACGTTCAAGAACTTGGATTCCGAATTCGCCGAATTCGACGAAGTTACCACCCTTGCTTAAGCCAGAGTAGTGACCTTTTTGTACTTTACGGTGCTTTGTACGTTTAGGCATCATCATAATTATGCGGCCTCCTTCTTAACTAAGCGGTCGTCTTCTCCGCGGTTAATCCATACTTTAACACCGATACTTCCGTATGTTGTTTCTGCACGGCCATGGGCGTAGTCGATATCTGCACGAAGAGTATGAAGAGGGATACTTCCATCTTTGTACCATTCTGTACGGGCAATTTCTGCTCCACCAATACGTCCGGACAATTGGATTTTAACGCCGATAGCGCCTGCGTCCATTGATGCTTGGATTGCTTTCTTCATTGCGCGGCGGAAAGGGATACGACGTTCCAATTGTTTCGCAATGTTGTCAGCAACGATTTTTGCATCGAGGTCTGGGCGTTTAATCTCTTCGACTTCGACCCATACTTCTTTACCCGTCATTTTTGAAAGTTCGCCTTTGAGGATGTCGATTTCTGCGCCTTTCTTCCCGATAACCATTCCTGGTCGTGCAGTGCAGATTGTCACTTCAACTTTTTCGCTCATGCGGCGGATTTTTATTTGTGATGCGCCAACTAACGCGGGCTTTTGCATCAAATAACGACGAATTTTATGGTCTTCGATAAGCATGTTACCAAATTCTTGCTTATTTGCGTACCATTTTGATCGCCAATTTTTGTTACGGATCAGGCGTACCCCGATCGGATTTGTTTTTTGTCCCATCGAACAGACTCCTTATTCAGTTCCCACCACAACGGTAAAATGACTCATGCGCTTAATGATCGGATGACGACCACCTCTATTTTTCGGCTTTGCACGCTTAAGACGCGGGCCTTCATCAACTCTTACTTCGATTACTTTTAGATTCTCCCGGCGGATGTCTAGCTGTGTTTCGGCGTTGGCAACGGCGCTGTCTAGTGTTTTTTTCAACAAGCCGCCTGCTCTCATTTGGCAGAAGGTTAGCTGTACAACAGCATCTTCTACTTGTAGATTCCGAATCAGACCAGCAGCTAGCCTTGCCTTTGTCGGGCTGATTCTGACATATTTTGTGATCGCTTTTGCTCGATTCATCTCGCGTTACCTCTTTGAACGTTACGCTTGTTTCTTAACTGGGTGGCCTTTGAAGGTACGCGTTGGGGAAAATTCACCCAGTTTGTGTCCAACCATGTTCTCCGTGACGAAGACGGAGATAAATTTTTTCCCATTGTGAACTTCGAACGTATGTCCGATCATTTCGGGAATGACCATTGACCGTCGTGACCAGGTCTTAATCAATTTTTTTTCGTTTTTCTCATTCTGAACATCCACTTTCTTTAGAAGGTGGTGGTCAACGAATGGTCCTTTTTTTAACGATCTAGGCATAATTACTTCTTCCTTCGGTCTTTAACAACGTGCTTAGTGGACTTTTTAAGGGAACGAGTACGAAAACCTTTAGTATACTGTGCCCATGGAGTTTGTGGAACGTTACCTTTGCTCTTTCCTTCACCACCGCCGTGAGGGTGATCAACCGGGTTCATGACAACGCCACGAACAGTAGGACGGATCCCTTTCCAACGCATTCTTCCGGCTTTACCTTCTACGCGGAGATTGTGTTCCGAGTTAGAAACTTGACCAAAAGTTGCACGGCATTGTTCGTTGAAATTGCGCATTTCACCGGAAGGAAGACGTAGAGTAGCGAAGCCATTGGCACGTGCCATCAGCTGTGCAGATAATCCTGCAGAGCGGACGAGTTTAGCGCCTTTTCCTGGAATGAGTTCCAAGTTATGGACAGTCGAACCTAAAGGCATATCCTTAAGTTTCATGCAGTAGCCAACTTTAAAAGGAGGCTGGTCTGTTGTCATGACTGTATCGCCTTCTTTTAGACCGTGTGGAGCTAAGATGTAGCGTTTTTCTCCATCGGCGTAGTGTAGAAGGGCGATGTAGCCTGAGCGGTTTGGATCGTATTCGATCGACGCCACGCGTGCTGGAATATTTTCCTTATCGCGGATGAAGTCGATAATGCGGTAGCGACGCTTGTGTCCGCCGCCACGATGACGAATAGTGATATGACCGTGGTTATTGCGACCATTCGTGCGCTTCTTCGGCAGCAAGAGTGCTTTTAACGGTTTTACCGTTGCGCGTGCTCCTGGCTTGCGGCGTGTCAGCTTTTCATTAATCGGCAGAACCAGCTGCCTTGTACTAGGAGTAATGGGACGATATTTACGTAACATGTGCGTCTCAGCTTTGGTTATCGATTAAATGTCTTCTAAAGTGTCGCCCTTTTCGAGGGTGACAATTGCTTTTTTCTTGTTTATCGTTGTGCCAAGTCTTCCACGGACACGTCTCTGTTTACCTTTGACGTTGATGGTATTGACGCTAACGACTTTAATGCCGCGGTCTTTGTAGATTTCTTCTACTGCTGCTGCGATTTGCTTTTTATTTGCATCAGGATTGACGATAAACACGTACTTTGGCAATTCAAATCGGCGAACCGATGCGTTGCTTTCTGAGTCTTTCAGATTAAGTAGCATAGTGGATTTTTCCGTAATATGCTGATGCTTGATAATGCTATAGGGGTCAAATGACATAATAGTTTTTCCTTTTATCCACAAAGCCACTGTTGAAGTTCTGTCAAAGCAGGTTCTGTCAACACAACATGACGGGCGACCATAACGTCGTAACCGCTGATTTTTGTTGCGATAGAGAATTCTGTTTTTGGTATATTTCTTAAGCTTCTTGCAAAGTTTTCGTGCTTGCGGCATTTGACGTTTGCAGAGACTTTTTTGCCTTCTGTTTCGACTTCTACTTTTTCGCTTTCGCCAAGGAACAGGATACGTCCTCTTTCCAATCCGAGCTTGCTAATCAAGTTAACAAGAGTTTTGGTTTTTGGAGCGTCCATTTCTGTGGAAGCGATGATGTGTAGGTTGCCAGATTTAATTTTGCTAGCAATAAGAGAAGCGATCGCAAGACGGCGTTCTTTTTTGTTGATGCGTACGTGTTGATCAAACTTTGGTTTTGGTCCAAAAACGACTCCTCCCCCACGGAACTGTGGAGCGACAAGACATCCTTGACGAGCGCTACCGGTGCCTTTTTGAGGACGTGGTTTCGCTGTTGTATGTTGGACTTCTGCGCGTGTTTTTGTACTTGCAGACCATTGTCTTTTGTTTTCACGGATGGCGACAATATAGTCTTTTACCATCTGGCTGTTAGCTTCGGCAGTGGCGAGCGAGCCGGTGTTGACTTCGCCTAGCGCATTGCCTTCTAGACTGTATTTTTTTGCATTAACCACGATTCTCTCCACGAATTAAGCCGCTTGGATTTTTTTTGCTAATTTAACGAAGACTAGGTTGTCGACAGGACCTGGTACGGCACCTTCAACGATGATCAAGTTTTTTTCTTCGTCAATTTTAATTACTTTCAAGTTTTCGACAGTGACGTTCTCGTCTCCCATATGACTTGCCTGTGGTTTACCTGGAAGAACGCGACCTGGTGTGGAGCGCATCCCTTGGGAACCGCGGTGACGGTGGAAGCCTGAGCCGTGAGAAGCAGGACCGCCTCTAAAGTGGTACTTTTTCATTACCCCAGCGTATCCTTTACCTTTTGAGCGGCCGGAAACGTCGACATGTGTCATTCCAACGAATGCTTCGACGCCGATCTCTTGTCCCACTTGGTACATAGAAACATCATCGAGACGGGATTCGTTAAGGTGACGTCGAGGTTCGACACCCGCCTTTTTAAAGTGGCCGGCGAGAGGCTTCTTGGCGCGGCGTTCTACGGTACGTGGATCGTTAGCGACGATACGTTCGAAGCCAAGCTGAAGAGCGCTGTAGCCATCGTTTTCTTTAGTCTTGATTTGGGTGACAACGTTTTTTTCCAATTCAATAACGGTACAGGTAATCATATTTCCTTTCTCGTCAAAAACTTGGGTCATCCCACGCTTTTTGCCCATCAATTTAAGCAGTTTACGCGCCATATCTATTCATTCCTTAACAGCTAGTCCCATGATCTATTCAATGGGTTACATTCAATTTTATTAACAATTGGGTTGACAGGGTTCCATTCTTGCTAGTGAAAAGGTACGTGAGTATCACGCTCTTCTCAGGGCAAAGACTGGGAATTCTGCATTCGGCCACATCATCCAAATGCTCGAAAGGAAGAGATTAACAAACGTCGCCTTTATTCTACAAGTGCTTTCCGTCATTTTTCTCTTTTTTTTCTTTTTTTATCGCGTTTTCATCATGTGAGAACGCTTTTCGCTTTACACTCCCCTTGGGGACGGTGCGCGGTTTCGTGTTCAGGGCACTTTCTTGATCAGTTTTAATATTTTTCCTTACCTTTTTCAGAGGTCGTTCCGCATTAGTAAGGAGAGGAACAGGTGGAGCTTCACTCTCAATAGTCTCCATGGTCTCGATAGTCTCGGGAATATAAGGATGACTAAAGGCGATTAGACTAAGGAAGAGAAGACCTGCACAAAGAGTAAGGATGATAAGGCGTTCGTGAACGACGAGCTTAGGACGATTAAAGGTGGGGTCGAGAGGCATTTTGAAAACGGTATGTAAAAAAGAGGGTAAGTAAAAAAAACGGTATTTTAAAATTTTATTTTTAAACGAAGTTGCGTATATACCGATTTGCATCAGGCTCAAAGAGCCGGCATCTTACAGCGAAGGTCGGAACG
>CAYIYO010000034.1:0-12062 GCA_964367715.1 uncultured bacterium
AAAAGATTTATGAGTTTTTAGCTTGACGCGTATGCGCTGCCGCGATGAAAAACTTGTGATCGACCCCTTGACTGATTACAATTGTACAGAAATTTTAAGATTGATATAATACTCATCAATTACTGTTTAATTTAATACCGTTCGTGGTTCAACATTTGATTTTTGGGCCGCGTGAAAGCTCCCGCGGTTGGCACATCGTAAGTGGGTTAATATTAACAATATGAACCCACTTACGATGTGCCAACCCCGGGGGTTTGACGCAGCCGAAAAACCAAATGTTGAATCACGAGCGGTATATAAAGGAAAGATCATGTTTTTTGATACAATCGAAAATAAAATGATAAGAAATGATAAGAAAATTAAAGAACTGTCTATTAAAACCGAAGCATTAAATCGAGAAATCGACAGCTTCTATAATGAAATAAATATTTGTCAAAAACAACTCTCGGAATACAGCAAAAACAAAGAGAACTTTCTCCCAGAAGTGTGGCAGGCATTAGAAGAGCAACGCGCTGCTCTCAATGAAAAATTGCCTGCACAACAGGAAGAAAAGAATCTTCAAGAAACTTCCAACCGTTTTCAAGAGCAGCATATTGCCCGCCATTGGATTCCTGTCCGTTAGCGGGCGTTAAAAGCTAGTAAGACTTAGCAAAAATTGCGTCTACTGTGGCTGGTTGTCCTGTTAAAATACAGGTTCCGGTTGTTCCTGATTGTTCTAATGGTAGACAGCGCACCGTCACTTTAAGTTCATCAAGTATCTTTTCTGAAGCGGGATCTTCTGACCATTTAGCGATAACAAAGCCGCCATGAATTTCTGGTTTATCCGCATTTTTTGGAGTAAAAAACGCTTTAAATTCTTCTAATGAGGTGATGTCGCGGCGAATATTTTTTTCACGGAATGCGCAGGCTTGAGCAAAATAACCATCTTGCATTTCTTTTAAAATTTTGATGATTTCCTCGCCTACATTTTCTAGAGGCACTTGTATTTTTTCTTTGTGATCTCTATCGCGACGGCATAGGGTGACCATATTGGCTTCCTTGTCGCGTGGGCCTACTTCTATGCGGATAGGAACTCCTTTTTTGATCCACTCCCACGTCTTTTCTCCGCCACGCTTTTCACGTTTGTCGATATGGACAATTGTTTTGTTGCCTTCGTAGGAATGTTCGCGGATTTTGGCTGCAACTTTATCTGCATAGACCATGACATCTGCTTCGAATTCTGGTTTTGGAGAGATGGGAAGAATCATCACATGCTTTGGAGCGATGCGTGGGGGGAGACGTAATCCATCGTCGTCGGAATGGACCATGACCAGTGCTCCAACAAGACGTGTGGTGATGCCCCAAGAAGTGGTGTACCCATATTCGAGAACGCCTTCTTTATTCGTAAACTTAATCTCTGATGCTTTAGCAAAGTTTTGTCCAAGGTAGTGTGAGGTTCCTCCTTGGATTGCTTTCTTATCTTGCGTCATCATCTCCAAGGTATAAGTATCAACCGCGCCAGGAAATTTTTCTGATTGCGATTTTTTTCCTAGAATCACAGGAATCGCTAACATATTTTCGGCAAAGGAGCGGTACATTTCAAGCATTGCAAGGGTTTCTTGGACCGCTTCTTCTGCTGTGGAGTGGACGGTATGGCCTTCTTGCCAGAGAAATTCTGCTGTGCGCAGAAAAAGGCGCGGACGCATTTCCCAACGGACCACGTTTGCCCACTGATTGATCAGGAGAGGAAGGTCGCGCCAGGATTCTACCCAACGAGAAAAGGATTCTCCAATAATTGTTTCTGAGGTTGGACGAATGATGAGAGGTTCTTCTAGCTTTCCTGTTGGGATGAGCTTTCCGTCTTTTTCTTCTAGGCGGTGATGCGTCACCACTGCGCATTCTTTAGCGAATCCATCGACGTGGGCGGCTTCTTTTTCTAGGAAGCTGAGAGGGATGAAAAGAGGGAAGTAGGCGTTTTCGTGGCCGGAACTTTTGATGCGGTCGTTGAGGTCGCGCTGCATATTTTCCCAAAGTGCATATCCCCATGGTTTGATGACCATGCATCCGCGGACGACGGAGTTTTCTGCGAGGTCGGCTGCTTTGATGACTTGTTGAAACCACTCCGGATAATCTTCACTTCTTGTGGGAGAGATTGCGCTTTTTGCTAACTTCGTCGACATGTATTTGGTTCCATTAAATTTTGAATAGGATTATGTATATACACAAGTGAATTCAAAAATTTGCTTTTTGAATTCGCTTGTGTATAGGATATCTAAAACAGTGATTTAATGCCAATGCGTCGATGGATTCCCTTATTTATTCTTATTTTATTGGCTTTCGCCTTTTACTATTTTGAATTAAACAAATATTTTACATTAGAGACCATTCGACTCTATTACCATCAACTCACTCATTTTGTTGATAAACATCCTATCACTTCTCCCCTCCTTTTTACCTTTATTTATTTTATTATTATCTCGATTGGAATCCATGATGGAGCACTCTTCTCTATTCTTGCAGGAATACTGTTTGATCAGCCAATTTCCACATTATGTATCGTCATTGGCGGAGGAATGGGGGCTATCTCCATTTTCCTTGTTGCGCGTGGCTTTTTACATGACTGGTTATTGAAAAAAACAGGATCCCGCTTAGAAAAAATGAAAGCCAATATGCTTGCCGATGCTGCGCACTATCTTCTTTTTTTAAGACTCACCCCATTTCTTCCTTTTTCTCTGACAAATTTGGCGGCGGCGATGTTTAATGTTCCCTTGTGGACCTTTGCGTGGACCACCTTTGTGGGAACTCTTCCCGCATCCTTTGTTTTCGCCCAAGCGGGGGAAGGATTAAGAAGTATTCTCGAACTACAAGGAGAGGTCACTTGGGCTGATGTATTCAATGGTCAGGTGACGTTCGCCTTTTTTATGCTGATGGGATTGGCCTGCTTGCCTTTGTGTGCCCGCTTTATCTGGAAATCCCCTAGCAACGAAAATTAGCCACAGGCGCTGCAGGTATTCTCATCAGAAGGTGCTGTTTTTTTCGCCACAAAGGCGTGTGCTTTGCGACGCGCATGATAGGCGGCAACTAAAGAGTCTTCAAATGTAGGATTATTTCCAAACATGCGAGCATCTACCTGGGTAATTGCCTGGACTCCAATCAGGGAATTGCAGCGGTAGAGACAGGCTTCTTCGGGAAGATCATTGAGAGCCCATTTTCCATAAATGACTGTCATCTCCAAACGCTCTGCTTCTTCAATCAAGAGCGTTAGCGTCGTTCCCATCTGATAATTCATCTCCATATGAGGAACATATAAGTAGGTTCCATCTGTCCAAAACACATTTGAAAATGCTGTATCAAGGAGGTGGCCATTGGGAGAAAAGACAAGCACATCATCGTAGCCCCGATCGCGTGCATACTGTCGAAGGTATAAACGCTCGAGATAAGCCATTGTTTTGTAGGGAGAGAGTGGGGAAGTAAGCGAAGAAGGAAAACTTGTTAAGCGGTATCCGCTTTCTTTGGGCCGCGCATAAGGAATAAGAGTGGCAAAGACAAGTCCATGACGTCCTTCCGGAAGGTCGAGCGAATCCCCTCTTCCTCCCGTTACATACACCTTCAGTCGCCATTCTCCTTTTAATGCGTGGTTGCTAAAAATAAGAGTGGAGAGCTGCTGAGGAATAATATTTGGAGGAGAAAGGCGCAAAGCAGCGCAGTCGGATTTTAAGCGTTCTAGGTGTTCGTTTAGAAAACAGATTTTCCCATCTTCTACCAATATCGTGGTGAAGACTCCATCTCCAAAAAGAAAGGCCCGTTCATTGAGCGGAATTGTCGCTTCATTTTCAGGAAGGCATTCCCCATTCATCAGTACGTAGCGCATCGTTATCTCACTTATTGTAATCCATCAATCATTTCCACTATCGACTGAAACTGTTCCTTTATTTTTGTATCTTCGATAGAAAGAATTGCTCCTTTTAACGATTCAAAAACTAACTTTGAATGGATCAATTTTTCCTGCAATTCTTTTACCATCTGAAAACGTTTTTCCGTCGCTGCCCCGACCAATTTCGCAGCATCCAGGAGTTTATCGTCGGTGACATCCAAACTTTCTGCCCCTACTTTAAATAGTTCGGCATGTTTTGCCAATTGTAACTCAAAGCTTTTCATTGCTGTTAGCTGATTCTGAAGCTCCTCGGTCAATCTTTCTAAATCCGTTGTCGTTTCATGAAAAGAGGTATTTTCATTGGTAAATTCCGTCACACTAATAAGATCATTGTGTCCAAGACATGCAAACTCTAAGTTAGGAACATGCTCTCCCGCCTCTTTTATCTTTGCTGAGATCTTGTCATTAATTGCATTTGCTTCCGCAATTTTCATTTGAAACTCTTGGAGTATGCGTTCTGTCCCCGCTAAGGCCTCTTGGGTTTTACTTAATTCGCTATTTACCCCTTCCAACTCGCCCACTTTATCTTGAAGCATCTTTTCAACTTCAGCTGTGAGCTGTTTTTGATGCTCTGCCACCACTTTAAATTGGGAGGAAATCTTTGTTAAGTGCGCATTGACTTGTCTTAATTCTTGAATTTGCCGGGTATATTGACTAACCGTTTCCCCTAATTGTCGAATCTGACCCTCTAAGTTTTTTTGTGGACGCAGATGACGGATGGATAGGCACGCACAAAATCCGACTAAAACAACTGTTAGAGAAAACGCAACACCTACCGCGCCAATTGCCACTCCTCCCCACTTATGATAATCCGGATTTTCGATATAGTACGCACCTAATCCGTACAATCCAAAAATAATCAACAATGCCACTGAACCGGTTGCAAGGGCGCAAGGGGTGAGCTCCATGTAATCGCGCAGAATGCTACCGCAATAGGACTCCCCTACAACACGCGGTAAAGGTTCTTGGGATTCAATGTCTCGGTTAGGATTGAGTTCTTCCATTTCCATAGAATAAGGTAACCCATGTGCAGCACTTACCATTGCTTTACCTCCTTATTTCAATTTTAGAATTTTTTGTTGCAAGGTTTCCAAAATTTTTAATCGTTTTGCAAATTCATCATTTTGCGCATTTTCTTGAACTGCAATCGTCTCTAAGCCCTTAAGGGCTTCTGCCGCTTTAGCACTTGCCTTATCAACCTGCTCGGCTTTTTTTTCGATACTCTCTTTTAACTCTTGTGCGTTTTTATGGAAAGCCTGAATATTAGACAATTGTTGTTGAAAGGATGTTAAAAATTTAAGATTCGCTTTGTTTAGATCTTCATAGGATTTCATATCTTTGTCTAGTTCTTCGTCGACATTGTGAAGCTGATCGATGACCTGTTGGCGTGCGGCAACTTTTTGTGATAAGTTGTCAATATGTTGATCGAAGACCTGACTACTTTTATTAAATTCTGCCACATTTGTTGAAAATTTACCGACCGATTTTGACAAATTCTGATAAAGGTCACGGTAGGTGCGCATCATTTTTTCTGTTTCCACCAATTTTTCACGCGTTTTTTCTAGTTCTTGCGCCTGTTTTTGGACATCTGAGGCTCCTTTATCCCACACCTTGACTGTCTTTTGGACATTTTTGTCCAAGTCAGCCGCCGTGTGTTGTAGTTCTTCCTTTGTCTGCTGCAGCGTCTTAAGCTGGGTTGCCATCTCCTGAATCCGTTGAGAAAGGATATTGACGTAATCTTCAAGGTCACGTAGGCGATCAAACTTTCGGATATAGTAGGCTCCTAATGCATTTGAAACGAATAAAAGAGAAGCAGCTGCAATAAGTGGGTACATTGCAAGGACAGAGGCGGCAATAATCCCAATGGCCCCTACTAGAGTGCCAGTAAGCAGTGCATAAAATGACCAGTGCGAAAAGCGCCTTCCGATCAAAGGCTTTTCTTTTTGCCTCCCCAACGTTTCGTTTGCCGCATTTAATGCCTGATGCGCTCCCATAAGTGCAGATGCCATTTTTTCTCCTTACATTAATTAACATATATACCGCTCGGTATAATCACAGCTGATTAACAACAAATATATGTTAAATTATTTTTTAATAAAAAAATAATTTATTTGGATATAAAAAAAGGAGACCCTTTATGAAGAGTTTCTTCATATTCAAGAGAAGGAATGGAATCGGCTACAATGCCTCCTCCAAGAGAGAGTGTCGCATCGCCATCGACAACAGCTAATGTACGGATAGCTATATTAAAATCGAACGCCCCACTAGCGGTAAAGTATCCGATCGCGCCGGTATAAATTCCCCGTGCGCGCTGCTCAATGGCGTCAATAACCTCCATGGATCGCAACTTGGGACATCCTGTGATCGATCCACCGGGAAAGCATGCACGCACCAAATCGATCGGATGTTGATGGTCTTGTGGGACAGAATGAATGATGGAATGCAAGTGATAGACCGCAGCATAGGCTTCGCAGGTCGAAAATTCGATTGTTTCCACCGTTCCTGGCTTGCTGATTTTTCCTAGATCATTGCGCATCAAATCGGTGATCATTAGGAGCTCTGCACGTTCTTTTTCTGAAGCAAGAAGTTGTTCTTTAAGCAGAGCATCCTCCTTTTCATTTGTGCCGCGAGGAACCGTTCCTTTGATGGGCCGCGCTTCTAACTTTTTGTTGTCGTAAGAGAGGAAGCGCTCGGGGGATAAAGAAACAATGGAAAACGTGGAATCAATAGAGAGAAATGCGGAAAAGGGAACTGGATTTTTTTGTAACAGCTGTTGATAAAGGGCGAAAGGAGAGTTGACTCCTCCTAAGACGCATGTATGTGAAAGATTGACTTGATAGATTTCTCCTTCCAAAATGAGCTCTTTAGCCCTTAATACCTTTTGTATGTACTCTTCTTTGGAGTCTAACGCTTTTTTTATGGTTAAAACATTCGGTGAAGCCGAATCTGTTTTTTCAATCGGGTGCAGTGCGGTGTGGTAGTGGACAGATCCCGATAGGTGATCGTATTCAATCAAAACCCCCCCGCGTTGAAAGTATGCGGCGGGATAAGATAAGGGATGGTGCGGCAATTGGTATTCGCTATCGGCATACGCGCCCATCTCGTAGGCAAAGTAGCCAATCCATTCGGGAAGAGTTACGAGTCCCTCCTCATTTTCCTTAAAACACATTTTTTCTCTAAGGCAATTCCAGGGATTGCCCACAATCGGTGTGATGACACGTTCGCCCGCAATTTCATGGAAGAGGGACCGCGTGGAGAGATCGATCCATATTTTTTCTTCTGGACGGATCTGTATGAAAGAGCGTTTGACAGAGTCGTATGCGCCGCCAGAAAAGAGAACGGCTGTTCCGGGCTCTTCGGCAAAAGCGGTCGCAAGATCTAAAAATTCTTCTGGTGTCATTAAAGAGTCATTCTAGTCGGGGCAGTCCATGTTGTGATAGACAGAGTCTACGTCGTCGATCCCTTCTAACCATTCGATGAGCGCCATGTTTGCTTTTTGGGCTTCTTCGTCACATTCGACATAGAGTTTGGGAATCATTTCTAACGAGGCTTCGTCGCATTTTAGTCCGATTGCTTCTATTGCTGCTTTTACTTTGGCGAGGTCCATTGGAGCGGTAGTGATGATGTACCCTTCTTCTTCCACTTCAAAATCTTCTGCACCAGCATCCGAAGCAACGAGAAAAAGATCTTCTTCTTTGACCTTTCCTTTAACAACCTCTATAATTCCTTTGCGGTCGAAGTTATAGGCAACGGCACCTGGTGTGGCAATGTTGCCTCCCCTTTTATTTGTCGCGATGCGGATGTCGGAAGAGATGCGATTTTTATTATCTGTTAAAATATCCAATACAAGACCAACGCCACCATGTCCATACAATTCATAGGTCATTTCTGAATAGTCGGCTTGATCTGCGGAAGATCCTTTTTTAATATTTCTTTCGATCACATCGTTAGGAACATTATTTTCTCTGGCTTTATCTAGTGCGCAACGCAAGCGTGCATTCATTTTTGGGTCCGTACCGCCCATCTTCACTGCGCTGATAATTTCTTTTGCGCAGCGAGAGAAAATTTTACCCTTCTTGGCGTCAGCGCGCCCTTTTTGGTGCTTAATGTTTGCCCATTTGCTATGTCCGGCCATGATATCCTAGCTAATAAAAAAGTTTTGTTGATGTTTCTCTAACCATGCCTCGGCACGTTCAAAATCACGAAATTTTTTCTCGAGTTGCTTAAACTCTTTCGTGTGGATGCGATGTCTTCCTTTGTCATCATAGTAGGAAGGACTCACATGATGCAGCATTTCGTGATAGATCACAAATTTTACAAAATATTCTGGGAAAAACCGACGATCCATCATGCGGTGAATTTTAATCAAACGCAGGGGTTCGTAATAGAGACCGAAGGTCACTTTGGATTTGCTGCGATGGTTGGGATTTCCAAACCAGGTGATCGTGATATTGACTTGATTATCAAAATAGGTAGCATTGATCTCTTCGTATAGTGCTTGTAGATCGTAAACATTTCCTTTGGTTGATAAGCGCGTGCGGTCGATTTGGCTTGAGTAGTCTAGGGTACGGAGCTTATCTTCGATATAGGCTTTAACCGTGGGGGCGACAACGCTATTTTTTTTACGAATATGGCAGGCGACGGCATCCATGATATTTTGAGGGGCCTCGAGGAAGATACGATGGATAGAAACTTTCGTGCATTCGGGTTCCCATTTAACGCTTAGCATCGTCGAATGGTTATCATTGATTCTAATTTTGACTTTTCTATTGGCAGCATGTTCCAACTGTTTCTGAAAACTTAACGCAGTCATATTAAAATTGCCTTATTATCTATTAATTACTAACTATTATCTAACTACTAACTATTATCGACTATTATTTATACCGAACGTGATTCAACATTTGTTTTTTGAATTCAGTTGTGTATTTTATTTATATACCGTTCGTGATTCAAAACTTCGTTTTTCGGCCGCGGGAGCTTTCACGCGGCCCAAAAATCAAATTTTGAACCACGAACGGTATAATTCTTACAAAAAACGTTCCATAAATACACGACCGGTAAACTCACCATTTATTTCTTTTATCCAATGCGTTTGGCGTCCAAATTCTTTGAAGCCAAAACGTTTATAAAGAGAAATTGCCGGATTATCTTGATACACTTGAAGATGAAGCAACTCTATTTTAAAATTTTTCTTTGCTAAATGGATTAAATTATTAAGGAGTTCGCTACCGATCATCTGTCCTCTATGCTCTGGGGAGACGATGATTCCAAACTCTGCTTGGTGGGCTAATTTTTTATAAGGTTGTAAGTAGAGTGTGATAATTCCAACAGGTTTCCCTTTATGAACTGCTGTGAGGCTACAGCGGTAGCGGTAGAAACCAATCCAGCGGTTGACCGCATCATCAATTTCCAATTCATCGTGCATAGGAAACCAGCGTTGGATGGTATCATCTTGTAGCCATTTTTTCAGATAAGGAGCATCTTCGACTTCTGTGTAGCGAATTTCAATATTTAATGGGGAGCGTGGAGGGGTGTCTTCAATTTTTTCTGTCATAGTGATCCAAACTCCTTTAAATAACTGTTGATAAAGCCATCAATATCACCGTCCATCACAGCCTGAACGTTTCCGCTTTCGAATTTCGTGCGTGTATCTTTGACTAATGTGTAGGGCTGAAATACATAATTGCGAATTTGACTTCCCCATGCAATCTCTTTTTTTTCTGATCCTAGCTGCTTGATTTTCTGTTCTCTAGATTCCACTTCTTGTTCGTACAGCTTAGATTTTAGCATTTTCATACAGGTTTCCCTGTTTTGCACTTGGCTGCGTTGTGATTGACTTGACACAACGATGCCTGTCGAAAGGTGCGTAATTCTTACGGCCGAGTCGGTTTTGTTGACGTGCTGTCCGCCCGCTCCTGAAGCGCGGTAGGTGTCGACACGAATTTCTTCTGGTCGTACCTCGATGACGATATCGTCTGTAATTTCCGGTGTGACATCGACCGAAGCGAAGCTGGTATGGCGTTTGGCGTTGGAGTCAAAAGGAGAGATGCGCACTAGCCGATGTACTCCTCTTTCTGCTTTTGCGTAGCCAAAAGCAAAGTCGCCTTCAAACTTAAACGTAATGCTTTTGATGCCGGCAACGTCTCCGTCTTCGGAGTCGATGACTTCAACATTCCATCCTCTTCGTGTGGCCCATCTTTCGTACATACGGGAGAGCATCAGCACCCAGTCACAGGCTTCTGTTCCACCTGCCCCTGCGTTGATATTCAGGTAGCAGTGTTTATTATCGAGTTCGCCAGAGAGCATGCGGCGAATTTCTAATTCAGCCAGCTGTTTCTCAATTTGATTAACTTCTTCTATCAACTCCGTGACCAGAGCAGTATCATCGATGTCGGATGCTTCTGTTAGCATCTCACTTGCATCATCAAAACGGCGGCGAAGAGTGCGGCAGGGGTCGGTCCAAATTTTATAGGTGTTGCACTCTTTAATGATTTCTTGTGCATGGGACGAATTTTCCCAAAAAGAGGCGTCCGCCATGCGACTTTCCAATTCTTTGACTTTTAGTTCTTTGTTGGGGATGTCAAAGACACCTCGACATATCAAGAAGGCGTTGATCGATGAGAGTTAAACGTTCTTGTAAGTCTTGGTTCATAGCGTGTCCTAAGGTAATTATTTCGACGTTAATCTTACCCTCTATTTTGAATAAAGTCAAACGAAATAGCCCTAAGAAGATAATAAAAGATATTTTATTAAATAAAAGATATACATTCAATTATACCGTTCGTGATTGAAAATTTGATTTTTGGGCCACGAACGGTATACATTCAAAAATTGGCTTTTTAGCATGTCAATCCCCGGGGATTGACATGCTAAAAAACCGATTCTTGATTTCACTTGTGTATAACGAATTAAACGAGGAGATCTGTCGTGTTTTTAGCGATCCCATTATCTACTCCACTGCTAGAACCCATCGCCTCATTAATGGTATCGAGGAAGGTGCGCCCATTAATGTTAAGAAGGCGTGCTTTTAAGTAAGCTCCGTAATCCATCATGGTGTTTTCTTTAAGAAAGTCGTGGAGACGATCTTCAATAAAAGTTTTGTACTCATTCACATCTTCGCGGCGAATAAGCGTTCTGATCTGGTCTATTGTCAAATTAAGTATTGATACAGGATTTTCTATCTCATTCTTTATGCGCGCTTCTCTTCCATATAATGAAGCGATAAATGCTTGAGCAATCAATAGCGCTTTCGAATCCCCTAACGCGGGCGCAAGCTGAGTGAAAATGATCGAGCTCAGCTGATTAGCCAAGGCGTCGAGCTTTAACAATTCATTTTTTGTTAAATCGATTAAAGGACTTGTGGGAGGAATCACATTAAGTGGGACAGCGACCTCTCCTGTCTCTTCCTGGACAGGCAAAGGCGACACAAGCACCTCTTCTGTTACAGCCATTCGTCTTCTATCGGCTTCTGCAGCAGCAATTGCATCATAACGCAATTGATTGTCAAGAATGCTGTCACGCTCAATTCCGGACGTGATCACATTCCCTCTTAAAATGTCGCTTTGAAGCTGTGCATCCAAGGCAACGACTTCTTGTCTCGCCTCTGCAATCAGATTCCTGCTTGCCACATCTGCCATTACCTGCGCCTGTTCTTCTGACGCACCATTTTGAACAAATTCTTTTCTTAGAGAGTCGATCAACTGCGAACGATCAATGTAGTCCTGTAACTGGACGCTGGCAGCTATTTGATTTGCCTGTAAAGTAGAAATTCCTAATGCCGTCGACAACGCGGAGGCTAACGCTTGGTTAAATGCCCCTTGGCTATCAAGGGCTCCGGGAGTACGCAACGCAACCCCCACAGCAGCTCCAGCAGAGGCAATTGCCTGAGAAGCCGTTACGGAAGTACCCACCACTGTGACCGTTCCTCGCGCAACAGCCGCTTCAAGATCACCTACAGGCAAAAGCCAGTTTGCAGGAACTCCCGCAGAAATCATCAACGCGGTATCTCTAGGTAAAAATAGTGCGCGCATAAGCATTTTAGAAATCCCTTGGCGCACAGCAGCTTCGGGAGACGTAAGCGCGGTTGTTCCTAGGACATTAAGTAACACAGTACCAGACAACGCATTTGCTTGTTGAAACGAAGGGG
>CAYIYO010000034.1:12162-20074 GCA_964367715.1 uncultured bacterium
GAAACAGAAGCAATATTAACAGGAGCACTCACTGGTTCCGAAATGGTTGCAGAAACAGAGACAACAGTTCCAGGAGCGTTAGGTGGGGTATTCTCCGAACCAAAAAGAGAAACTGGGGCAGCGGTCACCGGCACGGGAGCACTCTCAACAGGAGGGATCGCTATTTGCTGAGGAGAGATTCCATTTGCCTGCAATACTAGGCTAAGCGAGGCATTTAACTCATTAAAGACATCAACACTCAACACTGTTGCTCCAGCGAGCTGCGGATTTGCCGCTATCAATGCGAGCAATTGGGAAACGATCAATGCAGCTACGGCAGGATCAATTCCATTCCCTAACAGGGTAAGAAGCAAAGGATCTGCAATCTGCGTCAAATCAAGAGGAGGAAGTGTTTCTGCAGAAGGAGACGTCTCTGTCGCGGTTGCGGAAACGCCAATCGCTCCTTCGAATGCATTGCCGAAAATCTGCCCTGCCAATCCAGGCACTCCTAGAGCGATCCCTAACTGATTAAATGATAAGCTCAGCAGTGAAAGATTAACGGCTGCGGTAAGAGAATTAACTGTTGCCACCTGTTGCTCGGGAGTAAACTGTTGAAAACTGGGATCCGTGGAAAGGAGAAGAATGACATTTGCTTTTACTGCTTCGCTGCTAATCAATGCACCGACACTCTGTAATACTGCTTCTGCCAATACAACATCGATTGCTTCATCCGTCAACGATGTCCTTCCTAATCGCCCACTTAGATTCGCCAAGGCAGGTCCTGTTGCTGCTTGTAAAGCGGTTCCTGTCAACAAAAACTTCGCCAACAGGTCGACTTTATTAAAAATGTCATCGGAAAGCTCTCCTCCTATAGTCGCAGCACTAAAAATTTGACTCGAAATTACCCGTTCTAAGTTAGGATTCGAAAGGCTACTACCAATAGTGAGAATCCCTCCCCCTCCCTGAGATCCCTGATCTGATGATGCTGGAGAGGATTCCGTTTCATCAATTTGATCTTTACTTTCTACAAGTGTAGGCTTCAATTTTTTATTTAACAAATCGAGATATTCATCGGAATAACGAAGGCGCAATGTCAACTCATCTAGACGCTGAAAAGAGGGATTTGCAATCGGATCATACAATTGCGCAATGATTGCGCTTGTGATCTGCACTGCTACAGTGTCGACAGAATTTAATTCGTGATTTCCTCCTGGACTTGGATCTCGACTGACCAAAGGAGTAACATTTCCTGGGGAGGCATAGTGTCCTGCGCTTTTCGGAGGAGGGGGCGCCATCGCAGCCCGATAAGTAAGGGTGGCCTCATAAGGAAGCGCTGGTAATCCTGCCGCGGTTCTCTGGTCATTTAACTGATCGATTGCCGCATTGTTAATCGCAGCCTGGTTGTTATAGACATCAATCGCGTTATTATAGGCGATAATATCAGCAGAACGGCTTGCCACATAGCTATTGTAGTCGGCCACAGCACCATCGAGATAGACTTCATTCCCATAATTTGAGCTAAGAGGATTATTATATTCACTGATGGCTTGATTTAAGGTATCGACCGCTGCAATCTCTGCTAAAATTCCAACATTATAAGCGGCGATCGCCATATTGATTTGAGTCACCTGGGAATTCTGAGAAAAGCTTAAAAACGCCTGCTGCGTCGCCACGTCGCTCACTTGCGCCAATAAATCATTCAAGATATCTGCCGTTAGTGCACCGTTCCCCTTCAATAATTTCTGCAAAAAGGAGTCCAATAAATCCGATAAATTCTCTTCATGCTTAAATCCTTGGCTATTTTCCCCAATAATCGTCACAAACTCCATTAATGACATCGGAGTCCCTCTCAATAAGACTTCGCTGGCACTAATATCACTTCCCACGGTGCGTAAGGGAGAAAAAAAGTCGGCATTGGCAGTCGTTATAGGGGCAGTATAAACAGAGGTCGTTGGTGGGGACGATGGGGTGGAAGGTATGGACGGCGGCCCGACGGGGGGAATGGAACTCATAAGCTAACCTCGCAAGATAAAAACACCTTTCTCTCTATTCTTCATTATAATTCAAAATAGTAATAAAAACCATTCTATTAAAACTTTAAATTAACGTTTCAGTAATTAAAATTCTCAAATTAACAAAATCCTTACATTTAGGGCTTTTCACTTGTAAAATAAGGGGTGACCACTTAAAATAGTCTTTCCAAAACCAACAAAGAACGATTTAAATATGAGCTCAAAAAAAAATATCCGCGAACCAAAACAACTCCGTAATATTGCCATTATCGCCCACATTGACCACGGCAAAACAACGATGGTCGACTGCCTCCTAAAACAAGCCCATTGCTTCCGCGAGAATCAAGAACTTGCAGAGCGTATGATGGACTCCAACGACCAAGAGCGTGAGCGTGGAATCACTATCTTCGCAAAATACACCTCTATCCCTTACAACGACTACAAAATCAACATCATCGACACTCCTGGCCACGCCGACTTTTCTGGCGAAGTGGAACGAATTTTGATCATGGTCGACTCCGTTCTCCTCCTCGTCGATGCGTTGGATGGTCCGATGCCTCAGACACGCTTCGTTCTCTCTAAAGCACTTAAGATGGGTCTTCGTCCTATTGTCGTTCTCAATAAAATTGACCGCCCGAACGCTGATCCCGACCGCGTCCTCAACGAAACATTCGACCTTTTCTCCGAACTTGGCGCGACGGACGAACAGCTCGACTTCCGCTACTGCTACGCTTCCGGCCTCGGCGGCTTTGCAAAGAACCACGTCGACGAAGAAAGCACGGATATGCGTCCATTATTCGAACTCATCATCAATGCCGTGAACCACCCAAGCGGCAGCATCGAAAAACCTTTCCTTATGCAAGCATGCTCGATCAGCTACGACGATTACGTAGGTCGCCAAGCATGTGGCCGTATCCTAGAAGGAACAATCAAAAAGGGCGAACAAGTCGCACGCGTCGACGCCAACGGCAAAAAAACGCTTCATCCAGTCACTCGTATTGAAGGTCACCACGGTCTCGAAAAAGTAGAATTTGAAGAAGCTGGCGCAGGAGACATCATCATCCTATCCGGAATTCCTGAAGTGATGATTGGCGACACCTTATGCAATCCTGAAAATATCGTTCAAATGCCTCCGATTCGTCTCGATGAGCCGACATTGTCAATCGACTTTACCGTTAACAACAGTCCTTTTGTTGGAAAGACCGGAAAGCACGTCACAATGAATAAATTGCGTGAGCGTCTTGAAAAAGAGAAAAGAAGCAATATCTCGTTACGCATTGATACGACGCAATCCGACATTGACCGTATTACAGTTGCGGGCCGCGGTGAACTCCATCTTTCTGTGTTAATCGAAGCGATGCGCCGTGAAGGATATGAATTCAGCGTTGCAAAACCTCAAGTTATCGTAAAAGAAATCAATAACCAGAAACACGAGCCTATTGAGCGCGTGCACATCGAAGTTCCTGAAGAATATTCAGGCACCGTGATCGAAGAACTTTCCCGTCGCCGTGGCGAATTGCAACATTTGTCGACCAATGAACACGGCATTACAGCAATGGAAATCTTGGTTCCTACAAGAGGATTGATGGGATACCGCTGCGACTTTTTAACGGCGACTCGTGGATTAGGTATCATGACTTCAATCTTCGAAAACTATTCTCCATGGAGAGGCGAGATCAAAGGACGCACACGCGGCGTATTGATTTCTGGATGCGGCGGAAAAACCAACGCGTTTGCGTGCTTTAACCTTCAAGAGCGTTCGACTCTCTTCTGTGAGCCAGGCGATGAAGTGTACGAAGGTATGATTGTGGGAGAAAATAGCCGCGATAACGATTTGATCGTTAACGTGACAAAAGGAAAGCAATTAACTAACGTCAGATCTTCAGGGGCAGATGAGAACATCATTTTGATTCCACCACGAAGAGTTAACTTAGAACTTGCGATTACTTATATTGCGGAAGATGAACTTGTAGAAGTGACTCCAACAAATATCCGTTTGAGAAAGCGTTATTTAAGCGAAAACGACCGTAAGGTAAACGCAAAGAACAAACCAAAATAATGTGGTCGACGCCACTTTTTGGTGAATGATAAGGGTGTGGAATTTTCGAATTCCACACCTTTTTTTTGCTCTTTTTTCTCTGCGCCCCAACGTCTCTGCGTTAATAATTCGAAGTGTTTTCCGTAGAGGCTTGGCGATTTAAAAAGATAAAAATTATTTAACGCTTGTCTTGAATCAGACGTGTGAGGAAATGACGGAACTCCGACGTTTGTCTTAAAGACGCCAACCACTCATCCTGCATCATTTCATTCAAAGGTGGTAATGCTTTTGCAACACGGGCGCGTTCAAGGAAGTCCATTGCAATACTATGCTGGCCTATCAGCGCATGGCAGCATGCAAGGTTATAAAAGGCATAAATATTTCCTAAGGAAATCGCTCTTAAAAAAGCGTGTTCCGCTTGCGAAAATAGACTTTCTGCAACATTTGGACAAGAAGGATCATTCAACAGCTGTGCCAAATTAAGAAGGGCCGCTCCCCAATCGTTCCAAACGATATCATCTTCAGGCTCTTCATTGACAAGCATCTCAAAATGCTCGCATCCTTTACGGATCAGCTCAACATCAGAAACAAACTCCCCTAAATGCACAAGGGCTAATCCGAGAGAATGACGCGCCTCGTAATTATCAGGCTGGGCCTGGCAGACATTCGAGAGCAGCTGAATAGCTTTTTCGTAGTAGCTAGGGTCGTCATTAAAATCGCCGAGGATATCCAAGGCAGATCCATAATTAAATAGGGCATCAAGAAAAACGATATCGTGATCGGTTTCTCCGCGATGGATCATAATGGCATACTCAAACTTATCCGCACCGCTTTCTAAGTACTGACGCTGCTGCGTCGCTTGTCCATAGGCCATGAGTGCAATCCCCCAATCAATCCAAAATTGGGAAGGCAAAACGGAAGCATTGAGATCGTTTAATTTTCCAAAATAGTGCAACGCCTGTTCTAATGCCTTGCGGTCATTATTTTGTTCTGCAATTTCATAGTAACAGGTAGCAAGGCCATACAGAAAAGGAGTAAAGTTTGAATTTAAACTCATTCCGTAACGGTATTTTTCGATAGCAAGCTGAAAGTATTTACTATCTTCGAAATAGCGTCCTATCTCGACAAGGCAGCGTCCATAATAATACCATGCATCGACAGAATCATGTTTAATCTCTAAACTTTTAATAATTTTTGCTTGGGCGTCGCGAAGGGTTTCATAATTTTGATCGATCGCTCCCAAATTCATAAGGGCTTCTCCCCATAGGTAGAGAATCTGTGCCCGGTCGCGTTCACTTGAATAGGCTTCTGCAAATTTTCCTGCGGATTCTTTAAGGTGCTCGACGCTGCGATTCATTTTCCCATAAACCAGCAGGAGTTGCCCCCATCCTATCCATAGGGAGGCGCTGCGCGAGTAAATTTTTTCTGCACGCTGGAAGGATTCGTATGCCAACAGGAAATATTGTTCTGTCATCTCCATTTCAAAGAGGCGCATATAGGCGCAGGCCATATTGAGCAGGGCTTCAAAGTTGTCGGGAGCAATCTCAACGGCATGAGAGTACATATTAATTGCTTCGGTAAATAGCTCCCACTTGCCAATGAGAACAGATTGTTCAACCAAGGCATTGCCGTAGTCGCCCCAAAATTCGGCCATATCAAGGGAGTATGCAGATGCGTTTTTAAATTTTTCTAATGCTTTTGAAATTTCTGCTGCTTCGCCAGAAATTTTACCGAGAAGATACCAGGATTGTCCCCAGTGCCAATAAAAATTTCCTTTAACAAAATCATCTTGTCCTTCAAGAAGGGGTTCTGCGGCAGCAAATTTTTGGTTAGCGAGAAAAAGAGTATCGCAGTTGTCTTGTATACCGCCGGCTAAAAGAAGAACATGTGCCCAATTAAACCATGCATCAAAATAGGTGGGATCAAGACGGGTGGCTTTTTCAAAGGCGCGAGAGGCTTGCATTAAACAACGGAGGTTGCGGTCTTGTGTCGAAAAAGCGACTCCTTTTTGATAGAAAACTTTTGCACTTTTTGGTGCTAGTTTAGCTGCGAGGGAAAAACTTTTTAAAGCGGACTTGTCGCCCTTCTTTAGTTTATGTTCCCCTTGCATCACAAAAAGAGTGCCTAACAATTCTCTTTCTCGCGGAGTCATCGTCTGCCACAGATCAGGATCTTGGTAGGAGCTTAAGCTACTAAATTCTTGTGCGACAAGAAGTTCCTGAAGTTTTTTTTCGACGATTGTTGTTTTTTTCATGCCTATCCCCATCCTTTGGGTTGGTTGGATGCGAAGTCTCATTATATCGAAACAGAGCATTTATTAACATCAGCAACACGATCCAATTTTTATTTTGATAAAGTAAATCCCTGATTGAGAGCAAACGACTGTAAAATTAGTATACTTTTTTTTTAATCCATTTAGAAGTTAAAATATTTTTTTATATAAGAGATTTCTTGTCAGATAAGAAAGAAAAGAATAAGATCTGAGATAAAATCGCAAGGAGACGAATCCGATGAATAACAAGCCTTTTTTCCTAGCCCTCTCTACCTTAATCCCTTTAACTTCTGTGTCGAATGTAGCCGCAGAGACCCCTCCAGGAGCCCCCACAACGCACTCTCCTTTGCCGGTAAAAGCAATTGTTCCGGCAAAACCTTTAGTGACACCCCTTACCCCTTTTACAGGAAAGGTCACAAAAAACAAGGTTCGCCTTCGTCTTCAACCCTCTTTAGATAGTCCTATTGTCCGTGAATTTAACCGAAATGATCTCGTGATTGTCGACGGCGAGCGTGAAGATTTTTATCTTGTACAACTTCCATCAGATGTTAAAGGATATGTTTTCCGTACATTCATTCTTGACGGAGCTGTCGAAGGACAAAATGTAAACGTACGTCTAGAGCCTTCTACAGAAGCACCGATCATTGCGCAGCTTAAACAATCAGAGAAAGTAGAGGGCAATCCGAGCCCAGTCAATAGCAAATGGCTAGAGATTACTCCTCCAACAACAGTACGTTTTTACATTTCTAAAGATTACATCGAAAAAGTAGGCGACAGCAAATACAAGCAGGCGTACGAAACGCGACGTAAAGAAGTGAATTCCTTATTAGACTCTGCATTTGCTCTTAGTCAGCAAGCAGATGGCAAACCCTACCAACAGATGGACTACGATCTTATCGCCGGCCAATACCAGCAGATCATTGAAAAATACTCTGAATTTGAAGAGCAAAGTCGACGTGCAAAAATGTTACTCGCGCAGTTCCAAGAAAACTTTGCAAAAACAAAGCTGGAATACTTAGAAAAACGTTCGCAAGAGATCAGTGCTGCAGAGCACCTCCAAAAGGAAAACAGCACATTAAGCCAGACGTTACGCGAACAACAAGTAAGGGTTTCCCAATTGCAAAAACAATTAGAGCATTCTCCTGCAGCAGGAACTGGAACCAATAGCGCACTTTCTGCATGGCTACCAAATGAAGAAAAAGCACTCGAAGAGTGGCACAAAAACAACTATCTTGGTTCCGTCGATGAATTTTACGAAGATCAAAAAAATAATGGTGTCTCGCTGCGTGGAAAAGTCGAACCTTACTTCCGCAATGTAAAAAACAAGCCAGGCGACTATGTGCTTATCAACGCGCAAGGACTTCCTGTTGCGTATTTATATAGTACACATGTCAACCTTCAGAACCTTGTAGGACAAGACATTACAATTACAGGTACACCTCGTCCAAACAACAATTTTGCATTCCCTGCGTACTTCGTTCTCGAAGTAACGCCATAGAATTATTTGTCGTTAAGGTCAAATTCAATCCCGCCAAATGAACTGGCAACGCGATTGTAAAACCATAACATAATTGCTGTGAAAAAGTAATATACGATTGTTCCGATAATTGG
>CAYIYO010000035.1:0-19426 GCA_964367715.1 uncultured bacterium
TGTATAAAAGATTTATGAGTTTTTAGCTTGACGCGTATGCGCTGCCGCGATGAAACACTTATGATCGACCCCTTGACTGATTACAGAAAAAGGTCCGAGACTCAAAAAAAATAGATTGATTGTCTAACGCCCCCTGTGTAGTGTAAAGAAAATATTTTACGTATGCTGGAGGGGTGAAAATGAAAAAAGTTATTTCTTTGTTGGCTTTAGCCGCTTGTGTCATCTGTAGTGTGCCTGTTCATGGAATGGAAGGGTATGGCTTTGATTATGATGATGCGGTAAGTGCATTCGACTACAATCCTGAAGCCGTCACCACTGTTCGTGGGCGGATCATTAAAATTGATTTTCTTCAAAAATCGACAGGCATGGGCAATGCAGTCACCTTGACGCTCCAGGCGGGAGAAAAAAAGGTGTTGGTCGTGTTGGCTCCTCAATGGTTTATTGATAATCAAAAATTTGAATTAAAAGAAAATCAATATGTGACCGTTTTGGGGTCGCAGATTGAATACAACAAAACCCCGCTAATTCTTGCAGCGGAAGTGACCTATAACGACAAAGTCCTCACTCTTCGTGATAAAACGACAGGAAAGCCTCAGTGGAGCGAATGGCGGAAAGGCGAAGGGGTGTTCTACAAGAACTATAAGATTTAATTCCTTGATCGATCCCAATGAGTTTTTGACAAAAATTGGGGAATCGGTTAGTATGTCCGGAAGTTCCATTATTTTCCACAGCGTGTGATTAACGATGCTCAAAAGCATGACAGGTTGTGGCCGTGCCACTTCCCAAACTTCCTTAGCGTTATTTTCGGTAGAGATCCAGTCCGTCAACGGAAAATTTCTCGATATTGCCGTTACTCTTCCTTCCGAGCTTTCTTTTTTTGAGACAGAGATTAAAAAGTGGGTGGCAAATAGGATTAGACGTGGCCGTGTGCGAGTAAAGGTGTCTGCATCTTTTAACGCTGCCTCTCCGATGACAGTGCGTCCGAATATCTCGTTAGCAAAGCAGGTGCATCAGGCGTGGAAAGAGATTGCCGATGCGTTAAATATTGAAGAAGCAGTGGATTTAGAACTTTTGCAACAAGAGCAAGGGCTTCTCCTTTTTGAAGAGGATAGTGAAGCTGTCTTGAGTTATAAGGATTCCCTTCAGCAGGTCGTTGTTGCCGCTCTTGAAGAGACAGAGAAGATGAAGCTGCATGAGGGAGAAGCCCTTGAGAGTGACATCCATGACCGCTTAAAATGCTTGTCTGTGTGGATAGAAAAGATTCGTTTGAATGCGCCGCGAATGGGAGAAAAGTTTCGTGCAAAGTTGACGGAGACGTTGAATGAAGCATTTAATGGCGCTGCGGACAATTTAGAAAGAGTCCTTCGTGAAGCGGGCCTCTATGCAGAAAAGGTGGACATCACGGAAGAAGTGACGCGTTTTAATGCGCACCTTACTCAGTTTAAGTCGATTATCGCCAATGAAGGCGGCGAAGGTCCCGGGAAGAAGCTCGAATTTTTACTGCAAGAGCTCAACCGCGAAGCCAACACCATTGCTTCAAAAGCGCAAGATGCTGAGATCGCCCATTTGGTCGTCGAGATTAAATGTGGGCTCGACCAAATTAAAGAACAGCTTCAAAATATTGAGTGAGAATGAAGCAAAAGAAATTAAAAATTTTGGGGAATGTGGAGCGTGGACAACTGTTTGTGTTGAGTGCTCCTGCAGGGACAGGCAAAACAACGCTTGTTCAGATGCTCACCGAAGAGTTTCCTTGTGTCATTACGAGTGTCTCTTTTACGACGCGCGAGCCGCGTCCTAGCGAAAATCAAGGGGAGCATTATCATTTTGTTTCCGTGGAAGAGTTCGATCGTAAAGTTGTATCAAATGATTTTTTGGAATATGTGCAACTGTACGGCCATTTTTACGGAACCTCAAACGAGTGGGTGGAAGAACAGCTCAATACAGGAAAGCACGTCATCCTTGTGATCGACACGCAAGGTGCACTGCAATTAATGGGGAAAGTTCCTCTCTGTTCCATCTTTTTGATGCCGCCCTCGCCAACCGAGTTGCGTCGTCGCCTTAAAGGAAGAAAGACGGAAAGTGAAAGTATTATCGAAGAGCGATTGGAATGGGCCAATCAGGAATTAGAACGTTGCCGTTATTACGATTACTGCATTATTAACGATGACCTTCAAACTGCTTACCAGGTCCTGAAAAGCATTTTAATCGCGGAAGAACATAAAGTTATTACGAAGGAGTAAACCATGGACGTAGAAGAAAACTTGACGAATGAAGGGATCATGAAAAGACGCGAAAGCACTTTTGACCTGGTCAACTATGCCATTAAAGTCGCAGAAAATATGATTCTTTCTGGCCGTGCGCCAAAAGTAAAGACGAAAAGCGAAAATGTCCCTATGTATGTTCTTGCAGAGATCGCGAATCATAAAGAAGTATTCGAAGAAGTTTTAGAGCGTCGTCCTTACAATGAAGAGGGGCGTCAACGCTACCGCGAACATAATGACCACCATATCATCGAAGAAAAAACAGACAGTGCGACAAAAAAAGCCAATTCTTTGCTAGCCTAATGTTGTCGTGTGCGTGAGGAGTTGTGGATGGAAGTTAGTGAGCTTGAGATATTTCTTTTTGGTCTCCTCCTCCTGGCTGTCTTCTTCGTTCTCGTTACGTATGCTGTATTAAACTACCGCCGTCAAGAACGAAACGCCTCCCTTTCCCCCTATACTGGAAAGCCTATGTGGGCAGGGGAGTTCGTTCCGCGCAGTACCATTGAAAAGGTGATGCACTTTCTATACTATGACAACCACAGCTACGATAATCGGATTTTTCCGATGGGTCGCGCTGTGATCTGTCGTGAAACCGGACGTATCTTTCAAAATGCCTACAATTGCTGGGGCCGTCCAACTGTGACATGGTCATTTTTGCAGCAACGCTGCAAAGGGACTTGGGTGTCATGGGGAAGTTTGACGCCGGAACTTCAGTCCCAGATTACGCAACTTCATGGCGAAAAAATGAAGGGATTTCAAACAACACGCTCTTCTCCGACTCCTTCGCCACGCGGCATTGAAGAAGAATATGTTTACACTAAGCCTGGACCACTGTATGTCGACCTACAGTCGAAGATACTGTTGGGATGGAAACTTGTTCCAGAAACAAACTTAGAAGTTTTGATTGTTCAAAGGCCTCCAGCAGCCGTTAAAATAGACCGCATTCAACGCAAGAGTAAATAATGACCCACGACCAAAAAAAAATATTAATCACTTCCGCACTCCCTTATGCCAATGGTCCGCTGCACTTTGGACACATCGCCGGCGCCTACCTTCCTGGCGACTGCTACGCCCGTTTTAATCGTTTAAAAGGTAACGATGTGTTGTACATCTGTGGATCCGACGAATATGGCGTCGCCATTACTCTGAGTGCCGATATGGCAGGACGCACTCCAAAAGAGCATGTCGACCTCTTTCATGCTATCAACAAGAAGCTGTTTGATCAGCTTAACTTTTCATTCGACCATTATTCGCGCACAACAACGCCTTTCCATGAAGCACCAGTGCTCCAATTTTTTAATGAGTTGTTAGCGAATGGATACATTGAAGAGCGCGTGACGGATCAATTGTATTCGGAATCCGAAGATCGCTTTCTTGCCGACCGCTATGTTGTCGGAACTTGTCCAAAATGTAGTTTCGATCAGGCACGCGGCGATGAATGTCCGAAATGTGGTGCCAGCTACGAAGCAACAGATTTGATTCAACCACGCTCCAAACTATCCAATGCCCCCCTCACAAAAAAAGCGACAAAGCATTGGTTTTTGCTGCTCGATAAATTTAAAAATCGTCTGACAGAATGGCTTGCAACAAAAGACTGGAAGCCAAATGTTGTCAACTTTGTCAAGGGGTACATCAACGATCTCCATCCACGCGCCATCACACGCGACTCCAAGTGGGGGATCCCTGTTCCTCTTCCTGGTGCGGAAGGAAAGGTTCTTTACGTCTGGTTCGATGCTCCCATTGGCTACATCTCTGCATCGATGGAGTGGGCAGAACGTGTAGGATCTCCTGAGCGATGGAAAGACTATTGGTACGATGAAAAAACGAAACTAGTGCAGTTTATTGGAAAAGATAACATCCCTTTCCATGCCGCAATTTTTCCAGCCATGGAAATGGGACAAAATCAGCCTTACAAGCTTGTAGACGAACTTCCTGCTAACGAATTCTATAATCTTGAAGGGCGGCAATTTAGTAAATCAGACGGATGGTTCATCGACCTAGAAGATTTCTTCACACGCTATACGACCGATCAAATTCGCTACACCATCGCAGCTAATGCACCAGAAACACAAGATTCCGAATTCACATGGAAAGATTTTCAGGTGCGTTGCAATACAGAGTTATTAGGGAAATATGGAAACCTTGTGAACCGTGTTATGGTCTTTGCACACAAACAATGCGAAGGGAAAATTCCTCCTTTCGGTGGTCTAAAAGAGATTGACAACGAGTTTTTACAAAAAATGCAAGGGCTTGTCAACCAGATTGAAGAAAGCTATTCGACATTCCGCCTCCGTCGCGTCAGCCAGCTTATCATGGAACTTGCACAGCTAGGAAACGTCTACTTTGATACGAAGAAGCCGTGGCAGGATGCCAAACAGCCAGAAACACACGCTGCAATGCAGACAACGATCGCTTGCTGCTTTGAATGCTTAAAACTTCTCGCCTTAGTCTCCTCTCCAATTATTCCCGAATCCGCAAATAAGATATGGCAGATGCTAGGCAATGAAGGGGTGTTATCGTTAGGGGAGTGGGACTCTTTAAAACAACAAAAGCTAACAACTGGCCAGCGTCTAATGGAAGCAAAGATTCTTTTTCAAAAAGTAGAGGATGAGCAGATTCAAAAAGAAATTGACACATTGAAAACCCTCTCTCAAAAAGCCCAAGCGTCGGCTCCTAAAGAAAAAGCAGAAGTGCCCGCCATTAAATCCGAAGTGGAAATCGCCGACTTCCATAAACTCGACCTACGTGTCGCCTCGATTATCGCCGCAGAACCCGTTCCTAAAAGTAAAAAATTACTTAAATTAACAGTCGACCTCGGCACAGAACAACGCACAATCGTCTCAGGAATCCATGAATCCTACCGTCCTGAGCAGCTAATTGGGAAAAAAGTCGTCGTCGTTGCCAACCTAAAACCTGCCCTGCTGATGGGGATCCGCAGCGAAGGAATGCTCCTTGCCGGACGCACCGGAAACCTTCTTGAAATACCCTCCATCCAAGACCTGGAAATAGGAAGTGTAGTCAGTTGAGTTTTAGCTTGTCGAAATATTAGGAGATTTGTTATCATCTCGCTTTGAATTTACTGGAGTTTGAAATGTCTAGAGAGTGTCAAGTTACTGGAAAAAAACCTACATCAGGTTTCAAATACGCCATTCGTGGTATCGCTAAAAAGCAAAAAGGGATCGGTCTTAAGATCACTGGTAAGACTAAACGTCGCCACGTGCCTAATCTTATGAAAAAACGTCTCTGGCTTGCTGAAGAAAACCGTTTTGTGACGCTACGCCTCAGCGCCGCTGCTATCAGAACCATTGATAAAGTTGGTTTTGAAGTTGTTGTTCGTGAAATGCGTGCACGTGGCGAAAAAGTATAAGAAATAATTTTAATTTATTAGAATTGTTTAAGTTCCTAAAACCTTGAAGGTCCCCTTCAAGGTTTTTTTATTTTATGCGTTCATTGCGGCATCGATGGAAAATTTATCACAGGCGCCGTGACCGATTACAATAGCCGTCAAAATTTCAGCTGCTCCTCGGTATATATATCAAGAAAGAGTGAATCGTTTTTCAAACAGGTCTTTGTGCGCATGAAAATGTTTTAAATCGGTCAGCTCTCCGACATGAACAGGAACCACTGTTCCATACCCCTGACGCAATAACGCCATGTCACTGTCTTCGTGCTCTTCACACTCGATCAGCTGCGCTCCCATCCAATAGTAGGAATGGCCTTCGGCGGGATGTAGGCGCTCGGCAGGATTTTCCCCCCAAAAGCTTTGGCCTTGGCGGGCAAAGCGCAAACCTTTCATCTCTTTATGCATTTGATCGGGAAAATTCACGTTTAAAAGCGTCCCTTTAGGTAGAGAGTGCTCCAACACATGGTGAACGAGGGGAAGGACATATTTTTCTGCAAGGTCGTATGGCGGGCTTTCAGTGAATTCCCAGCAGGAAAATGCGATTGCGGGGATGCCTTTCATGACGGCTTCGATGGTTCCGCCCACAGTGCCGCTGTAAAGGACGTTTCTGCCTGCGTTGGTGCCGCGGTTGATGCCTGAGACAACAAGGTCGGGTTTTTCTTTTAAGACGACATTTAAGGCCATTTTGATGCAGTCTGCGGGAGTTCCTGTCACATGCCACGCCACGCCATCTTCTGGCCATTCGACTTTGCGGATATGAAGAGGCTCTCTGAAAGTGATCGAAGTGCCGACGCCGGATTGTTCATGAGCGGGAGCGACAATGGTGACATCGGCATGATCTTTTAGCGCGTTCCATAGGTGGCGAATTCCGGGAGCGTGGATTCCGTCGTCATTGACAATAAGTATCTTAGGTTTATTATTCACAAATTACCTTTAGAATCATGTTAAGAATGTTTTAATTTATACTAACCAGTGGTCACTGTCAATATTAAAAATAAAAATATTGAATTACGCTGTTGTGGGATAATTAATAAAAATGTTAAAGTATTTTATATATAAAGACTAGTAATTTTTTTTAAGCGGTGAAGGAATGTCGGATGAATTAGGCAATGATCTTCCGAAAGAGAGCGCGCGTGATTTTATATCACCTGAACCTTCACAACCCTCCTCTTCTTTATTCAATACATTTATTTCCGGAATAAAAACTGTTTTCACTCCACAACCTGTGGATGAGCCTAAAGTGTTAACGGGACGATTCCAAAATTCCAAGCAATTATTTTTGGGAACAATGACGGCCCTAGAAGTGACGTTGCAGCGCGTAAAAGAAAGAGGCGGAAAATGCCGCACCTATGCGGAGGCGATTTTACTTCCTTTGCTAAAGGAAGGAGAAAAGCTTTCTCAAAGCTTATCCCAAGCCGGAGTAGAGCAAGTCAAATCAGTGAAATTGTACCATCGCTGGATAGAGCAAACAACCCTATGGCTCTTGCATTTCGAAACACTGGATGAAGAAGAACTTCAAAATCTTTATATCAAGCAAAGCATGCAAGATGCAGTGAATCGTGTCGATAAGGATTTGCAGCTCGTCAATGAGTACATGCAGCAGCAGTTTACGATGCTTGAAGTTTCTGAAGAAGAGAAGCAACAGTTCGAATCGAAAGTCGAAGAGGAACTCGGTCTTTATCTTTTTGAGTTGCGCGCGTTAAAAATAGAATTACCCAATCTCAGTTTAGAAGAGCTCGATAATTGGAAAGCAGAGCTTAATAAAAGACGTGAAACTTACTTCAATGCGGCACTTTCAGTCATCGATCGAAATATGGCACGAAAAGATTCTTTTAGTCATTCGGAAGACGAACACCATTATCTTACGGATTTGATCAAACAAATTGTTGCCATCGAAGAAAAGCTCCCTCAAATCACAGAAATTTTAAAAGTAGAAGGATTAGGGGAGGTGCGCCTTGCCATGGAAACGCAAATTATTTCCTTAAAAGAAAAGGCGCATCTTCTTTCCTTAGATCTTCGTCTTCCTCTCGATTTTCAAGACCGTCTCGAAGAAGTGATCAACACTCTCGAAGGGGCGGAGAAAATTCTCAAAAGGGAATAATCCTCGACTTTTTGTCTTCATTTTGATAGCATTGATGGGCATAACACAGTGCTATTTTCTATTGAATTATTCGCAAGGACACCATGAAACTGTTACTATCAAAGCCGAGAGGATTCTGCGCTGGCGTGGAACGTGCGATCGATACTGTTCAACATGCATTAGAATTGTGGGGAGCTCCCATCTACGTCAAGCATGAAATTGTGCATAATAAATATGTGGTCGATGGCTTGCGAGAAAAAGGTGCTGTCTTTGTAGAAGAAGTAGACGAAGTGCCTGAAGGGGCGCGTTTGATCTATTCGGCGCACGGAGTTTCTCCTGCTGTTAGAGAACAGGCAAAAGCGCGCAACCTGATTGAAATTGATGCGACATGCGGCCTTGTGACGCGCGTCCATTCTGCGGTAAAACGCTTTGCAAATCTTGGATATAAAATTGTATTGATTGGTCATCGCAATCACGTTGAAGTCATCGGCACAGCAGGCGAAGCTCCCGACGTGACAACAATTGTCGAAACAGTCGACGATGTCGCCGCCCTCACTTTCAATCCAGACGAAAAACTTTTTTATATCACGCAAACAACGCTCAGTCTAGACGATGTGAAAGAAATCACAGAAGCTCTTATCGCCAAATATCCGACCATCACAACTCTTCCAAGTTCTTCCATCTGCTACGCCACAACGAATCGACAAATGGCGTTGCGCGAAATCACCGACCAGACAGATCTTGTTCTTGTTGTAGGGGATCCTCAAAGTTCTAACTCGAATCGTTTACGTGAAACAGCTGCCAATCGTGGAATCAAAGCCTATCTTATTAATGATGAGTTAGAAATCGATCCGGCATGGATGGAAGGTGTAAAAGTGATCGGTCTCACTGCTGGTGCCTCCACACCAGAAGGAATTGTTCAAAGCTGCATTCAACGTCTTATCGGGTTAGGAGTCGAAGAGGTGGAGAATGTTGTTTATATTAACGAAGATGTCGTCTTTCAGCTTCCTAAGCCGGTATACGATGCTGTCTTTGCTTCAAAATAAAAAATTAACTTAACAAGGTTTCTCTAATGACTACTCTCATGAGATGGGCTCTCCCTGCCCTCAGCTGTCTGCTTTCTTTTTCAACAATCGAAGGGTCTTCAAGTCTCCAGTCTCTCACGCAACAAATCGAAGACTCTTCCCTGAATGTCGGCTATACGTATCGTCAAGATGCACTAAATTGGAATATTGGATTCGCCGACGGCACCCCGAATATCCTTTCAGAACTCTCTTGGAAAGATCTTTATATCCATCAAGTCACAGCAGTTGGAACGGTCACGACAAAAAATCAGTTTTATCTCCGTGGAATTGCCGATTATGGACAGATCTATCACGGAAGAAACCAAGATTCCGACTACTTAGGCGACAATCGTACATTTGAATTCTCGCGTTCGATCAACAAAGCAAATAAAGGCGAAGTGTTTGATCTTTCTATTGCCGTCGGGCGTCTCTTCTCTTCGCAGTGCCACACGATTCGCTTGGTTCCTTTGATTGGATATTCTCTTCACGAACAGCATTTAAAGATGACAGATGGTGATCAGGTGCTTTTTCTCTTAAATCCGGCTTCGGAAGGTCCTATCGAAGGATTAGACAGCTCCTATAATGCGAAATGGTTTGGTCCTTGGGTCGGCGTCGATCTCTTTTTCGACTACACACCAACAGTTACATTTTTTGGAACCTTCGAATACCATTATTCTACCTTTTATCGCGGAGAAGGAGATTGGAATCTGCGTACTGATTTTCTTGACAACTTTCATCACAAAGCACAAGGACACGGTCTCTCCGGAGCACTGGGTTTAAAGTACCATCTTTATGCGAATTGGGAGCTCTCTCTTATCGCCTCTTATCAAAAGTGGACAACGAAAAAAGGGAATCATACGGTCCTTGTTGACCTTGACGGAGTCTTCGCTTTAGCAGGTGCGCAGCTCAATCGTGTTAATTGGCATAGCGGGGCCCTCACAGCAGCAGCAGGTTATTCTTTTTAATCGATTTTATGCCAAATTCGCTTGTCTAAGACGGGCAAATATTGTATAATTAACGTTTAAAAAGAATCCCTCTGATCTGAGAAATAAACCAAAAAAACTCAGGCTTAAAAAGAGGGGAGTGGTGGGAATTGATGAGGAAGTCGCTGCGTAGAACGCCACGCAATTATGATGGGACGGAGCTGACCTCTCATAAGGTTAGCGAACTCTTGCCAGCGATCCTTGCTGAAGTAGGGGAGATCTATAGCGACCGCCCGGATCTTATCCTTGCCGCTTGGAAAGACCTTATTGGACCACAATTGGCCCCTATGACCGAGGCGACCGCTTTTAAAGACGGTCAACTTTTTGTAAGGGTCAGTAACTCGACTTTATACAGTCTCTTAAGCCAGCAGGAGAAATACAAGCTTTTGCAACAGCTAAAGCAAAAATTTCCCAAAACAGACATTAGGAACATCATCTTCCGTATCGGATGAAGGTTGACACACATGACAAATGAAACACTTATGCCTGAAACACCAAAAATGACGAGACATAGCGAGGAAGCCGGCAATCCCGAAAAAGCCGGAGCACACGCATACGACGCGAGTTCAATCACTGTTCTAGAAGGATTGCAAGCGGTGCGCGAACGTCCGGGAATGTACGTCGGCGATACCGGCTCTAACGGTCTTCATCAGCTTGTCTACGAAGTTGTCGACAACTGTATCGATGAAGCCATGGCAGGCTATTGCACACGCATCAACGTGACGTTGCATAGAGATGGATCCGTCACTGTCGAAGATAATGGACGCGGAATTCCGATCGAACGCCATGAAAAAGAATCCAAGCGTCAAGGCAGAGAAGTCACTGCTCTTGAGGTCGTGATGACGATCTTGCACGCTGGCGGTAAATTTGATAAAAGTACCTATAAAGTCTCGGGTGGTCTCCACGGCGTAGGTGTCTCTTGCGTTAACGCCCTTTCCAAAAAATTTGTTGTCCAAGTCTTCCGCGATGGAAAAATCCATGAAATGGAATTCTCTCAAGGAAAAGTTGTTTCCCCTTTGGTTATTCTCGGAGAGACAACAAAGCGCGGAACAAAGATTACCTATTGGCCCGACGAAACGGTCATGTCCGAGACACAATGCGAATACGATATTTTAGCAAAACGTCTACGTGAACTTGCGTTCCTAAACCGCGGTATCAATATCTTCTTCCATGATGAACGTGCCGACGATAAAGATGATGTCAATTTCCACTACACAGGCGGAATCGGTTCTTTTGTCTCTTATCTCAACGAAAACAAAATTCCTCTCTTTCCAACTCCGGTCTATATCCAAGGGGTACGAGAGGGGGATGATGGTCCGATTGAAATTGAAGTGGGAATGCAGTGGAACGATACATTTAACGAATCCATTTTATGTTATGTCAATAACATCTCCACAAAGCACGGGGGAACCCATTTAACAGGATTTTCAACAGCCCTTACCCGTGTGTTGAACAATTACATCAAAAATCACAATATCCTCAAAAATGACAAAATTTCGCTGACTGGCGATGACATGCGCGAAGGATTGACAGGAGTTATCTCCGTAAAAGTGGCAAATCCTCAGTTTGAAGGACAAACAAAGCAACGTCTCGGTAATAGTGATGTGGGCTCCGTTGTGCAACAAATTGTTGGCGAAGAACTAACGATCTTCCTCGATGAAAATCCACAGATCGCGCGCGCTATCGCCGATAAAGCCATCCTCGCCGCCCAAGCGCGCGAAGCCGCACGAAAAGCCCGGGATTTAACGCTCAGAAAATCAGCGCTAGATAGCTCACGCTTGCCAGGAAAGCTAACGGATTGTCAGGAAAAAGATCCTGCCTTCTGCGAAATTTATATTGTAGAAGGGGACTCTGCGGGAGGCTCCGCAAAGCTTGGGCGCGACCGCCGTTACCAAGCGATCCTTCCTATTCGTGGTAAAATCTTAAACGTAGAAAAGGCGCGTCTCGACAAGGTTCTTAACAACCAAGAGGTCGGTAAGATGATTGCAGCCCTAGGCTGTGGCATTGGGATCGATGCGTTTAAGTTGGAAAAGCTGCGTTACCATAAAATTATTATCATGACGGATGCGGACGTCGACGGCTCCCATATCCGTACGCTGCTCCTCACCTTCTTTTTCCGCAACATGCCGGCTTTAATTGAAAATAATTTTATATATATCGCGCAGCCCCCGCTCTACCGGGTCTCAAGGAAGAAAAATAGTCAGTATATCCATTCGGAAAAAGAGATGGATGCCTATCTATTGACCCTAGGACTCAGCGACATTCATTTGCGTCTTCCCGACCAAACGGAAAACCTTCCAGCGGAAGAGATGAAGCACCTTGTGGACCAAATTTTGGAGACGGAAGCGTTTGTCATCCGCATCGAACGCAAAGGCGTTCCTCTGCGCGAATTTGTCCACGCAAGAAACAGCGAGGGAATCCTTCCTCAATACCGCGTCGACCTATTGGATGGTCCGCGTTTTGTTTATTCTGCCGATGAATTTGAAGCACTGCGCATTCTCGACGAAGAAAGCCAACGTCGTCAGCACCAAGAGACAATCGCATCGATTCCTGCGGAAGAGCTGACAGAAGAGATGAAAATTTTCCGTCTCGTCCGTCTTCACTACGTGGAACTTTATGACGAAACATCGATGAAAACGCTCTTGGAAGGATTGGCAAAGTACCGTTTATCGTTAGATGACTATTTAGTCGCGTCGAAGCCAATCTTGAATGTGGTCGAAGAAGATGGAAAAGTCCAAACCTTCCACACCCTTAAAGAAACGATCGATTTCATCCGTACCAACGGCAAAAAAGGGGTAGAAATCCAGCGCTATAAAGGGTTGGGAGAGATGAACGCAGACCAATTATGGGAGACGACGATGGATCCCGAGAAACGTACGCTGATTCGTATCACTCTTAATGATGCCGTTGCTGCCGATCATATGTTTAATATGCTGATGGGTGAAGATGTTCCCCCGCGTCGCCGTTTTATTGAACAGCACGCGCTTTCTGTTGTCAACCTTGATATTTGACCTTCTGGAGTTAACACATGTCAAAGTACATTCAAAACGAAATTGTCCTTCCGCGTAATGTTGAAGATGAAATGAAGGAGAGCTATCTCCGCTATTCGATGTCGGTCATCATTTCACGCGCCCTTCCTGACGTTCGGGACGGCTTAAAACCTTCTCAACGTCGTATCCTTTTTGCGATGCGCATGCTGAACCTTAGTCCTGGTGGAAAGCACCGTAAATGTGCGAAAATTTCGGGCGACACCTCAGGGGATTACCATCCACACGGGGAGCAGGTGATCTATCCGACACTAGTGCGTATGGCACAGGATTGGATGATGCGCTACAACTTGATCGATGGGCAAGGAAACTTTGGCTCAATCGACGGTGACCCTCCTGCTGCGATGCGTTATACGGAAGCACGTCTCACTCAAGCCTCCTTACAGCTGATGGACGATCTCGACAAAGAAACTGTCGACATGATCTCCAACTACGACGAAACGAAGAAAGAACCAACAGTATTTCCAGCAAAATTTCCTAACCTTTTATGCAATGGTTCATCCGGTATTGCCGTAGGAATGACCACAAACATTCCTCCGCATAACCTTCGCGAAGTTGTCGAAGCAACACTATTGCTCGTTGACAATCCGAACGCTTCTGTGGAAGATGTGATGACAAAGATTCCAGGTCCCGACTTTCCTACAGGCGGAACAATTTGCGGCTATCGCGGAATCAAAGAAGCCTACCACACAGGAAAAGGAAAGCTTACTGTCCGCGGCGTTCTTCGTGTCGAAGAAGATAAAAGTAATCCGGATCGCCAGTCAATTGTTGTGGACGAAATTCCATATAACGTCAACAAATCACGTCTGATCGAACACATTGCAGACATGATCAACAATAAGCAAATCACCGGTATTGTTGATCTACGCGATGAATCGGATAAAGATGGATTACGTATTGTATTCGATCTAAAACGCGGCGAAATTGCCGAAGTTGTGATCAATCAATTGTACAAATTCAGTGATCTACAAGTGACCTTTGGATGTATCATGTTGGCTCTCGATAAGGGAATGCCACGCACGATGAACATTAAGCAAATGATCGCTGCATGGATCGAACACCGCATCGAAGTCGTTCGTCGTCGCACACGCTTTGAGTTAAACAAAGCAGAAGCCCGCGCGCATATCCTAGAAGGTTACCTGAAAGCGATCGATAACTTGGATGAAGTTGTTCGCATCATCCGCGCTAGCGAAAACCGCGACCAAGCGAAAATCGAAATTATCGAACGCTTTAGCTTTTCCGACCGTCAAGCCGCTGCTGTACTCGATCTCCGTCTCTACCAGTTGACGGGCCTAGAGCACGATAAAATCAACGCGGAATACCAAGACCTTCTGAAAAGAATTGAATACTTCCGCGCGGTATTAGCAAACGAATCAATGGTGCGCGATATCATCAAAGAAGAATTGGGCGACATTCTCAAGAGCCATCGTTCTCCACGCAAAACGCAAATTATCGCCGCAGAATCAGACGTTGATATGGAAGATTTGATCGCTAACGAAGCAATGATCATCACAATTTCCGAAGACGATTACATCAAACGGATGCCGATCGATACGTTTAGAGAACAGCGTCGCGGCGGTCAAGGGGTCACAAGTCTTACCCTAAAACGCGAAGATGATGCGCTGAAAGGATTGTACATCGCTTCCACGCACGACTACCTCTTGATTTTTACAACATTAGGTCGTGTCTACTGGCTGAAAGTATGGCAAGTGCCAGAAGGTGGCCGTAAATCCAAAGGCAAGCCGGTTATCAACCTATTGGAAGACATCCAACCAGGCGAAAAAATTGCAACGATCCTTACGACGCCAGGCTTTGAAGACGACGCCTGCATCATGATGTCGACCCACAAAGGGGTCGTTAAAAAGACAGAACTTTCCGCATTTAGCAATCCACGCCGCAAAGGAATCTGGGCTCTTGCAATCGATGAAGGGGACTCCTTAATCGGCGCACGCCTCGTCAAGGCAACGCAGCAAGTAATGTTATTCACTGCCAGCGGCATGGCCGTACGCTTTGATGAAGACAAAGTAAGACCAATGGGTCGTACAGCCCGTGGTGTTAAAGGAGCAACTCTACGAGACGAAGAAGACTATATCGTTAGCATGGAAATTGTTAACGGCACAGAATCGGTTCTTGTTGTCTGCGAAAATGGCTTCGGCAAGCGCTCTGCTGTAGAAGATTTCCGCCAAACAAACCGCGGTGGTGTAGGCGTCAAATCGATCATCACCAATGAAAGAAATGGAAAAGTGGTCGGCGCACTCTGCGTTGTCGACACCGATGGCATTTTGATGGTCACGAAGCAAGGGCAAACGATCCGTATCAATATGCGTGACGTAAGGGTCATGGGACGTAACACGCAAGGGGTCAAATTAGCCAACATCAAAGAAGGCGAAATGCTGGTGATGGTCCAAAAGATTGAACACCCAGACAATGGAAATGGCACTGTTCTTGAAACAATAGAAGACGGTGAGACCTCTTTAGATGCGGTTGTAATTGAAGAAGATCTAGACTCAGATTCTTCTCTTTCTTCTCCGACAGAAGAATAAGGAGAAGTTATGCCGGAGCAGCAGTGTCCCCTTTTCGTCTCACTAGAAGGAGGAGAGGGGGCAGGAAAAACGTCTCTTATCGTCGCACTTAAAGCGGCGCTCGAAGCAAAAGGGTTGTCTGTTGTCTCCACGCGAGAGCCAGGGGGGACCCCCTTAGGCGAAGTTATTCGCCAATGGCTGCTCAACCACGACGCCTCTATTAAAATTGGCAACACAGCAGAACTTCTTCTCTTTCTTGCCGTCCGCGCACAACACATCGAAGATGTGATCGCTCCGGCGCTAAGAGAAGGAAAAGTGGTCTTATGCGACCGTTTTAATGACTCGACAATAGCTTACCAAGGTGCGGCTCGTGGTCTTGGCGTGGATTTCGTGCAGCAGCTCTGTGCCTCCGTATGTAAAGAGGTTGTTCCCTCGATCACTCTCTACCTAGACGTGGACCCCTCCATCGGACTACGACGCACACGCCGCGCCACAAAAGAAAATGCAGCGACGGGAATGGTCGACAGAATTGAATCGGAGAAGCTCGCCTTTCATATGGCGGTTAGAGACGCAATGCTTGAGCAGGCAAAAGCCTTTCCAGAGCGCATGCACATTATTGACGCTTCTCAATCACGCACCTACGTATTTGAAAAAGCAATGGAGAGTGTCATACCAAAATTGCCTCTATAACTGAGTGGGTTTGAGTTAATGGTCCCTCTACTAAACCTTGTCCCAACGGCTTATGCATAAGCCTTGGTGCAGAGGGTTGGGATGCTGAAAGTTATTTCGATGCTATTGGACAGAGGTTTTGTGGTGGAGAAGGTTTAATTAAATTTTACTAGTCAGGATCATCCAATGTTCGATACTCTTGTTGGCAATTCTCACATCAAAGATCATTTAAATAAAATTGTTGATAAAAACGCCTTTGGAAATTCCTACCTTTTCTCAGGCCCAGAAGGAATAGGCAAAGGACTGTTCGCAGAAGCATTTGCTTCTCTTCTTCTCTGCTCAAAAGACTCTCAGGGTATCAATCGACACAAGCTGGAAACGGGGAACCATCCGGATCTATGCATCTTTCGTCCGGAAGGAAAAGTTGCGATGCATAGCATGGACTCCATGCGGCGCCTCACAGCAGAAGTCTTTCAAGCACCTTATGAGGCTCCTTACAAAGTCTTTCTCATCCATGATGCGCATCGAATGCTCCCTTATAGCGCTAATGCTTTACTTAAAACGTTCGAAGAACCCCTTTCTACGAGCATCATCATCCTAATTTCGCACGCGCCAGAACTTCTTATCCCTACCATCCTTTCGCGTTGCCAAACGCTCCACTTTCACCACATCCCTGAAGAGGAAGTCGCCGCATTTTTGATGGAGCATAAAAACTGCTCTGTTGAAAAAGCTGCTTCAATTGCATCATTAGCACAAGGTTCAATAGGGCAAGCTCTTGCCCTATTGGAGGAAGGAGGCGTCTTCCGTCAGCGCATTCTTGCACTTTTATCCAAAGGAAAATTCGATTCTTATTTCGATCTCCTCGATGCAGTCAAAGAGTTGTCCGAAAAATTAGAAAAAGAAAAAATAGCACTAGAAAAAGCGGCGCGCGCAGAAATCGTGGGAACAATTACTCTCAAAGATTTGCCGGCAGCGCAACAACAGTTGATAGAAAAAGAGGTCGACGGTGCTGCCGCCGCACGTTTTTCAGAACAGGTTCATTATCTTTTTGACATCATTCTCTCATGGTACCGCGACTTGCATCTGCTTTATATCGGAGGCAATGCCCGTCATCTTATTCATCGCGATCACCAAACCATCCTACAAAATCTCGCCTCAGAAAAAGAACCTTTTCCTATTGAAAAGGTCATCCAAGCGATTAAAGAAGCACGTCTTTCTCACGCGCGCTCGACCTCGTTAGCCCTTTGTCTTGAAAATCTATTTCTCAAACTAAACACAATCTGAGATAATACGCGCAATTCATACGCATCACATATTTTAGGAGTCTCATCAATGAATAAAAAAGTAAAAGTTGTCATCGTCGGATCCGGCCCCGCAGGCTACACCGCAGGAATTTATGCGTCACGCGCAATGCTAGAGCCTGTGATGTTTGCAGGATTTTTCTCAGGCCCCGCAGGTGGTCAGCTCATGACAACAACTGATGTCGAAAATTTTCCAGGATTTCCAGAAGGAATTGAAGGCCCAATACTTGTTGAACATTTTAAAAAACAGGCCGCACGTTTTGGAACAGAAATCCTTTACGAAGATGTAGAAAGTCTCGATCTGAGTTCTCATCCCTATAAAGTCATAGGAAAAAATACGACTTTCCTCGCTGACGCAATCATTATCTCAACCGGAGCAAATGCAAAACGTCTCGACATCCCCGGAACACGAGACGGCGAATTATGGCAGAAAGGTGTCACAGCCTGCGCCGTATGCGACGGAGCAATGCCCATCTTCCGCAATAAAGAACTCTATGTCATTGGTGGAGGCGATTCCGCTGTCGAAGAAGCAAGCTTCCTCACAAAATACGCAAGCAAAGTGTTTCTTGTGCATCGTCGCGACGAACTGCGCGCCTCAAAAATTATGCAGCAGCGGGCAATTGAAAATCCAAAAATTGAAATCCTTTGGAATAGCGAAATTGTCCTGGTCGAAGGAACAAAATCAGTCGAATCAGTGACGGTGAAAAATGTTGTCACAGGCGAAACCACTGTCCGTCCAGCTGCAGGTGTCTTTTTTGCCGTTGGCCACCAGCCCAATACCGGATTCCTCAATGGTCAAATCACATTGCACGACAATGGATACATAAAAGTTGTTCCAGGAACAACAAGAACGAATGTACCCTTAGTCTACGCTTGTGGAGATGTCCAAGACCATGTCTACCGCCAAGCGATCACTGCTGCAGGGACAGGATGCATGGCAGCACTCGAAGCGGAACACGACCTCATCACGAAAGGACTGCTCTAGTATGATCAAACGTCTTTGTGCGACTCTATTTCTCCTCCCTTTTACACTCGTTGCAACGGAATATGCGCCGTGGTTTCCTCGCTACCTTGAGCTGCAACCCCGCTTCACCTATACGCACGAATGGTTTAACTCGGTCGACACCGCGGGCGATACCGATTCCTATCGCGCGCGCAACGACTTTTATGAAGGCAGCATAGAGGTCGCCTATGACGTATGGGATGCCCAACTTGAATTTCTTTTTGACAGCACGCGCAGTCATCACCTCGGACCCGATAATGGAAAAGGAACTGTCCGTTATCTCTTACGCGATGATGTCCTAGGGGATCCTTTTAGCTGGACAATAGGCCTTTCCCTATCCACTGTTTTTACTCAAGCCCTACATGATATTAGCGTCTTCCATCATGGTCATTTCGAAGGGGAATTGCATTCTTCAATAGGAAAAGAATGTGCAGAAGGAGAAACGTGGACGTCTCGCGCCTGGGGGTTATTAGGAATCGGTGCAGGAGATCAAGGTGGAAGCTCTCCATGGCTACATGGCAGCGCGAACTGGGAAATCAATCACAATGAACAGTATCAAGGGCGTCTTTTTTGTGAGGCACTATATGGACTAGGGGCGCGTTCTCTCGACCTTACAGTCCCTTTTCGAGGGTATGGGACAATTCGACACCAATCTATCGATTTAGGAGGGCGCGGTGAATACGTTTTTGAGTGCAACGGATCTTCCCTAAGCCTAGAGTACCGCCTTCGTCTCCACGCCCGCAACTGCCCGCGGCATCTGCAAGCAATCCAAGTGAGTTATTTGTATCCTTTCGGACTGTAAGAGATTTAGAGGCCTTACATAATTATACCGTTCGTGATTCAACATTTGGTTTTTCGGCTGTGCCAACCCTGGGAGCTTTCCACGGCCCAAAAATCAAATATTGAATCACGAACGGTATAAAACAAATAAGTTATGAAGAGGTGCTGCTTTGGCGCGTCCTTAATTCTAACACAGCAATATGGGTGTAGAGACCAAAGCCATAGATTTCAGGTTTGATGACACCTGCAAAAGCTGTTGCTGTCATAAATATGCAGGAAGGGATAATTAAGAGAGCAGTTGTTGTTTTAGCAA
>CAYIYO010000036.1:0-1621 GCA_964367715.1 uncultured bacterium
TGATTCATCAAGGGACGGATACGATTCCAGTCGAGTTCATTGGATTCAAGGAAAGTCAGTATGGAGACGATGTGTTGAATGAGGGGACGACATCGCAAGAAAAGTTAGTGGCGAACCTTTTTGCGCAGATGATCGGATTAGCCGTGGGGCAGCGCAGCGATAATCCGAATAAAGAATTTTCGGGGAACCGTCCTTCCCATCTACTCCTTGCAAAGCAGGCTACTCCGTTTGCTGTGGGGGCATTGCTCGCATATTTTGAACATAAAGTGGCTTTCGAAGGATTCATTTGGAACATTAACTCTTTCGATCAAGAAGGCGTGCAGTTAGGAAAAGTTTTAGCGAATAAAATCATCGATCAATTTAAAGCGTCGCACGAAGATGAAAATGCCTCCTCGTCTCCTTTGATTAATTGTTTGTTGAAGCAGCTTGCTTCTCTAGAGTAATTTCGGTAAGATGAAATTATGAATAAACGCATCCTTATCGCTGTAGGCGGCACTGCAGGTCATGTCCATCCTGCCTTAGCTTTCGCGGCGCAGCTAAAAAATAGACATGAAGAGACTTCTCTTTTTTTTGCGGGAGGAGGATTGCACACTAACCGCTATTTTGATCGCGCGCTTTATCCGTTCGAAGAAATTTCGTGCGGCTACTTTCCTTTTAACCATCCGTTGACCTGTTTGCTTAGTCTTGCAAAAAATATGCGGGGAATTTTGCAAAGTATTTTTTTTATTCGACGCGTGAAGCCCCACGCTGTTGTCGGATTCGGCAGCTACCACTCCTTTCCTGTCATGGTCGCCGCACGGTTATTACGAGTTCCTTACCTTCTACACGAGTCCAACAGTATCCCAGGAAAGGTCAATCGTCTTCTTTCTAAATCGGCCATCGTGACTGGAATACAGTTTCCTCTGACCGCACGTTACCTTAAAGGGCGCACCCATCAGGTGGAGATGCCTCTTCATCGCAACACCTATTCGACCGATGCGAGTTATTCCCATTATGGACTCGACCCAACACGCTGCACTCTGTTGGTATTTGGAGGCTCGCAAGGCGCCGCCGCCCTAAATGCGCTAATTCCCTCCCTGTTTTTAACAGGGGAGATCGACTCTTCAGATTTACAAGTTATTCATTTTACTGGAAAAGAAGAACGCGTTGCAGATGTGAAGGGACAGTATGAAAAGCAGGGCGTGACGGCCTTCGTCGGCGCTTATGAATCCCAGATGCAGCGCGCGTGGGAAATTGCAACTGTTGTCATTTCGCGTTCAGGGGCGGGGACGATTGCAGAGCAAATTGAATACGAAGTCCCTGGAATCCTCATTCCCTTTCCTTTTGCCAGTGACAACCATCAAGAAAAAAATGCCGATTTCATGGTCGACACCGTACAAGGCGCTGATAAAATCTTAGAAGCAGATGTCACTCCTTCCTTACTTGCAAAGACTCTTGGAAGTTTTCTCGCACATAAATCAAAGCGTCTAAAAGAAATGCGAGAAAATATTCAGCGCTATAAAAAAGAAACAAAGGTGTCCACTCTTTGTTCCATTTTAGAAGAAGAATTATTGAAAATGAGTTAGGTATTTATGAAGCAAAAATGTCATTTTATTGGAATCGGTGGAATTGGAATGAGCGG
>CAYIYO010000036.1:1721-18079 GCA_964367715.1 uncultured bacterium
GCGATTGTGACCAATATCGGGCGCGATCACATGGATCATTATCAGACCAAAGAATGCCTCCTCGATGCGTTTGCGACTTTTATGAAGCAAGTGACATCACCAGAGCTTCTTTTTTGGTGCGGAGATAATAAGTACTTGCGGCAGCTTTCTCCGCAAGGCGTCAGTTATGGGTTTGGCGAGCACTGTGCGTTGCGTGCGCATAACTTTGAGCAAAAGGGATGGAAAGTTGTTTTCGATGTGATGTTTGATGATAAAAAATATTTTAATATAGAAGTTCCTCTCATCGGAGAACACAATGCTCTTAACGCGCTCGCCGTTTTTGGTCTCGCCCTTCGGTGTCAAATTCCTGAAGAGACGATTCGAGACGCCTTCCTCCGCTTTAAAGGCGTCCATCGACGCTGCGAACACAAGGGAGAGGTCAATAACATTCTCGTGATGGACGACTATGCGCACCATCCAACAGAGATCTCAAGCACGCTGCATGCCTTGCGCACCGCACTTCCTAACAAACGCCTCATCGTCCTTTTTCAGCCACATCGTTATTCGCGTGTGAAGGACTGCATCGGATCCTTCGCTGGAATTTTCGACGAAGCCGATGAAGTCATTGTGACAGAAGTGTATAGTGCAGGGGAGGAAGCTCTAAAAGGAATCTCACACGAGATAATCCTCGAAGAAAATGCCGACACAACCGCAGCAATATTTAAACATGTTCCATTCGAGCAATTAGTCGACACCGTTGTGCCACACCTTCGACCTGACGATGTTGTCATCACACTTGGAGCAGGAACAATCACGACGATTGGATCCGAATTATTAACACGTTTACGTCAACAACGATGAAACAACTCTCACCGAAAATTCCTTTTTTTCGCGCATTGTTTTGGATCTTTAGCTCGACCCTTCTCGTGAGTGGTTCTGCTGCCGGAGCGCTTTTTTTTTACAATTACCATAATAGTCAGCGGGGGGCGGATCCAAAGTATACGATTGTGGCCCTCGTCCAGACGGGCCCAGAAAAGGAACAATTAAAAACCCCATATTTAGCGCAACTGCTCGACTTATCAGCAGATAAACCCACAAATCTGTATCACTTTAAAACCTACGAAGCAAAACAAAAGCTTCTCGCTTCTCCTCTGATCAAAGAAGCCGAAGTAAAAAAGATTGCTCCCGGAACCATCTATGTCGATTATGTGGTGCGCAAACCGCTTGCTTATCTGGGCGATTATGAAAATACAGCAATCGATGCCGATGGAATTCTTTTTCCTTTTAAGCCCTTTTTTACTCCGAAGCGGATTCCAGAGCTCTATATAGGAATGACAAAAGAGACGCTTGCATGGGGACAGGCTTTGTCTGGTAAAAATGCAGCGTTGGCACTCGATGTGATGCGAACATTCAAACAACATTATCAGACAACGTCGATTTTGTTACAAAAGATTGATGTCTCAAAAGCATTTTCAGAAAGTTATGGCCATCGTCAAATTGTTGTGGTGATGGAGGATCCAGAGCTTAAAGCTTCCACGCAAGTGATCCTTCGCCTGAACACAGAAAACTACAAGGAAGACCTTAAACAATACCTCGCCCTACGCGAAACCAATCTGTTAGCACTGCCTAAAAAATCGACTCTCTCTGCAATTGTCGTCGATCTTCGCATTCCTAATCTTGTCTTCATTCCAAAATAAATTTCACGTCAAAGACAATGATTTTCTTTTTGGTTAAGAATAGTCTCTTGTGGTATGGTCTTGACCTTGAAGATTGAGAACTAGCGGAGGGGATCGTGTCAGAGTTTATCGAAATTCATTGGACCACTGGAAGCATCGATGAAGCGCGTCGCGTCTGTCGTTACCTTGTTCAAGAACGTCTTATTGCCTGCGCCCAAATTATTCCGTGGATCGAATCCATCTACATGTGGGACAATCAGCTAGAAACATCCCAAGAAAGTAAAGTTAACCTTAAAACACAACGCATCAACTACTCGAAAATCAAAGAAATTATCCAGAAAAACTGTACCTACGACATTCCTGAAATTACCTTCACACCTATTGAAGGAAATGAAGAATACATGGTGTGGTTAAAAGAAAGTACAGCGGGAACACCCACCGCTGATATTGTAGAAGAATAATCTACATTTTTAGTTTGTATCAATATTGTAAACCCTTGTGACTCTCATGAAAGAATTTATCGAATATATTGTAAAAAATTTGGTCGATGACCCGAACTCTGTCAATGTCGAATGCTTCGAAGGAGAAAAAGGCTTTGTTGTTGAAGTACGTGTCGGTTCCACCGATGTAGGGAAAGTCGTTGGAAAGCGCGGCGCCACCATCAATGCCATCCGTACAATCACAATGATGATTTGTGCAAGGCTTGGAAGAAAAGTCCGCGTCGAGCTCGTCGAATAAATGTTATCCGGCCCTTTGTGGCCGGAGATTTTTCCGTAAGATTTTAACTATCATCTATTTAAATATTTATTGTTTTCTTTTCCTACTTTAATTAGTAGGCGCGTTATTACTTTTTTCATTTCTTCTTTAGTTTTTCTTGTAAAAAAAAATCTAATCAATATAGTTAGGTTTTATCATGTATTCAAAAAATTCCTTTAATTTTAAAAAGGAGTTAAAACGTTCGGTATAGGTTTGTTTTGTAGCAAACGGAATACAAAATAAACCTATACACAAGTGAATTCAAAAATTGGCTTTTTAAGCATGTCAAAGCCCCGGGATTCACCGATCGAAAGTCGGTTCATATTGTTAATATTAAACGACTTTCGATCGGTGAATCGCGGGAACTTTCACATAGCTTAAAAACCGATTCTTGATTTCACTTGTGTATACAACGAGTTAGAAAAAAAGAATATTTTAGAAAGGAAAATCGTCATGGTTGCTTTGAATAAAGTTTACATTGCCGGACGCCTCACACGTAAGCCAGAGTTGAGAACCACGCCAGGAGGAGTTGCTGTCACTGATCTTCTCATCGCGTTGAATCGCGATTTTGTCACACAAAGTGGGGATCGCCAACAAGAAGTGTGTTTCGTTGATGTCGTTGTCTGGGGAAAACAAGCAGAAAGCTGCGTTAACTTCCTCGACTGCTCTTCCTCCGTTCTTGTCGAAGGACGCTTACAACTCGATGTCTGGTACGCAAATAGCGGAAAAGACAAACGTTGTAAATTGCGTGTCGCCGCCGAACGGGTCCAGTTTTTAGATAAAAAAGTCCCTGTAGAGAAATACGAAGAAGCGTATAATACGACGATATAGTTCGACAATACAATTTTTTATTCTGATAGAATAAAATTAGAAAGCGAATCATAGGCAGGGGGGACATATGGAAGATTTTATTGATATCCAAGAAAAGAAAAACGGCTCCATCACAACAATCACAATCAATGGCCGTCTCGATGCCGTCTCCTCTCCTCTGGCAGAAAAATTTATTTTTGATCTCATCAACAATCACCAGCACCAACTCATTCTCGAATTTTCTGGGGTCAACTACCTAAGCAGCGCAGGAATGCGGATGCTTCTTTCGACAACAAAAAAATTGAGGGGAGTCTCGGGAAGGCTAGTGGTCTGCTCCGTACAAAACAACGTCATGGACATCCTTAAAATGTCAGGTTTCGATCATGTACTGGAGTTAATAGAGAATGAAGAAGAAGCGATTAAAAAATTTCAAGTCCACGCATAATATCCTTTCTATTTGACCTAATAGTCGACTCCTGATAGCCTCAATTTGCGAGAAAATCAGGTTATGGTGGTTAATGTGACGACGACGTGGACAGCAGTCGAAAAAGAAGAAATTGAGCGGATCTATACCGGATACGCCATTGAAGCCCAAAAGCAGCTTACCACCACCCTTCAAAAACCCCGTAAAAAAATTATTATTATAGGTGGTCCCACCGCAGCAGGGAAATCGGATTTTGCACTAAAATTGGCAAAAGAGCTGGGAGGAGAAATCATCTCCGGCGATTCCATGCAAGTCTATCGCGGCATGGACATCGGTACAGCAAAACCAAGTGCCGAAGAGCAAAAAGAAGTTCCCCACCATATTATCGATATTCACGATGTGAAAGATCCTTTTAATGTCGTCGACTTTTACTACGAAGCACGTCACATTTGCCAACAAATCCTCGCCCGTGAAGCAGTTCCTATCATCGTCGGAGGCTCTGGCTTCTACCTCCACGCACTGATCTATGGCCCTCCTGCTGGCCCGCCTTCTGTTCTCGAATTGCGTAAAAGCCTAGAAAAAGAGATGGAAGAACGCGGATCAGAAGCCATGTATGCACAGCTGATGCAGCTCGATCCTCAGTATGCCAATACGATCACAAAGAATGACAAGCAAAAGATCGTCCGCGCCTTAGAAATCATGCGTCTCACAGGAAAAAAAGTAAGTAAGATCTCCTGGCAAGGGCGAAGAAAACCCCAAAACTATGATTTCCGTTGCTGGTTTCTTCATCGCCCGAGAGACATTCTCTATAAGCGCATCGATCACCGTTGCGAAAAAATGTTAGAGATGGGATTGATCGAAGAAGTTCAACGTCTCGAGGCCGAAGGGATTAAAGAAAACTCGTCCGCCGCACAAGCAATTGGCTACAAGCAAACGCTGGACTATTTAGCCTCTCCCCAAACCAAGGCCGACTACAAGCATTTTGTAGAAAAATTTCAACAAGCGTCCAGAAATTATGCGAAACGCCAGTTCACATGGTTTCGCAAAGAACCTCTCTTTCGTTGGCTCGACCTTGACATGCACGATGCAGAAACTGCGTTGGATATGGTCATTCAAGACTATCGCAGCTGACCAACTCCTCGCCTTAACATTCGCTACCTAAATCCAAACCTCGCCCCAACGGCTTATGGAGTGCGGTGACTTGTCACCGCTTTTTTTTCGCTGGGGCTTGACGTAGCGTAAAAAAAAAGTTTTGATTTATAGCTCGACACATCTTTCTGGACTTGCCGCTGCGTTGCAGCTCAATGGTTTATATCAATAATTTCCACGGGTTCATTCGCTGCGCTCACCACCCGTGGCTAGCCGCTGTAGTCCCCTTCGGGACATAGAAACTGCTTCGCAGTTAATTTCAGTTATAAGATGGTAGAATAAAAATAATTCGATGAAAGGTCCTATTTTTTCTTTTTGATTAGTGTCTTCAAAAGATAACTGCGAAGCAGTTGCTATGTCACGTAGTGACTACAGCGGTTAGCCACGGGTAAAATGAGCGCAGCGAATGGAACCCGTGGAATATTGTCCACCTTAACTTTAGAGCTGCAACGCAGCGGCAAGAAAAAATCTTCCAAACTATATTGCAAAGCCTTTGCTTTGCCTATGGAAATATTTGTTGTTTTTGAGTACGAGCAATCAAAAAAAAATCCTACTTGGCATCATAGGCATGTTTTTTTGCCAACGAGTGCTGTGCTTTTTCCGGGAGGGTCGTGTCGAAGAGTTCGATGATTGTCTTAAATGAAGAAAAATCTTCAGGTATTCCCGGACAAAGGTTCACCAATGTATCGGCGCCATTGGGATTCCCGACATTCCATGTAATCGCAACCGGCACTTCTAATGGACTCTCCACCATCTGATGGGGGATAAAACTTTCTGGTGGCGTGCTCCACAGCTTTTTATCTAAAAAGTCGGCCGCTTCTTTGCTGGGCATCCGAATAAGAATTGTTTTTCCTTCTAGAAAGAGCTCTTGAACTTTTGTGCAGAGCATCACAATTTTCATTTGGTTATCCGCAACAGGAAGAAAAATGACTTCGGGTTTAGCGTCCATCTGCTTTTTCCTGTGGTGTTGTCGCGGAGTCCGGAATCATCACTCCCATGGAAACAATCAGTTTCAGTGCTTGTTCGACACTGATATTCATCGATTCCAACTGTTCACGCCGAAATTTAAGCATAAATCCCATCGTCGGATTGGGCGTTCCCGGAACAAACACCGAAATACGTTCTTCTTCCGTGTTATTTTCATTTTGACTGCTGTTAGTGACAAATCCAATCGCTCGCGTAGAAGCATTTGGAAAAGGCACCAAAACAACGCCTGAAAAGCTTGCCTTATCTTCTTTGAAAAGTGATCCAACAACCTCTTGCGTTGCTTTGTATACTTTATTAAGAAAGGGGATACGATGAAAGATCCAATGTCCAAACTGAAACAGATAGTGAAAAAAGAGGACGCGGCCAAGGAATCCGATGAGCAGTGTCACAAGTACAATCAAAAAGAGAGCCAATACTTTACTAATGATCGTGATGATTTGCTGTGAGTTGATGAACAGCACCGACCAGTTGTCTCCGGCATAGTTGTAAAGTACACCTTCGACAGCGCCTTGAAAAGGTTTTGTCAATAGATTTACAACCAACATCACAATAATGAGGGTGAGGATGGCCGGAAGAAGAATGGCGAGGCCTGTAATAAATGATTTTTTCATTTTTACTCCTTTTCACCGACTGGATTTTTTTCAATAGTCAGGGGGGCGAGATTATTTTTTGATATCGTCTTAAAAGGACGGTTCAAGATTAAGCCGCAGGAGATGACGTACTTTAGCGCGTCCTCGATGGAGATGTCGAGGTAGACAAGATCTTTTTCTTCAAAGAAAATTAAAAATCCGGAAGTAGGGTTGGGTGTTGTCGGAACAAACACCGCAACAAATGATTTTTCGGAGTCTTTGCCTAAGCCCTTCACATTTTCTCTCGTCACGAGACCGACACTTTGGCTTGCAGCAGTAGGAAAAGGAACGAGAACAACTTGTTTAAAAGAAGAGTTGGTTCCTTGCAATACCGTTTTAATGACATCTTGACACGTTTTGTAGATGGAGCTCACAAGAGGAATGCGATGGATCAGATAATCCCAGATGCGCAGTAAAGAGTTTACTAAAAACCAACGTGCAACGGTTCCTAACAGCACTGTAAAGAAAAAGAGGAAGAGTAAAACAAGGAGTTGGCTTGCAAACTGCTGTACTTGTGTCGCGCTGAAAAATAAAAATCCTTTATCGAGTAGGTCGTAGTACTCAAAAATTGATTTTACAACCCCAACAAAAGGCTCTGTCAAAAGATTAATTAAAAACACCGCAAGGCCGATGGTAACGGCTAATGGCAGTAGAATAATTAATCCAGTAATAAAGTATTTTTTCATTCCAATTCCTATGTTTTTGGACGCGAGGTCCACGGATTGTCTTTAAGGCGAAAACGCCATGGCAATTGCGCATCTTGGCCGGCATAGTCGATGCCGACTCGCGGGCTTGCAACGATCTTATCTTCCGGAATTGTGTAGCCTCTATGTTCGATCCATATCGTCGGTCCACTGATGGACGCTCCATTATGCTCCATCGTAATTCCCAATGCCTGGCTTACTGTTCCTGGACCAGAAGTGAGCGTATAGTCAAACGCTGTTTTTTTTCTGCGGCGAAGCATGATTTCAATACCCTCCGTCGGTTCAATGGCGCGGATCAGGATGGCGTGTGGTGTTTCGGCGGCATTGGTGACAATATTAAAGAGGGAGTGGATGCCATAGCAACGGTAGAGGTAGGCGATTCCCCCCGCTTCATACATCATTTCATTGCGGGTCGTGCGACGTCCGCCAAACGCATGGGAGGCGCGGTCTTCTGGGGCGCGGTAGGCTTCTGTCTCGACGATCATTCCTCCGGTTATTTCCCCGTCGATATTCGTCATGAGGAATTTGCCGATGAGGTCTTGGCTGAGCATGAGGACATCGTCTTGCCGAAAATATTCGCTGGGCAAGAGGACGCCGCTTTCGAGATTATTTTTTCTTTTTCTTCTTTTTATTAGGGCTACGTTCACGTTTTGGTTCTCGTTTGCTTTTAGCATGCTTTTCTTTTTCTTTTCGGCGCTTTTGAACCTTCTTTTTTTCTGGACGCTCGTCCTCTTCAGAAAATGCGGGAACGAGTTCCCATTTGCTTTCTAGAAGGATGAAATCGACATTGATAAGGATCGCCTCAAGCTCGACGCCTGCGCTAAATACCATGCCTGTGCGCTGGCCACGTAATAGCATGCGCCGCTCTTCATATTCAAAATAGTCGTCACCGATTTCGGAAACGTGGATGAAGCTTTCCATCATGAAATCAAGGATATCGATCGTGATCCCAAAAGGTTTCACACCTGTGACAACGGCTTTGTATTTTTTAGTCGGATCTTCTTTGTATAGGGCGTCGATGAGACGCAGCTTTTTCAAAGTGACGACATTGCCTTCTGCTTTGGCGGAAATTCTTTCTTGAGCCGAGCAGTGGGCAGTGATTTCGTCCAGCATGGCGCGGTCATCGCTGTCGCCAAAGAGGATACGATGAACGATTAAGTCGGCATAGCGGCGGATTGGACTTGTAAAGTGGCAATAATGGGAGAGGCTAAGTCCGTAGTGGCCAATATTTTCTGGGGAATAGATGGCCATGCGCATGCGGCGAATATAGCTTGTCGCCAGATGTTGTCCGTACTCGGTTTTCATCGCTTCGATAAAAAATTGTTGAAGATCCTCTTGGGTGGGGGCGATCGGAAGTTCGAATCCAAATGCATGGACCAACGTTGCAAAATCTTTTAAACTTTCTGCTGCGGGTTCATCATGCACACGGTAAGGAAGATTTTTTCCATGGTCAGTGAGGTGTGTCGCGACGACTTCGTTAGCTTTGAGCATGAACTCTTCGACCATTTGGTGCGTGATGTCATATTCGATGTAATCGGTGCCTGTGGGAACGCCATCGGCGCCGACCATAACAACAAGTTCGGGCGTCGAGAGGTCAACGCTGCCGCGTGCATTTCTTTTTGCTTTCAGCAGCTGGCATAGCTCAACCATCAAATGGAGGGAGTCGGCATATGGACTTTTCGCTTCTCCATCCAACACTTTTTTTGCTTCGCGGTAGGTGAAGCGTTTGCAACTTTTGATCACCGTGCGGGCGATGCGGTAGTTGAGGAGGTTGCCCTGACTGTCCAAAGACATTAAAACAGAGAGTGTTAACCGGTTAACATTAGGTTTTAAACTGCAAAGATTATCAGACAGTTGACGCGGAAGCATCGGCAAACAGTAGGCAGGGAAGTAGGTGGAGTTGGCGCGTGCGCGGGCTTCTTTGTCTAGTGCTGTCCCCTCTTTTACATAATGAGAGACGTCGGCAATATGAACTGCTAGTCGGAAATTTCCATTTTTTTCTTTACAGATGCTGATGGCGTCATCAAAGTCTTTTGCTGTGTCGGGATCGATCGTAAACGATTCCATCTCGCGCAGGTCTTCGCGGGCTTTGATTTCACTCGCTTTGACGATTTTTCCATAGGCTTCCGCTTCTTCTACAGCGGCGGTAGGGAATTCGGCGCGCAGTCCGAACTCTTCGATTGCAGCAGGGATATCGCAAGACGGATCGGAGATGTGGCCAATTTTATGGGAGACTTCGCACAGAGTCTGCGTTTCTTTTGAGCCCCAGTCGATGACTTTCATGACGATTCTATCGCCAATAATTAAAGGAATTTCTGTGTTTACCTGAACAACAACGCGCTGGGCAGGTCCCAACATCGGAACATAGGCGAGATGTTCGTCAAAGCCAGCGAAGCGGATGATTCCCGCGATATGAGTGCGGCCGCGTTCGATGATCGTGACGACACGTCCTTCAGGCCCTTTTTCAGAGACGGAGTCCGTGTTGATGACGATTTCGACTTTATCTCCATCGACAGCGTTCATCGTGAAAGGTTTAGGAATAAAGACATCGCCAACAACGGTTGTTGGCGCTTCGACTTGTACAAAGCCAAAGCCGCGCGGATGCATCTTGATGATACCTGTGACTATTTCCACTTTTTTGCGGCTGACGACAGAATAGCGTCCTTTTTCCAGATTGAGGGTTCCCTCTTCTACCAACTCATCCAAAATTTCTTTTAACAAGAGCTCGTGTTGAGGGGGAAGGCAAAGCTTTTCCATCAGCTCATCAAAGCTTAGAGGAAGAAAACTTTTTCCTGACATAAATTGCTGCGTTACCTTAAGGAGATTGTCGTACAGCTTCTCTTCTTTTGACTTTTTCGTTTTTTTTATCATATAATGAATGCCTGTTGACTGGATTGCCCTTTTCCAGTGTAAAAGAGTCATCCTACCAGAAAACCTACTTATTGCAGAGATAAAATGAGATACAATCACAAGAACATAGAATCCAAGTGGCAAAAACACTGGCTAGAAAAGAAAACGTTTAAATGCGAAGTCGACCACACCAAGCCAAAATACTATGTCCTCGACATGTTTCCCTATCCTTCCGGATCCGGCCTTCACGTCGGCCACGTCGAAGGATACACCGCCACGGATATCGTCGCCCGCTACAAACGCCAATGTGGATACAATGTCCTTCATCCAATGGGATGGGACAGCTTTGGTCTGCCCGCAGAGCAGTATGCGATCCGCACCGGAACACATCCCGCTGTCACCACCCACAGCAACATCGACAACTTCCGTCGCCAGCTGATGTCCCTCGGCTACAGCTACGACTGGGACCGTGAATTTGCGACAAGCGATCCAAAATACTATAAATGGACGCAATGGATTTTCACTAAGCTATACGAAAAAGGTCTCGCCTACGAGGCAGAAATGATGGTCAACTACTGTCCAGCCTTAGGAACGGTCCTCGCAAATGAAGAAGTCGAAAACGGTCAAGCAAAAGAAGGGGGACACCTCGTCGAACGTCGCCCTCTCCGTCAATGGGTCCTAAAAATCACGGCCTATGCCGACCGTCTTCTCAAAGATCTCGATCTCCTCGACTGGCCGGAAGGGCTGAAAAAGCTCCAAGTTAACTGGATCGGCCGTAGTGAAGGAGCAAAAATTCATTTTAATGTAAAGGAAAGTAAAGAAAAGCTAACGGTCTTCACCACGCGTCCCGACACGCTTCAAGGCGCAACATTTCTAGTCATCGCTCCGGAGCATCCTCTTGCCGAAATATTGACCACCCCCGCACAAAAAGAGGTTGTTTCAAAGTACCGCAAAGAAGCCGTCAACAAGCGCGACCTGGACCGCACGGAACTCAATAAAGACAAAAGTGGGGTCTTCACAGGATCCTACGTGATCAATCCAATGAACGGAAAAGAAATTCCTATTTGGATCGCCGACTACGTTCTCATGGGCTACGGAACAGGCGCAGTGATGGGCGTTCCGGCACACGACCAACGCGACTTTGACTTTGCGAAACAGTACGGACTGCCTGTCATCCCCATTTTTAATCCAACTATCGAACAGCATCCAGATCTTGTTCCTAAAGGAATGGATTCAGAACAGCTGCGTTCAAAGGTTTTAGCCGGCGAACACTGCTGGGAAGGAGAAGGTGCCTACGTCGTCTACGAAGATAGCAAAGGTCCAGCCCTAGAAGGCGCAACCTCTGCTGAAGTGATCGAAAAAATCATCCAATGGCTTGAACAATCAAATGAAGGGGAGCGCACAGTTACCTACAAGCTGCGCGACTGGCTCTTCTCACGTCAACGCTATTGGGGCGAACCGTTTCCTATCCTCCATTTCGAAGACGGGACAAAGCGGACGCTAGACTTAGACGAGCTTCCTCTGCTACCACCGGATATCGCGGACTTTAAACCGGCCGGCGATGGACAAAGTCCACTCGCAAAAGTAAAAAATTGGATCGAAGTGACAGATCCAAAAACAGGCAAAAAAGTACGTCGCGAATCGAACACAATGCCACAATGGGCGGGCTCTTGCTGGTACTACCTCCGCTTCTGCGATCCGGACAACAGTCTAAAGGCGTGGGACGAAATGAAGGAAAGCTATTGGATGCCTGTCGACCTCTACGTCGGCGGTGTCGAGCATGCAGTCCTCCACCTTCTCTACGCACGCTTTTGGCACAAAGTGCTCTACGATTGTGGATTGGTTTCTACCTTGGAGCCGTTTCGCTCACTTCGCAATCAAGGGCTTATCGTTGCGCGCTCCTTTCAGAACAGTAGCAACAATTACATCGATCCTCTTAACGTAAAAGAAAAAGACGGACAATATTTCGACAAAACGACAGGTGAACTCCTACGCAGTCAGATCGAAAAGATGTCGAAATCAAAGCTGAATGGAATCACCCCCGACGATATCGTCGACGAATACGGAGCCGATGCGTTGCGTCTCTACGAAATGTTCATGGGACCTCTAGAAAAAGAAAAAGTATGGAACACAGATTCCGTCTCCGGCTGTCGCCGCTTCCTCACACGCTTCCACGACATGTGCATGTCAGAAAAGGTGTCGGATGCGGATTCTATCGAGGCAATGAAGCTAGGGCATCGCCTCGTGAACCAAGTGACCAAAGATTTGGATCAACTCCAATTCAATACAGCAATCGCAAAGATGATGGAATTCATCAACGCGATGGGACAACTTCCTACTTATCCGAAAGCAGTATTAAAAATGGCAATCCAATGTTTAATGCCCTTTGCGCCTCACCTTGCAGAAGAAATGTGGGAACATTTAGGATTCACAGAGTCACTTTCATATAGTTTATTTCCGGAGATCGATCAAAAGCTGTTGCAAGATGACACAGTAACGTATGTCGTTCAAGTCAATGGCAAGCTACGCGGACGTTTCGAACTTCCAAAAGACCAACCACAAGACATTGTTGTCGGTGCGGCCATGGAAGAAGCGGGAATTGTTCGACATCTCGATGGAAAAGGGGTAGGAAAAGTGATTTTTGTTCCAAATAAACTTCTCAACTTCGTGACGAACTAAAATGAAAAAGTATATTGTCAACGTTGCCGTTACAGACCTTCGTCGCGAACCTGTATGTGCCTCACCAGCACTAACAAAGGATCCCTTACAAGAATCACAGGTTCTCCTTGGAGAACCTGTTCTTGTAGAAAAAATCGTCGACGGATGGGCCCGGGTACACGTTGTCAACCAACCAAAATTTTTACCCAATGGGGAATGGAGCGGATATCCAGGCTGGATAAAAGCCGCTGATCTCTCTGAAGAAGGAAAAGAAAATCCTTTTCCTTCTCCTGTTTCACATTCACGCGACGCTCTTATTGAGCGCGCACACGCTTTTCTGGGTATGCCGTACCTATGGGGCGGACGTAGTCCTTATAATCCAGAAAGCCTCAAAGTGAAAACGGGAGTCGACTGCTCGGGACTGGTCCATCTTCTCTACCAATCGATCGGCATTCAGCTTCCACGCGACGCCCACGATCAATTTTTGACCTCCGAATGTTGTCAAGAAGGGGATCTTATCCCTGGAGACCTTATCTTTTCCTTCGATCCGGCCAAAAGTCCGCGCATGGACCACGTCATGCTATACATCGGCAATAATTGCCTGATCGAAGCCGCCCTTTCGGCACAATCAGTCCGTAAAATCTCCCTCGCAGATAAATTTTCTGTTAAGGATGGCACCCAATTCCTCTTTGGAAAAGTTTCCACCCTATAATTTCTATCGAAAAGATTTCTTGTTAGACCACCATAACAGATACCCCCTCCCTTCCAAACCTCACCCCAACGGCTTATGGAGTGCGGCGGCTTCTCCTTACAGTTGAACACATCTTTTCCTTGACTTGCCGCTGCAATAATTTTTTTAGGTCGCGAATGCGACCTAAGGGTGTAGCCACAGGCGTGAGCCTGTGGTCAGAAGGAACAACCAATCAAGCCGCGAATGCGGCGACAGAAAAAATAAGGTTGTTTAGAAATTTTCTGTCGCCGCATTCGCGGCTTTACTATTTGTTTTAACTTTACCACAGGCTCACGCCTGTGGCTATACGCTTTGGTCGCATTCGCGACCTGAAAAAACCTTGCCGCTGGGTTGCAGGGACAAGTCAAGGAAAAGATCTGTTCAACTGTAAGGACAAGTCACCGCACTCCATAAGCCTTTGGGGTGAGGTTTAGAAGGGAGGAAGTACGGAAGGGGAGGAGAGTTGGCATGTTTCATGCTTTTCTATCGTAAGACAAGGATTCTATTTGTTTCCTTGTTAAAATTAGAAAAGCAATCTTTATGAAATATTGATTTAGAGGTGCATATGTCATCAGTAAATACTCCCAATCCTTTCCAAAAAATAGATGCAGAAGCACAAAATATTGATAAATTAACTAAGGATATTCCTAAAAATTATGATAATTGCGTTGTTGCAACAGTTAAAGATGAGACCGGGAAAGTTTTAGAGGTTCACGTTCAGCACGGTAATTGGCTCACACGTACTTTTACAAAAATTGGGTGGCTATTCAAGTATGGAACAAGTGTTCAATTTGGACGTAAAGCAGTTATTAAAGATTTAACACCCCATCTAAAGGCAATGACTAATGAGTTGAAAGTGAGTAAAAATCACTTAAATATGTCTGGAATACAGCACGATTTAGAAAAAATAAAAGCGAGTATTGAAGGAGTACAAAAAGTTAAAGGCTTATTTGCCGACTTTGATCAAAATACAAATTCAGAATGCGCCGAATTAATGAACGATTTATTTAATCTAGAGGCATTGAACGAGGATTTTAATGCTTTAAAAAACAAAAAAAATAATGAAAATGTAGCGAAAATTAATAGATATGTAAATCCAGACGGTTCAATACAACAATTACTTAGAGAAGATTATATTAAAGTAGGATTAGAGGTACTTAGCTTTCAGCCAAACGGGTCCGAAGAAGATTTAACGGGAGAAGAAGAAGTAAAAAGACTCAATATGCTCTCTCAAATAGCTTATAATATTGAAACTGCTAAAGAAAATCTTGCGATAGAAGGTGAACAAAATATTCTTTTAGATATAAGAAATATTATTGATCCAAGCGACATCGTGAAAGAATTACAAGCAAAATTAGAAGCGAAAGCCCCTTATGTAGAAGAGATGAAAAATTTATTTAAAGAAACAAAAATAGAAGAATATATCACAGCTTTGAAAAATTTGTCGGATGGGGCTGTTGAAGCTTTTCCTTCTAAGATACAAGAAATTACAGAAAGAATAAAGCTGGCATCAAAAAATTTAATAGACGCTAGGAAATCCAGCATTTATCCAAAAGGGGTAATTGAAAATGACTATAATGCTGATAATGCGATTGCTTTAATAAAACAACTAGATAAAGTTATCGACTCCATAGAGGATTCTGATAAATTCAATCTTCCCCAAATTAAATCAACTCTTGTTTCCGAAAAAGAAAAACTGGTCCAAGATTTAAAAAAATATTTATTAAATGAAATCAGTGCTTTTACAAAAGAGATAGATACCAAAATTAAAGAGCTAAAATCTAGAAATTTAGCAAACGATACAGAGATGGAAGATGTTGGGAAAGAAATAGGGGCATTAAATGGGAAACTTAACACTGAAAAGGATTCATTAAAAGCGTTTTTAGCAAATTTTAATCCGATCATACCGGTTGCAGAAGCTAATGGAGAAGAAAAAAAAGTGGTCCTGTTTTTAAAAGAGCTACTGAGCCTTTCTCAAAAACGTATGATCACTCATCAGGAGATGGAAAAATTGAAAAATGATGCTATGAAATGGAATATACCTATCAGCGAAGATCATCAATGGGAAGATATTTTATCTGGCGATCCAATCATAAAAAAAATAGAAGAACTATTAGAAAAAACAGATCAAGAGATAAAAAATAATACAAGTGATGGTATTCAAAAATTACATAATCAAGAGGCTAAACTTGAAGGATTAAAAGGCGAATTAAATAAAGAAATAGTTTCACAAGAAAAACCTTTTCAAGATATAAAAAAAGCCTTTTTAATTGCGGAAAGGGTGACAGGTAAGAACGAAAGATTTTTTATAGATAATAAAAGCACAATCATAAAGGTAGCAAATTATAATAATATTTTTTCGAACCCGAAGGTAGCAGCAGATTTTATTACAAGTTTTAAAGAAGAGATGAAAGGTACAAACCTTTTAACACAAATAGAGGGTAGTTTTTTTGAACAGATGACTCCAGAAGATCAAGCAATTGAAATAATGGATGGAGTAATTAAATATAAAGAAGAAATTTTAAATAGACAGGATCAAATTTTAAAAGAGATGGAAGAGGTACAATATAACATACAATATGAAACCTCAAAACACAATGCATCCCTTAGTCTTCCCCATGTTCAAAAACAACGACAAAATTTACAGGCATGGCAACTAATGAAGGGTCAAATACAAAAGATTAGAGATCTGGGCAAAGGTATAGTACAATTAAGAGAGAAGGAAAAAATATTCGATAAAAATTCAAAGGTATCAATTAGCGTTGTTACCGAATTGAAAAAGTTAGAAAAAAAAGCAAATAGTCTTATCGAATTGAATTTTGGGACAGTCTCTGATCATATTAGCCAACTAGATAATGTTTTGGCAAGTGTTAAATTGTTTAGACAGAATTAATAAAATAAAGCACTTGCTTGTCTGAGATCACTTAAGACGAGGGCATTGTTTTTATCCATTCATCGCTGCCGCGCATACGCGTCAAGCTATAAAATAAATTGTTTACACGACTT
>CAYIYO010000037.1:0-17604 GCA_964367715.1 uncultured bacterium
GGCTGACGTGTCTATGCTGTCTTTAGTAGATTTGTATAGGTTTTTAGAAGCGGCATAAGGTAAAGATCGAGAGGGAACACTCCTTTTTTTACTAGAAACACACCTTTTTTTTGATCCCCAAAACCTACCCACTTGACTTAATTGGGTAGATTTTGTAGAATTAGGATATGAGAAAATCAAAGTATATAAAGCATTTAGCGCCATTTCATCACGTTCCTTTCTTTACTGCAAAGGAGGCGGAAGGACAGGATATTCCTAGGCATGCACTTTCTTATTTGGTAAGAAAAGGTGCTTTGGAACGAATTTATCCAGGAGCTTACCGCTTTCCCGAATATGAACCAGAAGTCGAATTTCAGTGGGAAAACTTGGCATTGGTTGCAGTGAGTATTCCAGATGGTGTGATCTGTTTAATTTCCGCGCTTTGTTATCATGATTTAACAGACCAAGTGATGCGAGAGATTTGGATTGCCGTACCTCATGAGTCCTACCCGCCAAAGCGGCCCAACACCAGAATCGTCAGAATGCGCAACATTGATCTTGGAAAGATTCCTATCGCTTTAGGAGAGCATCATGTGCAGATTTTCGATCGAGAGCGTTGTGTTCTTGACGCATTTCGCTATCTCAGTAAGGAAATTGCTATAAAAGCCATCCAAAGATATTTACAAAGCACGAATTACAAGCCTAACCTAAAGAAATTAGGCGCGTATGCAAAGGCATTACGTGTGAACATCACCCCCTACATTTTGGCGTATACAACATGACATCAGATTTAGAAAAATCCTTTAAAGCCAAACTTCGCGCAATCGCAAAAGAAAAAAATCGCGATCCTGCAGATCTCTGGCAAAATCTCACACTGGAGCGTTTTCTCGTACGCTTGGCTAAATCGGAGTACCGTAAACATTTTGTCTTAAAAGGCGGCATCCTCTTATCCAAGTACATCGAAATTGGAAGAGAAACAACCGATTTAGATTTTCTTGCACGGAAGATGAATAATGAAGTCGTCGGGATGAAGATCATTTTTGAAAAAATTGCAAGCATTGACCTCCAAGATGGTTTTTCATTTAGAGAGATTAAAGTTGGTGAACTTGCTCATCCGCATATGGGATATCCAGGATTAGAGGTGTCGATGATGGCTTATTTTGGTCGGACGAGGTTTAAAGTTTCCATCGATATTGGATTCGGAGATATTGTCGACCCTATTGAATACTCAATCCCTCTTACAACTTCTTCTAAAGGCGGCCTTTTCGAAGGAAACGTTACGCTCTCTTGTTACCCAAAGGAATTTATTTTTGCGGAAAAATTAGAGACGATTGTCCACCGAGGATCGTTCAATAGTCGCATGAAAGACTTTCATGACCTTCATTCAATGATATCCTCCCCGGACTTACTTTCTTTTAGCAACCTCGAAGGGATTATCCACATGGTATTCGAGCATCGAGAAACCAAACTTACCCTGCCAATTACCTTCGAAAAGGATGAAATGAATCGAATGCAGAATTTTTGGAACGAATACCTAAAAAATTTACGTGCAGAAAATCTAGCGCAGCTACCCGAAAATTTTGCTAATGCTATTGCTAAAATCAATAATTGGCTCCGATTAAATACAGGGATAATCAGCTCGTGATAAACCTTATTTATCCGAACCGTGGTATAACCCACAATCAAAACCATGACTTTGTGGTCTTATTTTTTATGATTCACCAAAACCTACCCGATAATATTAAGTGGGTAGGTTTTAGTGAATTCAATAATGATAGAGCACATTAAGGACCTCCACTCCGCTGGGCTGCATTCCGACCTTCGCTGTAAGATGCCGGCTCTTTGAGCCTGATGCAAATCATTACTTACCTTGGACTCCCCAAAATGCCAAAATCCAGTATTATGGCAGCAATAAAAACCTTATCAAAGGCGCCGTGATAGTCATACACAACTTGGGTTAGTAAGTAAACCAATTTTTTAATTCTCAGGATGGCGAGGATGTAGGTTGTCCTGGCGGCGCCATTCTTCTTGACGGCGACGTTCATCATCGCGTGCGCGTTCTTCTACTTCACGTTCGCGCTGTTGTTTATCCCACCGTTCTTGGTCGGTTTGGCGACGGAAAAATGTCGGGTTGTCGTTGCCTGGGTGGATTTGCTCTAAGGGGGTATCTTTTTGAGTTTTCCAATTTCGATAAAAATCGCTTGGGGGAGTCGTGTTAAGATACCTTTCTTCCCCAGGAGTTAACGTCTCGGAAGATTTTTCGGGGGCGATATATTCGTTAAAGCGTTGTTCACTCAGATTTAAAGGGGTTGTTGTTGGGAGATTCGGGCTGTTCTCGTAAGGGTAGGATTCTAATGTGGTTGTTGGTGAAGTCCCTTCTGGCGACGCTCTTTCTTGGGGGGATTGGTTTGAAGAGCTTTGATTGGAAGGCGTTCGATTCGTTTCTTTAACTCCTTTCCCATTCTGAATTGGCGCTGCGCGCGGGGCTGTTTGTATCTGTTCTGCGCCGGTGACGCTTGTGAGACTACCTGTCATCAAGCAGCAAAGTGCAATGGAAGAAATAAGGGTGCGTTTATTTTGTGACATATAGTGGTCCTGAAATAATTATTATATAACCTTTATTAAAATGTAGCCAGCATTTATCCCCAAAAAAAAGCGGACTTCACTTTCGTGAAGCCCGCTTCCGCACTCAGCAACGCTTACGCGGTGCTTAGTTTACTATTGTGCTCTCTTGTTGTACGATCGGCTTCGTGATAGAAGCTGATGTAATCTCTGCAATGACGCGTGCATCACCAGAAGATTTCGCTCTCGCTGTTACGCGGTAGCTTAATTTCTGTCTTGGTGCGAAGTTGTCATATGCATCAAAAGTCACCGTCTGGCCAGAGATCTTACCAGCAACATCACCACTGATGCTTTCTGGTACAATTTCTGGTGGGAAACGGACAACCAATACAACTTTATTGTCGGACTCAGATCCTTGGTTCGTTACATCGATGTTGTAGCTTGTAGGCTCACCGATGCAGATAGGATCCGCTGTATCATTGATACATGCTGTAAGAGCTGGGCGCCCTTTCCAACGTGTCGTCACTTCAGCACAGTCTGTGCAACCTTGGCAGTTGTTGACGGATACACGGTTAGTGTAGCAGCCAGGTGTGCAAGTTGTTAGAGTAAGTGCAAAAGAAACCTTTTCACCAGGATTCAATTGCTTCATTCTCCAAACAGCTTGGCTGCCATTGATCTTAGCACCGTTAGCGCTGACAATTGATGTCATGCTTGGTGTGCAATCAGTGACAACGACTTCTGTCAAAGGCTTGTCCCCAGTGTTGGTAACAGTGATGACGTAGTCAGCATTTTTACCAATCTGGACTTCTTTTGGACCAGTCTTTTCAATTTTAACACACTCTAAACAGACCACGCACTTTGATTGGCAAGAGGTAGGATCAGCATTGCACGCTGTTACTTTAACAGTGTTGCAAACTTCGCCTCTTCTTACCGCTGTGAAGCACATGTTGACTGTTTTTGTCTGGCATGGCTCTAGGCATCCCAAGTTGTAAGTTAATGTTCTTAACCCACTTGCATGTTCTAGAGGCTCAGGCACGTCATCTGTTACAACAACACCTGTTGCTGTGCAGCTACCACGGTTTGTGACAGTGACAGTGTAGTTCATTGGCTCACCCAATTTGCATTCATTAGGACCACACTTTGTGCAGGTTAACACCGGCTTAGCGCAGAGTAATGAACAAAAACGGACAGGCGTTGCAGTGGCGCAGAAGCAAGCGCATAGCTCGCCTTCGCATTCACACTTCAACCAAACTTTCGCTGGAATGCAATCACCCTTGTTCATATGAGGGATTGTCCATGTTAGTTTGCGGCCTTCAACCTTCGCTTCAGGAGTGCTTCTTACGAAGCTAACGCCTTCAGGAAGTGTTGTATGGATGACTACATCGCACACATCATCACATGCTTTAATAGTGAACTCTAATGGATATTGTTCACCAAGCATGCACATTTCTGGATTGGTTGCGCGGATGGTGATGCCATCAACGCAGCACAATTCATTTCTTGATGGGTGTTTGCACTTATGGGCCGGCTTACAAAGCGGCTCCACGCATGCATCAGGGCAAACGGCTTCGCAAGGTTCATTGCAAACCGGTTGACATGGGCGCTCACAAACAGGCACTGTATCACAGCAACTGTTGGTTGAGCAACCAACCCATAAGAGTGCCGTCGCGCACAAAAAGAGCAACGAAGTTAACACTCGTAGTTGTTTTCTCATGAGAAAAACTCCTTGTTATTTTTGGAGGTAGATGTTTGAAACTTCTTCATCCGATTTCGTTTCATTTCACCGTTCTCGTCTGGCAATGTTCAGGTCGGCTTTAGAAGACCTAGTCGTTTCATGATTAAATCCTGAAACGATCCAGGTCTTCTAAACGATTGAACCTCTACCTTCGTTATTCACGAAAGAACTCATGTTCTCTCGTGTCGAACAGAGTGTTAATTACGTCACATCCAAGAAGCGAACTTCCCTTTTGTGAACCACTTACTTATTGTATTGTCTGATGATGCACTTGTGGTGTCCCATCCGACTCTACTCACAGGTTAACTGTCCCTGTTTTAGTAGAAAAACTTTTTCCTCTACTAAAACAGGAGCATTTAAGCTCTAGTTTCATTGCGCGGCACCGCAAGGCACCGCGTCAACGTCTAATAGGCGTAGTTCGAAGGATCACAGCACGTGTCATCCCACACATGAGGACTCACTTGGCAGTGAGGTCTTTGCTCTGGGCAAGGGCGAGGAGCACACTGTTTTGGACAAGGATCGCAAGAAGGATTACACCAGTCAAAGCAGCCGCAACCCGTAAAGACGAATGCTGTCATGCCAAGAGCAATCATGGATACCATTGCTTTCATTTTTCTCTCCGATTTTTTCAAAATATTCTTCATTTTTCTCTTATCACAATTTAAACGTTATCAAACACATTTGTAACGGAATCCTCTAACAGAAGATTCCGTTACAAAAACTACCATTAGTTAGCGCAAGGATCGCAAGGATTGCAAGGCTTAGGACAGCATGGTTTCGGTGGGCATGGCTTAGGGCAGCATGGTTTTGGAGCGCATGGTTTTGGGCAAGGATCGCAGCATGGATCATTGTCGCAGCAGCAGCCAGTTAATACAAAAGCTGTCACTAATAAAGCTGATAATGTAGTGAGTTTTTTTAACATCGGATCTCCTAATGTTTTTTGTTGTTGTTGACTAACTTATAAACCATTTCTTTGATTGTCGTATTTCGGGGGCAATATTATTGCCGGACAATGCCGTCAAACAAAAAAGGATTTACCTTCTGTAGATACGGATATACAAATAATTCTTCCACTATAATCTACGTTTTTTTTGATTTTTTTTATCTCAATTTTGTAAATCTCTCTCCAACAACATTTTATAAAAAAAGCACAAAAAAAGAATTGTCGTTAGGAGTTAGCTCAGAATAATGTATCAGCGTGATCTTGATTTTTGAAAAATTAGAAGAGAAATGAAACGTAAAAAAAATGACGTAAGATGTTAACGCTATACACAAGTGAAATCAAGAATCGGTTTTTAAGCGATGTGAAAGCTCCCGCGATTCACCGATCGAAAGTCGTTTAATATTAATAATATGAACCGACTTTCGATCGGTGAATCCCGGGGCTTTGACATGCTTAAAAAGCCAATTTTTGAATTCACTTGTGTATAAACGGATTAATTATACGGATACTTCAACTTTCCGGTCCAACCCAACTTTTTTCTTAAAGTCGAGTAATAATCATGATTCGGAAGCTGAATTAATTTGTATCGACGCTCCGATCGCGAAATGTGAAACACATCGCCGGTCCTCATCGATAAATTGGGAAAACCATCATACGACACTTCAATCGGTTGATAAGAACTGGTGTATTGCACCTGAATTTCCTTCTTTGGCATCAATACAATCGGTCGATTCGAAATGGTATGAGGGCAGATAGGTGTGATCACAAACGCCTCAAGCTCAGGACTTAAGATCGGTCCACCCGCCGCCAAAGAATACGCAGTCGACCCACTCGGCGTCGATACAATAATTCCATCCGCAGAAAACGTATTCAAATAAATACCGTCAATATGAATGGTCAAATCGATCAAACAAGGATTCTTCGCCCGATGAAACACAATCTCGTTGATCGCAAAGCACCCTTCCCCATTAGAGCCATACCCTTGCATCATCAAGCGATCTTGAACAGTAAAGTTTTTTTTTAATAAATCTTCCAAGGCGGGATAGATCTCCGTCAAAGGAACATCCGCCATAAAACCCAAGCTACCCAAATTAATTCCCACAATTGGAACATCCAAATGGCTATACTTTTGCACCAACCGTAAAATCGTTCCGTCGCCACCCAGTGAAATCATCATTTCAATGGAATCGGTCTCCACACTCGAAATGGGAAGCGCACCAATCTGCTCGGCCTCCTCATCCTCAGTCACGACAACAACATCACGTCCGGCAAGATATTCCCTAATCCCTATCGCAATACTTGTCGACTCGCGCTTGCTCACATTCGGAAAAAGGGCAAACACTTTTTTTTTCGCTGGCGCTGTCACGGAATCACTTCACCCCTGAAATAGTTAGGATTGCCTTCATTTGCATTCGATCGCATCGGTCTTGCTCAACTGGAATTCGCGGCAAATACGCTCGGCAATTTTTGCCGGGGATAATCCCAGCTCATTCATTAATTCCTTGTGGGATCCCTGCTCGACAAAGGTTTCAGGAATACCAAAGTTTAAAATAGAGATATCAGTATACCCATTTGCCATCAAGAAATTATTTATGATCGCACCCATACCCGACACTAAAGAGTGTTCTTCAATGGTCACCACCTGGGTATGATCGACCAAAAGGCGGCAAAGGAGCTCGGTATCCAACGGTTTAACGAAGACAGGATCCATAATAGTAGGATCACACCCATACGTACTAAGTATGTTACTGACCTGAAACGCAGTCTCTGAAAGGTGTCCCAAGGCAATGATCAGCATCTTTTTCCCTTGATGCAAGACCTCTCCTTTTCCCATTTCACGGTAACATAGAGGGGAGTCAGGTTCTTCTGTCGCAAGATTGGGATAACGGATCGCCGCCGGACGCTTCCAGGAATGTGCCGACTCCAGCAGTTCTTTCAGCACATGCCCATCCCTTGGCTGCGCAATGACCATATTCGGCATCGCATTCAAAAATGAGATGTCGTAAATGCCATTATGCGTCTGCCCATCACCCCCCGCAACTCCGGCGCGGTCGATCGCAAATACTACGGGCAACTCCTGTAAACACACGTCATGGAACACGTTATCAAAGGCACGCTGCAAAAAGGTCGAATAAATCGACGCCACCACTTTCATCTTCCCACCATGGGCAATTCCCCCGCAGTAGGTGATGGCATGCGACTCGGCAATGCCGACATCAATACACCGTTCCGGATACCGCTTCATCAATTCGTCGAGGCTCGATCCGGCTGACATCGCAGGCGTCACAGTAATCAGGGTCGGATCCCTCTCCGCCATCTTAAGGATATGCTGTCCAAAAATTTTAGGAAAAGTGGGTTTGTTAATAGGGGTCGGATGAAACTTACAAGTATCAATGCAGAAAGGCTTTGCTCCATGCCAGACTACCGGATTCTGTATCGCCTCCTCCATTCCCTGACCCTTATTTGTCAACACATGCAAAATGACGGGCCAGGTCGACTCTTTAACACCTTGAAGAGCGTGAATAATTGCTCCGACATCATGCCCATCAATCGGTCCAATATAAGAAAGACCATACTGCTCAAAAAATGCAGCAGGGCTCACAAGGTTTTTTATCGACTCCGCAATTTTATGCCCCTGCTTGGACAACACGGTTCCACATCCCGGCAACTTCGACACTAATGTATCCAACTCCTGATACAAACGTGTGGTCGTCGGATGGTTAATCATGCGGCTCAAAATGCGCGTAATTGCACCAACATTTTGCGAAATCGACATCTTGTTGTCGTTCAAAATAACGATCAACCGTTTCATATCCCGAGAAATGTTATTCAATGCCTCTAAAGAGACCCCACAGGTCAATGTGGCATCACCAATAATAGGAATGATATAATCATCTTCACCTTTAAGGTCACGCGTTTTCGCCATTCCCAACGCCAAGGAAATCGCTGTCCCTGCATGGCCGGCATGAAAATGGTCGTGCACAGACTCTTTTGGATGTGTAAATCCCGATAATCCTTTGTATTGGCGCAACCCTTCAAACCCCGCATTGCGGCCTGTCAACATCTTGTGAACATAGGATTGATGGCTGACATCCCACAAAAACTTGTCGTTAGGGGAGTTGAATACTTTATGCAGCGCCAGCGTCAATTCGACAATACCTAAATTTGAAGCGAGATGTCCCCCCTTTGATGAGGTGACTTCAATAATACGTTTACGAATCTCTAACGCAAGCTCTTCAAGCTGCGGAATAGCCATCTCTTTCAACGCTTCAGGAGAAGAAATTGTATCCAAAAGGGGAGTGGAGGTCATTAAATTATTCCCCACTTTGTGTCGAAGAAGGATTAAAAGGTTGGGTCAGCGGCTTATTATCCTCGCCAAGAACAAGTTCTCCATTACGCTTTTTAATCAAAATCTCAATTTTTTGCTCGGCCTCGGTCAAACGCTTTCCACAATTGCAAATCAACGCGTCCGCCTCTTCATAAAGCTTTAAGGATTGATCCAACGGCACACTACCAGAATTCAATTTTTCTAAAATTTCTTCCAATCGCGCATAAGCAGCTTCGAAGCTTATCTCTGAATTTTCTTTTTTACTCACTTTGGGAACACTTTTTTAACGGTTGTTAAGGCCTCTCCATCCATCATCATCAGACGGATTTCTTGCGCGACTTCGATTTCACGTACAGACTTTATAACCGTTCCTTCCTTTTCAGAAAAGAGGATACTATAGCCGTTTTTTAATAAATTTTTGGGGTCAATCGCCTTCAATGTCGCTGCAGTGGCATTTAAATGTTGATGGCGTTGGCGAATCAAATGGCGCATCGCATGGTCGATTCCTCGTTGCCAATTGTCAAGTTTTTGTTTTAAAAATGCGATCTGCGCAGTAGGCTTTAACGAATGCAGCAACTGCTTTTTCCCCCGCATCATCACCTGCTTGTGCTTCAACTCCGCAACAACTACTCCATCAATATCCGCTCGTAAATGATCCAACTTCTGCATCCACGGTCCCAGCAACGCATAAGGGGTCGTGAAAACTGGATGCCGCACAATGCCATTCAGCTGATGCCTTAGATGCCGCACCTGCTGAAATCCTGTCTGCTGCAGTCGTCGCTGCAGTTGAGTCAAATGGTCCAGCTGCTGCGCGCGCTCTGCAATCACAATCTCCGCCGCAGCCGAAGGCGTCGGCGCTCTCACGTCCGCAACATACTCGGCAATGCAATGGTCACTCTCATGCCCAACTGCACAAATGATAGGAATCACACTATTAAAAACCGCTTCCGCTACACACTCTTCATTGAACGCCCATAAATCTTCAATGCTACCACCCCCTCGTCCAATGATCATCACATCGACAAGCCCGCTTTCGTTAAATTGTCGGATCGCTTGCGCAATCTCCGTAGCCGCCCCTTCTCCCTGGACTTTGACGGGATTTAAAATCAAATGAAATCCGGAAAATCTTCTTTTTAAGACATTAAGAATATCCTGAATGACGGCACCAGTCGGACTCGTCACGACCCCAATGCATTTAGGAAACTTAGGAATCGCCTTCTTATGCTCTTTCTTAAACCAACCCTTTTTATGAATCTTTGCCTTAAGTTCTTCCAATTTAATGAGAAGCTCTCCGATTCCCACCTGCCGGAGCTCCCGCACCAACAGCTGGTACCTTCCACTCGCGGCGTAGACGTTGACTTCCGCTCGCACAACGACATTGTCCCCATCCTTCGGCAACACTTTCAACGCCGTGGCATCCCCACGAAACATCACAGCAGAGATCTGACTTTCGGCATCCTTTAAAGAAAAGTATAAGTGTCCCGAGCTCTGTCTCTTGAAATTACTAATTTCTCCCTGAATCCAGACTTTTGGAAAAGAAGATTCAAGGCAAAGCTTGATAGCAGTCGTCAGTTGTGACACACTAAGGACGGGAACGTCTTTTTCCACGGTAGAGGAGGGGATTGAATGGTTCATAGTGCAGAAGAGAGTAACGGATTTTTATCAAGAGATCAAGAGGTTCGTGCTTTTCCTGTTGAAAGTCATTTGTTACCATTCTATAATAAAACATTATATAAATTGGGATTAAACAATGACTGACTTCACCCGGCCAATCATCATCGCAGGAAACTGGAAGATGTACAAAACTACCGAAGAAGCACGCCTATTTATTAAAGAACTTACCCCAAAAGTCGCGGAATCGCTCTCTCAAGTTTTTCTAGCCGTTCCTTATACTACCATCAAAGACGCTGCCGAAGAAGCCACGGGCTCACGGATCACTATCGGCAGCCAAAATATGAACGATGCCAGCGAAGGTGCCTTCACCGGTGAAATTGCCGCCAAAATGCTTCTCGATGTCGGCGCGCGCTTCGTCATCCTCGGCCACTCCGAACGCCGCACACTATTCAATGAAACCAACGCTTTCATCAATCGCAAAGTCCTCGCCGCACTAAAAGATGGTCTACGCCCTCTCCTTTGCGTTGGCGAACAACTAAAAGACCGCGAAGAAAAGAAATTTCAAGAGGTCGTAAAAGAACAACTCACCGCCTGTCTCGAAGGGGTCTCCTCAGAACAAATGCGCAAGGTCATCATCGCCTACGAACCCGTATGGGCCATCGGCACCGGCCTCAACGCCTCTCCTGACAACGCACAAGAGATGCACCGCTTTTGCCGCACTTTTATCGGCGATACCTTCGGTCAAGAAGTCGCCAACCATGCTCTTATCCTCTACGGTGGATCAGTAAAACCAGAAAATGCCCGCGCACTAATGCTTGAGCCCGATATCGATGGTCTCCTTATTGGCGGCGCCTCGCTGTCGGCTGACGCCTTCAGCAAAATCGTAAACTTTCAAAATTTGTAAAATTAAGGTTATCCATGACAACAATTATTTACTTCGCAGCCATCATCCTTTTCATGCTCCTTTGCATGGTCCTTTGCTTTGTTGTCCTCATCCAAGAAAGCAAAACAACCGGTCTAGGCGCCTCTTTCGGAGGCGACGCAGGCGACTCTCTCTTCGGCACCTCAACACCCGATGTGTTAAAGAAATTTACAGGATGGCTCGCATTTGTTTTTCTTGCCTCCTGCGTTCTCCTTTCTGTATGGACCTCCTCGATCGGCCAGACAAAAGAAGTCTCCTCTCCTTTTACAAATGAAGAAATTCAGGAATAGTATACACAAGTGAAATCAAGAATCGGTTTTTGAATTCACTTGTGTATAGAATAATATAAACTGTCTCTTCGTTAAGAAGAGGCAGTAAAAAAAAAGGGGACTTTTCTATCGATGTCTTCCATTTATTATTGGTTTTTCTCCCCCTCCTATCCACTCTCTTCCGCCCCTAATCCTCCGATAGAAGAGATCCCTATCCAGGTTCTCCAGCTTACAGACTTCGACGGTGTCACTTCTTCCGCATGCATCCTAAAACAAAGCACGATAGGTAAGTATTTTCTTCATCCACAAGGATCTGAAAAACAACTTTTCCCCGATCAACTACCCTCAATCGACCCATGGCCTTCCGCTTGCACCACAGAGGAAGAGTACCAAAGAAAAATCGAATCCTTTAATGGTTTAACCTCCTACAGGCCTTCTGCAATTGCGAATCTTCTTAGCGACCTAGCCTTGAATGTCCCACATCCGACCCTTTGCCTGAAGGATAAAGAAGGCAACTCCCATCCACTCTCCAACCAAATGCTGCTAGATCTTTGTCGCCGCTCCTTGATCTACGTCAATCGCACCCCCATCTTTCAATCCTCTCCACGCTTTCCACCTGCTATTCCTGATAAAACAGATGCGGAAAATGCACAACGGATAGTAGAGCTTTGTCTCGAACAATTAGGCGATGCCGCACTAACAAACCACGCACTGAAGTTAGCCACGCAGGCAACATTGGCGCATTTATGCGTCTGTGTGATGACCTATTTTACTAATCCGACTCTTCAACGGTTTCTCTTTTGTACGAATCAAATTCTTTATATTGATAGCGATGCTCTTTTGACAACGATCACTTATGAAAGCTACTGGAAGCTCGTTGACATTAAAGAAATTAAGTCACCAAATTTTTTGAAAGCAGAAGTCCGAATCCTGATTGAATCCAACGCTCTCCGCCAAGGAAAAGCAGAGGACGCTCTCTTAATGGAAAGGATTTCTCCTTTTTATCAAGAGGCTTCTACCGCACGTCAAAGCACTCTCAATCAAGCAGGCTGGCCCTCTGCCTTATCCACTCAAGAAAAGTATGTAAATGCACTAAAGACTCAAACTGCCGCGACAGAAGAAATCCCCACAATTTTAATTAAATCATTAATCAAAAGACAGGTCGCATCAGAAATGCCCACCGCACTTGAAACATTTGATAATTTTTCAGCCATGACATTTTTACGTTTCAATGGCGCTTCTATTTTTTCAGCAAATGAAGAATTCTCTTTAAACGAACAGTGTGCAGAAAAAATAATCACCTCGATCGCTTCTCACAGTAAACTCTCAAAGATAGAAATAAAAAATATTCTAGCTTTGGGTGGCAAAGAAATGTACGAATTTACTTTTCTTACCTATCTGTCAAGATATGCAGCAATTGGGTGGGGCGCTCACTTGAGGAATGTGGAATATAATTTAGAAATACAAATCAATGGCGAGGGTCTCATGGTACAGCTAGAGTCAATCTGGTCCTTAAATGACCCCACAGAAGAACACGCATTCACTCCACTCTACTTTAAAGGCGTCATGACAGCACATTTTCCTTTGTATGCACTTACGCAAGCAGAACAATTCGACGTCTCTGCAACACTCTACACTTCTAAATTTTTCGAAGCAAAAAGCGATGCACAACAAGCCGACGCCCTCTTCGACTCCTTCGAAGTCATTTCAACAACACCAGAATAGCTATACATCGGTATAACTCTCTATTTCTTCTTGTAAAACTTATTTTTTATTTCGCGCAGCTTAGGCTCGATCTCTATCTTCTCTCTCCCATGAATACGATCGATAAACAACACACCATTGATATGATCATTCTCATGCAAAATGCAATGCGCATGTAGCCCAGTAAATTCCTCTTCGAATACCTTGCCCTCTAAATCTGTCGCACGCACACGCACGCGATAAGGACGCTCAACCTCCCCATATAGCTTCGGAATCGATAAACATCCTTCAGACAAATACGACAGCTCTTCACTGATTTCAAGAATTTCAGGATTAATAAAAACGCGAAGCTCTCCCGGAACACTCTCTTCTTCGTCTTTATTTTCGATGTCAAAGCGCGTAATAAATAGACGTAGCGGACGCGACACCTGAGGCGCAGCTAACCCAATCCCATTATTGGCCTCCATGGTATCGACCATATCAAGAACGAGTTGACGGATCTCCGCTGTGATCTCAACAACTGGAGCACATTTTTTTCTTAAAATTGGATCACCATAATAGGCTAGAGGGAGTTTCATGAAAATATCCTTATGAATAAAAAAATATAGTAGTATTCTACCATAAACACTCAATTTTTGTGAAAAGATGATCACGCAATCGCCTAGTTTTTTATGCGCACTATGCGCAACTAAAACGACCAAACATCCCATCATCGCAGGGGACCTTCACTTTTGTTGTCCAGGGTGTCATGTTGTCTTTAACATTCTCTCCACAAAAAATCAATTAACCAATGCTAAAGACTCTCCTTTGTTTCAACAAGCCCTGCGCTCGGGCCTTATCTCCAATCCACAACTGCTAAAAGAAATTCAAGAGCGCACACATTCTCCCTCAGAAGGAGAGGTGTGTAAAATATATTTTGAAATAAAAGAGATGTGGTGTCCTTCCTGCGCAGAAGTCATCAAATGGATCCTTCTACAAAAAAAAGGAATACGCTCCTGCGTCGTCGACTACACGACCGACATGGCCTCTGTCGAATATTTTCCCCGTTACCTGAGCAAAGACGATATTTTCGCCTCTCTCTCCTCTTTAGGGTACGAAGCCGTCCCTCTCCAAGGAAAAGAATCGTCACCTATTAGTTTTTGGCTCTATCTCCGATTTGCCATCGCCGCCTTCTGCGCCCTTAACCTGATGATGTTTGCCTATCCGATTTACGCCTCTTTATTTGTTTTGGATGACCTCGGCTATTCTACACTTTTTGCATGGATCTCCTTCGCAACCTCTATACCTGTCGTGACATTTTGTTTTTGGCCAATTTTTAGGCGCTCCCTCAATACGATACGCATCGGCATGATGGGAATGGAAGTTCTCGTCACAATGGGTGTCACAGCTGCATTTTCCCTCTCCGTCTACAATCTTTTTACAGGCAGCACACACATCTATTTTGATTCCATGAGTGTCATCGTCGCCCTTGTGCTAGGTGGAAAAATCATCGAAAATAAAGCGAAATTTTCTGCAAAAGATTCCATCCTACGTCTCTCACGCGCCACACCAAAACGTGGTCGAAAACGCTTCGCTGATGGAACGGAAGAATTTGTTCCCATCAAAGACATTCAAAAAGGAGACACCCTCGTCGCCTTTAATGGAGAAAAAATAGTCCTCGATGGCATCGTCGCGATCGGAGAAGGGGCGTGCGACGAATCGCTAATGACAGGGGAGTCTCTACCCAAAGAAAAAAGCAAAGGCGATCGCGTTCTTGCTGGAACCTTTGTTCAGAATGGTGTCCTGATCTACCAGGTCACGGCAACAATAGAGGAAACAGCGCTTCACAAAATCATTGATGTGGTCGAACACGATGTTGGATACAAAACAGCCTACATCCGCGCCGCAGATAAGATTATTCGCTGGTTTGTCCCTGTAGTCCTTGCGATCGCAATTGCTTCAGGATTAGCCTTATTTTTATTCGGAGAAGCAGATCCTGAAAAAAGCGTTTTGACAACAATCGTCACGCGTATCGTGTCCATTTTATTGATCTCCTGCCCTTGTGCCATTGGCATCGCCGCCCCCTTGGCGGAGTCCTCTCTCATTCACGCACTCGCAGCTGTCGGTGCCCTAGTTCGCAATCGCGGAGCCCTCCCTTTTCTTGGAAAAGAAGAGGTGATGGTATTTGATAAAACAGGAACCATCACAGAAGGGAAATTCCATCTGCTTTCAGGAACAGAAGCCCTCTCTCTTTTCCAGCTGGAACAACTAAAAAGTCTAGCTTCGCCCTCAACACATCCAATCTCGACCGCAATTGCCTACGCAATAGAAGCAGTGCCACTACCTCTCGATAAAATTGAAGAATATCCAGGAAAAGGGATGTGTGCTCTCTACAATAACCAACGGTTGATCTTAGGTTCAAAATCATTCCTTATACAAAATGGTGTGCGCATTCCGGATTACAGCACTCCCTCTTCCAGCGAAGGCATCACCACAACAGTATATTTTGGAGTAGACAACGTGTGTTTAGCCACGCTTACACTAGGGGATCAAGTACGAAAAGAAACAAGAGCAGTTATCCAAGCCTTATCAGACTCTCGGACCATTTTACTTTCGGGAGACGCAGAAAAAACTGTCGCGGCAGTTGCCGCCTATTGTGGATTCTCCCACTATCAAGCAGAATGCCATCCTCTCCAAAAACGAGAATATGTTGATACCTTACGAAAAGAAGGAAAAGTTGTCTGTATGATGGGAGATGGTATCAACGACGCTCCGGCACTCGCCTGCGCCACAGTCGGAATATCCGTCGCTTCCGCAACAGATATCTCGATTCAAGTGTCAGACATTCTCCTAACGACAGAATGTCTGAACGTGCTTCCAGAAATACGTCGTCTCGGCAAAAAAGGAGGACGCCTGGTCACCCAAAATCTCTTTTGGGCATTTTTTTATAATGTGATTGGAATTGCCTTAGCAGCAGCAGGCATGCTATCTCCACTGTTTGCGACCTTTGCAATGGTCACAAGCAGCGTCATCGTCATCTTAAACGCACGACGTCTCTAGTACATAGTAAATAATTACTTTACCATGCACTAGGCTAATAACTACCAATCCAACACAACCTTTCCGCTCTGCCCAGAAATCATCGCTTTAAAGCCTTCTTCAAAGTCCGTATACCGATAATGATGTGTCAATAAAGGCGATAAATCTAATCCACTCTCCAACAAAGCAGTCATCTGGTACCAGGTCGAAAAAATTTCGCGGCCATAAATTCCTTTTATGGTTAACATCTTGAAAATCACAAGATCCCAATCAATCACACACCCACGGGGCAAAATTCCCAACAGCGCAACCTTTCCTCCATGGCGCATGTTTTCCAACATCGACGCAAATCCCACAGGACTTCCTGACATCTCTAATCCGATAGTAAATCCATGCGAAATGCCATGTAGGCGCATCACCTCTTTAAGATCTGCCTTCGATACATTCACAATAGAGGTCGCCCCCATCTTATGCGCCAACTCCAAACGAAAATCATTTAAATCGGTCACTACAACATTGCGCGCCCCAGCCTTGCGTGCAATCGCCGCCGCCATGATTCCTATTGGTCCCGCTCCGGTAATCAACACATCTTCTCCGGTCAATGGAAATGACAACGCGGTATGCACGGCATTTCCGTAAGGATCAAAAATCGCTGCAATGTCATCAGAAACAAAATGAGGAAGCTTAAACACATTTTCCGCCGGCAACGCAAGATACTCCGCGAAACAACCAGCACGATGCACACCGACACCAACAGTACTCATACAAAGATGCTTCTTTCCCATCTTACAATTTGGACAAATTCCACACGTGATATGCCCTTCCCCACTCACGCGATCTCCCACTTTTATATCGAGGACATTCTTTCCAATCTCACACACCTCTCCCATAAACTCATGTCCGACCACCATGGGCGTAGGAATAGTCTTCTGCGCCCAATCGTCCCACTTATAAATATGCACATCCGTCCCACAAATCGCTGTCTTACGAATCTTAATTAAAACCTCATTATCCCCAATTTCAGGGACCGGAACATCCTGCAGCCAAAGTCCAGCTTTACGCTCTAATTTCACTAATGCTTTCATGATTTTTTTCTTCTGTTGGATTTTGTTTTATAAATTTACAATAGCTTTCTAAAGAAACACCTTCCGCCGGAATCTGACTGAGAATAATCGCTTCGGTCTAATTCTACCCTGTTTGGCCCACCGGAACAAATGTTGCCTCTCCCTGTGCTGTCTTTCCTCCAACTATCCATTCCTTACTATCGCCTTCAAAGCGCAGCATTTCCTCTCCATGCAAAAGCAGTGGAAAACTTCCAAAAAGCATACAAGCAACCACTAATATTAGCCATGCCTTTCGCATAAGACAACTCCTCTCTAAAAATGCCTATTAGAGACATTACAAGCGAAATTCATGCCAACATTAATGAGATTTTGATACAACAGGATAGAAAGGAAATTTTTCATTTTAATGGGTTAGATGACGTTTAAGGCGCGTCCAACGCTCGCAAACGCCTCAATCGCCCTATCG
>CAYIYO010000038.1:0-17543 GCA_964367715.1 uncultured bacterium
GGTATAAAAGACGTTTGAGAAGTTGGTCGCAGGAAAGGTTTGTTTGTAGCGGGAGAGAGTAACCGTGACGGATTTTCCGCATTTCAATGCGTCTATGATCTGATCGCGGGCGGAGGAGGGGAGGAGGAAGCGTTGACCGCCTTGAAAACGGGTGGCGATGACGGCGTTGTCGGTGTTGTCGATTGTGAGGGTGAGAGGGTATTGGTCGTTGTCTTGGTCTTCGCAGACTTCGACGAGCAATACGTTTACGTACAAGCGTGTGTCGTTGCAGTCGCGGACAAATTCGAGTTCCATTTGGCAGCAGAGATCTCTAGGTGCGACAAAAAAGCGGCTAGAATTGAATTGAGGGCAGGGGGAGGAGATAGTTTCGCAACGCCATTCGGGGCAGCGTGGAGAGCAAGAAGAAAGAAAGATTAGGAAAAGGACTGGAAGCGTCCTTTTCCTGAAACAAACAAATTTCACGATTAGTTGTGGCTATGGCCGTGGCTGTTGTTTGAGTTCTGGACGCAGATTGCAACGATTGCAACTGCAGCAATTACGCCTAGTGCGATTGCTGGAGCAACGCTAGGTGAACGTGCGCTTTCTACGTAGCCGTATCCGCCTGTGCTGCTGTTGTCAGCTGCAGAAACGTTGCTTGTAGATAATGCCATAGCAGCTAAAGTTGCTGTAGCGACTAGTCTTTTAAATGATTTCATGAGTGGACTCCTTTTGAAATATACTTTGTTATGTTGTTATCGCTTTTGAAAACATATATTGCATAGTATGAATATTTATGCAATTTATTTTCTTTTCAATCCGTTAAAGGACTCGAATTTCAAATTCTACCCTCTTTATTTTCAGGTATTTCTGATCGAATTTGCCCTCTGACGATCTTTTGCGCATGGCGTCGCATGTGACTTAATTTATCAAGTCATTTTGAATTTTAGTCAATAAGTTCTCTTGCCAATTTTTTCCAAGATCACCGAAAGCACTCTCTAGCATGACTTTAAATGGCCCCCAATATTTTTCTTGAAATTCTGTGCTTTCAAATGTTGTTTGACGGGCAGACGTTGTTTTTGATGAGGAGTCTTGACCTTTGTCTTTGTTTATTAGGGAGTTCCATTCTTTTTTTAATCCTGCTTCTGCATTTTCTAGCTGTGTGCGACGGGTTTTATTTGGAACCATTTCGTAGAGATTTTTATTTAGACGGACCGACCGGAGCGAGCGAAAGAAATCTTTGTAAAAGCGAGGGAATTCTTCTTTTAAAGCGGCGGCTGTGAGGATGAAGGCGTTGTCGTTTTTAACGAGAACGACGTGCATCATACGGACGTCGCCCCATTCGGTTTTTGAATCGACTTGAGAGAGGCTAGCATTTCCTGCCTCTGTGCGGATTGTTCCTAGATCTTTCCATTCGGCGCCTTGGGAGTCGTTGATTGCTTTGATTGTTTTTAGGTAATCTTTGAGAGAGCCTTTGAACGGTTCGACTGCGAGGTTGATTGAAGGAGGGAATTCGTTTGCGCCTTGACCGATGACCATGGCTTTGACACTAGGCGGCAGTGCGGCACTGTCAGCCATCATCCATCCTTCGGGCGGAGTGAATAGAAGGGCGCCAGGCTCATTGGTATCGACCAATGAAGAAGAGGAAGGGGGGAGAGAGGCTGTTGCATCTCCAATAAAGTTTAGTGCTACTACCAAAAAAGCGAGTCTTATTTTATTCATTTGGAGATTCCTTAAAGAAAAAATTATCGAACTGGTTATTCTTGTATCATGTTCTCTATTTTTTTTCGAATTATTTTGGTTGGCTATACTATGCAAAAAATGTACAATGTTCTATATGAGTAATAAACCTAAGAACTCAGAGTAATAAATCTATTCATCCCGCGAGGCTTTATGAAAACGTTAGAAAAGGGACAAGACAAAATTCAGCGCATTTGCGACAGCTTACGCGTCGAAACATTGGAACCTGCAAAAATCGAGGCGGGGCGTTTAATTGAAGAGGCGAAGCAGAAGGCTGCGCAGATTATTTCCGAAGCGAACAAAGAGGCAGAACGCTTGCATGCCAATGCACGCGTGGCAATTGAGCGCGAGCATAACATTTTCCAATCCTCGCTCCTACAGGCATCGAAACAAAGTTTAGAAGCCTTGAGACAGAGTATTGAAGAGAAGCTTTTTAATGACGAACTAGAAGAAATAGTCCGTGCAGAAATGGGGAAGCCTACGGTGATCGCAGACCTTGTTAAAGCGATGATTGGTGCGATCCAAGACAAGGGCATCGAGGCGAATTTAGAAGCGGTGATTCCTAACACGGCCTCTCCAAAAGAAGTCAATGCCCTTCTCGGCGAGCAGATCCTAAAAAAGCTAAAAGGCGGCAGCGTTACTCTTGGCAATATTGGCGGCGGAGCACAGGTCAAGCTTGCATCGCAAAAGCTGACATTGGTCATGACAGACGAAGAGCTGCGTAAGCTGCTTGCCCAATATGTGCGTAAAGATTTTCGAAAAATGCTGTTTTCTTGCTAGGGAAGGCTGTTAAAATATGACGAATTACTATTTTTTTGCTTCCGCTCTTCCTCCTCTTGAAATAGGCACGCCCCCAGAGCTTGGCTTTCACGAATTTGAGGCGTTGGCACGGACAGCTCTCAATCCACACGACAAAAAAGAGCTCTGGATCCTGCGCTTGTATTACGACTTGCTTAATATCCGCTCTTTTTGGCGCGAAGAGACGTTGAGCTATCGTGGAAATTATAATGAAAAAGAGTTGGAAGATGCGTTAGTGACAAACGAAGGCTTTCCTTCTTATGTTTATGACTTCATGGATCGCCATCAAGAAGTAAAAGACCGTTTGTACCATTTCTCCTCCCTTTTAGCGGACTATTTTGCTAAGGAATTGGCGAGCAGCAAAGGATTTTTACACCGTTATTTGGCATTCGAGCGCAGCCTGCGCCTTGTGTTGATGGCGCTAAGGGCAAAAAAATTACACCGCGACGTCGTCGTTGAGTTGCAATATGAAGACTCCGATGACGATCTTGTGGCGGAAATCCTTGCCCAGAAAGATTCAACAGAATACGAGCCACCGGAAGAGTTTGCCGATGTGAAGGCGATTTACAACGAATATTGCGAGTCTCCTTTGGAGCTGCAGCAAGCGTTGGATGTTTACCGTTTTTCTAAGATCGAAGAGATGATTGGCGTCGACCTCTTTTCTTTTGACAGAATTTTGGGCTACGCAGTAGAGCTGATCATTGTTGAGAAAGGGCTTGAGCTGAACCGAGAAAAAGGAATGGAAGTTGTCGAATCGATAATAAAGGATGTTTCATGACACAGGTAGTATCTTACAAAAGTAAAGAGCAAGAAAAGCACGCCCATGCAACAGGGAAAGTGCGCGATGCGTTCGGCAATCTATTACAAGTAGAATTTTATGGAGACATTCGCCAAGGTGAGCTTGCAATGGTACAGGTCGATGGACTCGGCCTCAAAGGCGAAGTCATCGAAATCGCCGGCAACATTGCAAAAATTCAGGTATTCGAAGATACAAAAGGCATCCAATTTGGTACACTCGTTAAATTTACAGGACACCTGCTGGAAGCCGAACTCGGACCTGGACTTCTTACCTCAATTTTTGACGGATTACAAAATCCATTGGAAGACGTCGCCGAAGAAGCTGGACTGTTTTTACAGCGCGGCATCTATCTCAATGCTTTGAATAGAAAAAAACAGTGGAACTACCAGCCAATTGCGAAGGTAGGACAGAAAGTTCAACGTGGCGATACGCTTGGTTCGACACTCGAAGGGCGCTTCCACCATACCATCATGCTTCCTTTTTCGCTATTCGGATCCTACACGGTAAAATGGGTAATCGGCGCCGGTTCCTATACAGTCGACACAGTGATTGCTAAGGTTGAAGATAGCGCGGGCAACACCCACGAGTTGACCATGATCCAAAAATGGCCAATTAAAAACGCCTTGATGGAAGGGGAGAAGACCAAGCCGACGAAGATGATGGATTCTGGCCTTCGCATCATCGATACGCAGTTTCCTATCATGAAAGGGGGGACGTTCTGCTCTCCAGGTCCTTTCGGTGCAGGAAAAACAGTATTACAGCATCACCTATCGAAATACTCTTCTGTTGATATCGTTGTCGTCTGCGCTTGCGGCGAGCGGGCAGGAGAGGTTGTAGAAGTGTTGCGTGAATTCCCTCACTTGATCGATCCTCATACAGGCGAAACCCTTATGACACGTACTGTCATCATTTGTAACACCTCCTCGATGCCTGTTGCAGCACGTGAATCCTCCATCTACATGGGAATGACTATCGCAGAGTACTATCGCCAAATGGGCCTCGACGTCCTTCTTCTTGCTGACTCAACCTCTCGTTGGGCACAGGCCTTACGTGAGATGTCAGGACGCTTAGAAGAAATTCCTGGTGAAGAAGCGTTTCCTGCTTACCTCGCCTCGCGCATTGCAGAATTTTATGAGCGCTCGGGCGTCATCAACTTACGCGACGGAAAGACCGGATCGGTCACGACGTGCGGAGCGGTCTCTCCTGCAGGCGGAAACTTTGAAGAGCCTGTGACTCAATCGACGTTGGCTGTAGTTGGGGCGTTCCTTGGACTTTCGCGTGAACGGTCGGACTCTCGACGCTATCCTGCGATTGATCCGTTGATCTCCTGGTCAAAGTTCATTAATGATGTCGGACGTCTCCTCGATTCAGAGATGGAAGGATGGAGCGCTGCGGTTAAAGAAGCAGATACAATTCTTCATGAAGGGTACGAGATCGGAAAACGAATGGAAGTTGTGGGAGAAGAGGGGACAGCGCTCAAGGATTTGATCACTTACCTCAAAGCAGAGCTGTATGATTTCTGCTATCTTCAGCAAAATGCCTTTGATAAAGTCGATGCGTATTGTCCGCTGAACCGTCAAATCCCGCTGTTTGGACTAATAAAAAAAATATTTGATACAAAGTTCGTCTTTTCCAATCATGACACCGCAAGGGAATTTTTCTTGGATTTACAAAGTAAAATCAAGAACATGAACTTTATGCCGTTTGATTCAGAGGAATACCGACGCACTTATACAGAGATACAAAAGACAATCGAAAATGCTAAAGAGGCTCGTTGAACGCTATGAAGATCGTTTATGATAGAATCAAAGACATGCGCGGAAATCTTATCATCGTCAATGCAGAAGGCGTGAGCCTCGGCGAGCTAGCACGCGTGGAGATGAAAGATGGACGTAGCGTCTACGCATCCGTGCTTCGTATTGAAGGCGATGAAGTCACATTACAAGTCTTTCAAAGCACGCGTGGAATTTCTACCGGCGATAAAGTAATGTTCCTTTCGAGACAGATGCAGGCTGTTTATGGTGACTCTCTTCTTGGGCGCCGTCTGAGCGGTGCGGGAGTGCCGATCGATGGCGGACCAGAAATTATCGGAGAGCCAATTAACATTGGACAGCCGTCATTCAATCCAGTCAAGCGTGTTATTCCTCGCGAGCAGGTAAGAACCAACATTCCAATGATCGACGTCTTTAACTGCTTGGTAAAGTCGCAAAAGATCCCAATATTTTCGATTCCTGGCGAACCGTACAATCAGCTGCTGATGCGTATTGCCAATCAGACCGATGCCGATGTTGTGATCATTGGCGGCATGGGACTGACCTTTGCCGACTACCAGGCCTTTATTGACAATGCGGAGCAAGCGGGTTCCCTCAACAAAACAGTGATGTTCATTCACCGCGCGACAGATCCTGCGGTCGAATGTATCCTCGTTCCTGACATGGCGTTGGCCGTTGCAGAGCAGTTTGCCATCAACGACAAAAACGTGCTCGTGCTGTTGACAGACATGACCTCTTTTGCGGATTCCATTAAAGAGATTTCAATCACAATGGACCAGGTTCCTTCGAATCGAGGATATCCAGGATCGCTTTATTCCGACCTCGCCTCGCGCTACGAAAAGGCTGTTTTGATCAACGGCAGTGGTTCGATTACGATCATTAGTGTGACGACGATGCCTGGCGACGATGTGACACATCCTGTTCCAGATAATACAGGCTACATCACAGAAGGACAATTCTATCTGCATGGAGGAAGGATCGATCCATTTGGATCTCTCTCCCGTCTTAAACAGAATGTCATCGGCTCCGCCACACGCGAAGACCACGGGGACCTTGCCAATGCGATGATTCGTCTCTATGCGGAATCGAAGAAAGCGCGCGAGCGTCAAGGCATGGGATTCAAGTTGTCACGTTGGGATGAGCAGCTATTGGCCTATTCGTATCTCTTCGAAGACCGTATGATGAACCTCGAAGTGAATTATACGTTGGAAGAAGCACTAGATCTTGGTTGGAAAACGCTAGCAGAATGCTTTAATCCGCGCGAAGTCGGAATTAAAGATGCCTACATCACTAAGTATTGGCCAAAAGAAGTGGTAACGAGCAACACCTAAGAGGATATTGTGGCAGAGGTAAAACTCACAAAAAACGAGTTGCGCTCACAGCAACGTCATCTTCAACAGCTTCGCAAGTACTTGCCGACGCTTCAGTTGAAGAAGGCGATGTTGCAGATAGAGGTCAATGAGGCACGTCTTCACATTGACTCTCTGCGCGAGGTCTACCGCGTCACCCGCAAAAAGGTGGAGGACTTTTCCTCCCTCTTATCCGATAGGGAATCGATCGATTTGCGCGATGCGGCAAAAGTGGCAAAAGTCAACCGTTATGTAGAAAATATCGCTGGTGTAGAGGTTCCACAATTTGAAGGGATTGAATTCGTTCCCTTCGAATACAACCTCTTCGGAGCGCCGGTATGGGTTGATGCTGCGATTCTGGGATTGCGTAAAATTGCCACTGCAAAGGCCGAAGTGGATGTTGCCGAAGAAAAAAAGCGTGCATTAGAAAAAGAGCTGCGTGAGGTCTCCATCCGCGTCAATCTTTTCGAAAAAATCTTAATTCCACGTGCCATCGCTAACATTAAAAAGATTAAAGTTTTCTTGGGAGATCAACAGCTTGCGGCAGTCTCCCAAGCAAAAGTTGCAAAACTTAAAATTGAAGAGAGAAAAGCTGCTGCACGTGAGTCCTCTCGTTTAGATAAGGAAGCGGCATATGCGAATTGATGTAAAAAAATTTCTTTTTGTTGGCGTTGCCGATACAAAAAAAGAGTTCTTTGCCAAAGCACAAGAGAAGGGCATTGTTCACTTCATTGATTCTAAGGTAGGGAAAGCCGAAGCGGCACCTGCCGATCTCCAACATGTAACAGCTGCTATAAAAATATTAAGAGGCCTTCCTGTTGTAGAGCAGGAAGAAATTCATGAATATTCTCTTGCTGACGGTATTGTCGAAAAAATTTTAGATCTCCGTCATCGCCTTGAAAAGCTCTACGAAGAAGCACGCATACTCAAATTAGAAATTTCTCGTGTTCAAGTCTTCGGCGACTTCTCCAAAGAGGATATCCGCCACCTCGAAAAAGAAGCACATCGTCACCTTCAATTTTTCTTTGCGAAAAGTGGATATAAGGATGAGCCGAATTTCCCGGAAGAGCCACTCTTTATCGGCTCTGACCACGGTCTTGACTATTTTGTCACAATCTCAAAAGAGCATCTGCATTTTGAAAAAATGGTGGAGATGAAGGTCGATCGTCCTGTTGGCGAACTCCGTACCCGTCTAAAACAGGTTGAGCAGGACACGGTTGATGTCGAGCACACCCTTAAAACCTATGCAAAATATAACTACTTTTTGCATCACGCTCTCATCGATAAAATGAACCGCTACAACCTGACTAAAAATGAGGGATACGTTCAAAATGAAATCGATGACAATCTCTTTGCCGTCCAAGGATGGGTCCCTCACGATAAAATTAGCGAATTAGAGGAAGTGGTCCGTGCAAAAAATGTCTTCTACGATGAAATTGCCATCGAAGATAAAGACGTCATTCCTACCTTTTTAGAAAATGAAGGAATGAACCGTGTCGGCGAAGATTTGGTTCATATCTACGACACTCCTTCTATAACGGATAAAGATCCTTCCCTTTGGGTTCTCTGCTTCTTTGCGCTCTTCTTTGCATTTATCGTAGGCGATGGCGGATATGGCCTGATTCTTCTTTGCGTTGCGCTCTACTTTGGATATAAGTTCAAAGGAGGGAAAGGCATAGGGCGTCGGATGCTAAAGCTTTCAGTTGTGTTATGCACGGCTTGTATTATCTGGGGATTCCTTACGACTTCATTTTTAGGGTTTAGCATTCCTTACGAAAGCCCTTTGCGCAAAGTCTCCTTGCTGACATCGATGGCAGAGAAGAAAATTGAGTACCACCAAAAAAATAATGATGCTGTTTTTAAGGAATGGGTAACGAAGTTCCCTGAATTAGAAAAGGCCACTTCCCCAGAACAAGTTGTGGCGATCGCTACCAAAGTAGACAAAGGGAAGCGTGTTCACGTTTTACTGAATGATTTTACAGATACAATTTTGATGGAACTTGCTCTCTTGATTGGAATCATTCACTTATGCTTTTCATTTCTTCGTAACTTAAAACGCAATAAAACAGGAATTGGATGGGTCATTGCGATCATTGGTGGGTACTTCTATTTTCCTTACTACCTAGGCGCGAGTTCTGCTTTTAATTTTTTGACTGGAATAAGTCCTCAAGCAGTAGGACCCGAAGGACTTTATATGATGATCGGTGGCACTGTCCTCGCAACGGTGATTAGTATCTATCAAAATCGCCTGCTAGGCTTGTTAGAGCCAATGACGGGAATACAAATTTTTGCCGACGTCTTATCTTATCTTCGTCTGTATGCTTTAGGTCTAGCTGGAGCGATTGTTAGCGCGACGATCAATGAGTTGGCAGGTGGACTATTTATTGTCTTTGCTGTTCCTCTCATTCTTTTAGGACATATTGTAAACATCATCTTGGCGATTATGGGAGGAGTCATCCATGGGCTTCGTCTTAACTTCCTTGAATGGTACCGTTGGTCTTTTGAAGGGGGAGGGAAAATGTTTAACCCTTTACGCAAATTATACCACGGTTCGGATAAATTTTGACATTTGGACACAACGAAAGCCCCGCGGTTAAGAGATCGCAAGTGGGTTCATATTTGTTAATATTAAACCACTTGCGATCTCTTAACCGCGGGGCTTTGGTTGAGTCGAAATGCCAAAATTTACCCGAACCGTGGTATAGAAGTAGAATAAATCAGTATCTATATAGAGGAGTATTGATATGAATTTTGATATGATTGGACCGGCCTTAGTGTTGGGGTTACCCCTGATAGGCAGCGGTATCGGTTGCTGTATCGCCGGAATGGCGTCGCATGCAGTGATGAGCCGCGTAGAAGAAGGTCACGGAAAGTTTATTGGAATGGCTTCTGCACCTTCATCGCAGAGTATTTATGGTTTTGTATTAATGTTACTTTTACGTAATGCAATCATCGATAATCAATTTTCTCCTGTCTCTGCAATAGGAATTGCTATTTCTGCAGGGTCAGCAATGATGATTTCTGCAATTTTTCAAGGAAAACTGTGCGCCACGGGTATTCAAGCCTCAGCAAAGCAACCTTCGATTTATGGAAAATGCTGGGCCGCTATCGGGATTGTGGAATCGTTCGCTCTCTTTGCCTTGGTATTCTCCTTGATGTTGTTGTAGGCGTTTATCGCATCAACAGAAACGAAATTCTTGGAGAATTTTAAGGTCGCGAATGCGATCAACCTAATCCAAAAAAATCCTCAGCTTAATGTATACCGAACGTGACTCAAAAAACAAATTTTGAATTACGTTTGGTATACCTATGAGGAATCTTCTTAAAAACTTCTTCTGTAAAATATTCATTTAACATATACCTAAAATTTTAATCCATGTTGCAGACCCACAAAAAAGGAATGCCTTGTGTCGGATTTTTTTCCTGTCTATGTCTATTTTGCAATGGTACTACTTGTCACTCTGACCATTCTTGGATGCTCCGTTCTTTTTCCCTCCAAAAAATCGGCACCGGATAAATTTTTACCATATGAATCGGGAATAAAGACGCAGGGAGATCTAATGCAAGAGCGTTTTCCTCTGCGCCATTATCTTGTTGCCCTCATCTTTCTCGTTTTTGATATCGAAGTCGTTTTTCTCTATCCATGGGCTGTCATTAGCAAGCAGATCGGAGCTTTTGCATTTTATGAAATGGCATTTTTTTTGGTCGTTTTGTTAGTGGGATTAGCCTATATCTGGCGTAAAGGGGGACTCAATTGGGACTAAATCAACAAGAAAAAACCCCTTTCCTTGTCGCTCCTCTAGAGCAACTAATTAACTGGGCGAGAGAAAATTCGCTTTGGCCCGCACAGTTTGGCCTTGCGTGCTGTGCAATTGAAATGATGTCGACAGCAGCGAGTCGTTATGATGTCTCTCGCTTTGGAATGGAAGTGTTTCGTGCCTCTCCCCGACAAAGTGATGTGATGATTGTTGCGGGGCGTGTCAGCCAAAAGATGGCGCCTGTCTTAAAAATGATTTATGACCAAATGCTCGAACCAAAATGGGTCATCGCGATGGGAGACTGCGCATCGACCGGAGGCATTTATAATAATTATGCGATCCTTCAGGGTGTCGACACGATCGTTCCGGTTGACGTTTATGTTGCGGGCTGTCCTCCGCGTCCGGAAGCATTGTTAGATGGATTGATCATGCTCCAAAAAAAGATTAGAACAGAGCAACCGTTGACAAGGAAAAAATCGTCATGACAACGGAAGCGGCTCTCGATCATCTAAAACGGCAGTTTTCTTCCGCAGTACTTACAGAATCCCATTTTTTAGGAGAAACAACTGTTGCGGTCGATAAAGTACAAATAAAAGAGTTACTGACTTCTCTGCGAGATGAACAGGGATACGCTATTTTAACAGATCTGTCAGGGATTGATTACTTGTCTCCAACAAAACACACGTGCATTTTTTATCTGCTCCAAAATCCTTCAAACGATGAACGGATTCGTCTCACCGTCACCGTCGAACGCGAGGAATCGCTTCCTTCGATCACGACGCTTTGGAAAGCAGCAGACTGGTTTGAGCGCGAACTGTACGACCTTTTCGGCGTACATTTCGAAGGGCATCCCGATATCAAACGCATTCTGATGCCCGATGACTGGATTGGCCATCCATTACGTCGCGACTACGCACTGACGGAAGAACCTGTCGCTTTTAAACATGGTGTCGAACCAAAAATTCCTTCGCAAACGATTCCTTTTATTCCATACGAAAAGAAAAATAAAAAATTTTAAGATGAGTGTTTAACATGGCAAAAGCATATCAAGATGTGAGCACGTTAGGTGTGCATGCAGATGTCATGGAACTCAATCTTGGCCCTCAGCATCCTTCCACTCATGGTGTATTGCGTCTTAAATTGCGTCTCAATGGGGAAATAATCATTTCCGCAGAGCCGATCATTGGCTATCTACATACAGGTGTAGAAAAGGAATGCGAAACGCGTATCTACCATCAAGTGTTCACCTTAGTAGACAGATTGGACTACCTTTCGGGCCCCGCCGAAGAACAAGCCTTTGCCGGCTGCGTGGAACGCCTCATGAATATCGAAGTTCCGGAACGCGCACAAACCATACGCGTCATTCTCTTGGAACTTTCACGTCTTGCCAGCCACCTATTATGGCTGGGAACTAGTGCGATGGAACTCAATATGTCTTCCATTTTCATGTACTGCATGGCAGAGCGTGAAAAAATTCTAGATCTCTTTGAACAGATGTCCGGCGCACGCATGTTCCCTTCCTGCTGGCGCATCGGAGGGCTCTCCTACGATCTTAACGAAGGATTTGAATCCGAAACAAGAAAATTTCTGAAGGATTTTCCTGCGACATGGAAAGATCTCGATAATTTACTGACGAATAACTATGTCTGGTGTGAACGTCTACAAGAAGTGGCGATCATCGATAAAGAATGTTGCCATCAATACGGCTGCACCGGTCCGATCATTCGTGCCGCAGGCATTCCTTACGATATTCGTAAGGTTTATCCTTATTTGGGCTATGAAAATTATGACTTTGATGTCCCTACGCGCACAGAAGGCGACTGCTATGCCCGTTATATGATCCGAATGGAAGAGATGAAGCAAAGCGCTTCCTTAGTCGAACAAGGACTATCTAAACTTAAGCCAGGTCCTGTCCTCACGAACAATCGTAAAGTCGCCCTTCCTCCGCGTTCCGAACTTCCACGTAGTATGGAAGCGGTCATTCATCAATTTAAATTAGTCAGCGCAGGATTCAATCCACCGATTGGAAATGTCTACAATTGTGTGGAATCCGCTCGAGGCGAACTGGGCCATTATCTTGTCAGTGATGGAAGCAATCGTCCATATCGCTTACGCGTCTGCTCTCCTTCTTTTAAACATGTACAAGTCTTAAAAGAAGTATTGATCGGACATAATATTTCCGATGTGGTTGTTGGAATTGCCAGTGTAGATCCTATAATGGGAGATGTTGATCGTTGATGCTATCAGAAAAAACACGTCAGGCAATCCTCGAATTGCAACAATTGTATCCCCATAAGCGTTCGGCATTGCTCCCTGCGCTTCATCTTGCGCAGAACGAAAAAGGTTACTTGTCTCACAAAACGCAGAGTGAAGTCGCAGACCTATTCGAAATTCCTGCAAACGAAGTCCACAGCGTGGTCACTTTCTACGACATGTTTCATGAAAAACCTGTGGGCAAGCATATTATCCACGTCTGCAAAAACCTCTCGTGCATGCTGCGCGGATGCGATCCTTTACTACAAAAAATATGCGACCACCTTCAAGTCTCTCCAGGTGGAACCTCTGCCGATGGAGAATTTACTGTCATCCCATCCGAATGCCTAGGCGCCTGCGACCGTGCGCCAATCCTGATTATGGATGAAGAAGTGATCGGTCCTGTTGCGGAAAATGATGTAGAAAAAATTTTGAATGAAGCAAAGAAGAAAGGGGTGTCGCATGGATGAAATGCGCGTTCTCCTCGCTCATGTGGATGCTCCCAACCAATGCACTATTTACACGTACGAAAAAAATGGGGGCTACAAAGCAATCCGAAAAACCATTCCGAATCTTACGCCTGCGCAGCTAATTGAAATGGTCAAAAAATCAGGACTGCGCGGAAGGGGAGGCGCGGGCTTCTTCACGGGAATGAAGTGGGGATTCATCCCTAACGATCCCAAACTAGAAAAATATCTTGTGTGCAACTGTGATGAAAGTGAGCCCGGAACATTTAAAGACCGCTTACTTGTTGAGCGCGATCCCCATCAACTGATCGAAGGAATGATCCTTGCAAGTTATGCCATTGGCGCTCACCGCGCCTTTATCTACTGCCGTGGTGAGTACTTCGAAAGCTTAAAAAGATTACGCACTGCTGTCGCCGAAGCAAAGGAAAAAGGATATTTAGGAAAAAATATTTTTGGTTCCGACTTTTCGTTAGAGATCGTTGTCCATCCAGGTGCCGGCGCTTATATTGCCGGAGAGGAAACGGCGCTTTTGAATTCACTGGAAGGATTCCGTGCGACACCACGTCTTAAGCCTCCTTTTCCTGCGATTGCTGGCCTCTACGGAAAGCCGACCATTGTCAACAATGTCGAAACACTCTGCAACGTGGTCCATATTGTGAATAGGGGAGAGGAGTGGTTTCTTTCGATCGGAAAACCAAAAAATTCGGGAACAAAAATTTTTCAAGTCAGCGGCGATGTCCAGCGTCCGGGCTGTTTTGAATTTCCTTTGGGTGTCACCTTGCGAGAAGTTCTAGATGCAGCGGGGGGAATGTTTCCTGGCCGTTCCTTTAAGGCGTGCTATCCAGGCGGATCCTCCTGCGCTCTTCTCATTGCAAGCGATTTGGATATTGCGTTGGATTTCGAAACGCTCGCTGCCCGCGGAACAGCCTTAGGGACCGCTTCCATCATCGTCATGGATGACCAGGCAGACATGGTCAAGGTTGCCCATCGTCTGATGCAATTTTATCAAAATGAGTCGTGTGGAAAGTGCACCCCTTGCCGCGAAGGCACCCGTTGGATGGTTCAAGTGCTTGGTCGTATCGAAGCGGGCGGTGGCACATTCCAAGACTTAGAAACGATAAACAGGGTGTGTGTGGACATGGCAGAGACTTCATTTTGCGCCCTTGCTGTAGGAGCCGCTCCACCAGTCATCAGTGCCATTAAAGAATTTAAAAATGAATTTGAAGTCTATATCAGACGCAACCCGCATGCAAACGAACCTCCTAAAATGAAGATCTCCTACCCTTATTTATAATATGAATGAAGAAAAACTGCTGATACATTTAACGATCGATGACAAATCCATTACGGTTCCAAAAGGAACCTCGGTCTACACCGCCGCAAAAGCGAATGGAATCGAACTTCCTGTCTTTTGTTATCAAGACCGCATGCCTGCCTTTGGCGCCTGCCGCGTCTGTCTCGTCGAAGTAGAAAAAATGAATAAGCTGCAAACCTCCTGCACATTGGAAGCAACAGAAGGAATGGTGGTCCACACGCAAACAAAAATTGCTGTCGACGGTCGAAAAGGAATCCTCGAATTTCTTCTCATCAACCATCCTCTTGATTGTCCTATCTGCGACCGGGGAGGGGAGTGCCCTCTACAAGATAATGTCCTGCAATTTGGTCCAGGCAAAAGCGAATTTTTTGAAGAAAAAAGGCACTTCACAAAAGCAAAGCCTTTAGGTCCCGTTCTGATGCTCGACCGCGAGCGCTGCATCGTCTGCGCACGCTGCACACGTTTCGGCGATGAAATCGCAGGTGATCACGCCCTAGAATTTATCGAGCGTGGATTCAAAACAGAAGTTGGTACTCCAGATGGCGGCGTCGCCCAATCAAAATACATTGGTAATACAATCATGATATGCCCTGTAGGCGCTCTCACGAGTAATGTCTACCGTTTTCGTGCACGGCCATGGGATAACGATTCCACCGAAACGACCTGCACATTATGCCCTGTCGGCTGCAGCATGATCCTCGATGCACGCGACGGAGAAATCGTCCGCACGCGCTCAAAAGAAAATCATGCAGTCAACGACATCTGGCTCTGCGACAAGGGATGGTTCGGTTACGAATTTGTGGAAAATGCCAATCGTCTCACTCAACCGCTCATCCGCCGCAATGGTGCTCTGGTTCCCGCAAGCTGGGACGATGCCCTCTCTTTCATCGCAGCAAAATTTAAAGAAGCAAAGCCTTCCGGAAAACTCGCTGCCTTTGGGGGAAATCCACTCACAGTAGAAGAAAATTACCTCTTCCAAAAGCTTTTTCGCGATGGCGCCCGCACCAACAATGTGGACCACCGCATCGGCACCCCTCTCTTCACTCTGGAAGAAGAAGGCTTTCCTTCGAGCATGGAAATGACAATAGGAGACTGCGAAAATCTGTCTTATGCGGTAATCCTTGGATGCGATCTCACAGAAGAATTTCCTCTCCTTTGGCTACGCTTAAAAAAGGCAATCAACAAAGGATGCAAAGTGATTTTTATGGGCCATTTTGCTCCGGAAATTTCTTCGCATTTATCAAAAACAATTTTACATCCTCCAGGGAAAGAACTCGCTGCAATCAAAGAATATCTTCCTCTAATCGAAAAAAATAAAAAAGGTGCACTATTTGTCGGTAGTCAATACCTGAACACTCCTCATCGACAAGCCATTCTCGCAGCCTTGGTGGATGTTCAAAATACTTTGCCCGATTTATCCCTGAATCTATTAGAAGGAAAAAATAATTCTGTGGGCGCACGCCTTGCAGGAATGCATCCAGAAGTTGGACCACTGGGCGAACGCTTAGTGAAGCCAGGATTCAATGCACGGCAAGTTCTCGAGCATGCACAGGAAGAGGGATGGAATTTTCTCTATGTCGCCGGAGCCAATCCTGCGACACGTTTTCCTTCATCACTATGGGAGTCTGCTCGAAAAAAGATAGGATTCCTCGTCGTCAATGATCTCTTTTTAACAGAAACAGCAAAGCAAGCAGATGTGGTTTTACCCACTCTTTCCTACATAGAAAAAGAGGGCTCTTTCATCAATATCGAAGGACGCATCCAAAAAGTAAATCCAGGAAAAGCAATTCCTCCTAATATTCTCAGTGATGGCGACATTTTTATGGCGATCGCGAATCGATTGGGAATGTCATTATCGATCGATCCGACTTTTATCGGTGCCCTTCAAAATGCCTATGTCTCTATTGAGCGTCCAAAGAAAATTCATGCGGTTTCAAAAAAGGCAAGCGAAGAAGGACTAAAAGCAACCTTTGCTCCTGCCTTATTTGATCGGGGTGTACGCATGCGACACAACGCCCATCTGGTCCAAATGTCAAAAGACCCTTCCATTCGCCTTCATCCCACCACCGCAAAAAACAAAGGGATACAAGAAGGCGCTTTAGTATCTATCGATGCAAAGGGCAATACAATCAAAGGAAAAGCAACGCTGGATAAAGGGGTCGCCGAAGGCACGCTCGTCATTCCTTTAGGTTTTCCAGAAATCCCTGCACACAATCTCGCTAGCGACCGATGGAATGGATTACAGGTAGAGATAACGCTAAGGAATGAACAATGACGGAAGCACTCGTACAAGTATTAATAAAAGGACTGATCCTCATCCTTGTGTTGATGGGTGCTGCCGCTTACATGACATTTTGTGAACGTGTTGTCATGGCACGCATGCAGCTACGACTCGGCCCCAATCGCGTGGGTCCTTTCGGCCTTTTACAGCCGATTGCAGATGGGATTAAGCTTCTGACAAAAGAAAAGTTTCAACCGGTAGGAATTGAAAAATTTACTTATTGGCTCGCTCCCAGTATTTCTGTCTTCACTGCTCTCTTTGTCTTTGTCCTTATCCCTATCGGGGGAACAGTCACGTTGTGGGGATATCAAGTCTCTCTTCACATTGCCGACGTCAATGCAGGAATCGTTTTTCTTCTCGCGATCTCTTCTTTAGCTGTTTACGGAGTGGTATTGGCAGGGTGGGCATCGAATAACCGCTACTCTCTTTTGGGAGGGCTACGCGGCACGGCACAGATGATTAGTTATGAAATTCCGATGGGTCTCTCTCTCTTGACGGTAGCATTGAGCGCGGGAACACTCAGTCTAACAGAAATTGTCGAGGAACAACGCGTCCACTGGTTTGTATGGACAAATCCTGTCAGCTTTCTGATCTACCTCATCACTTCTTTCGCCGAAACAAATCGCGCTCCTTTTGACCTCCCCGAAGCAGAGCAAGAGCTTACCGCGGGCTACCATACAGAATATGGGGGAATGAAGTTTGCCATGTTCTTCCTCGCCGAATACATCAACATCCTCGCGGTCTCTTCGATCGCAGTGACGCTATTCCTTGGTGGATGGCTCGGTCCAGGTGACCTTCCTGTGATCTGGTTTTTACTAAAAGTTGCCTTCTTCGTCTTTCTCTTCATCTGGGTAAGAGCAACAATGGCACGTTTCCGCTACGATCAACTCATGAGTTTTGGATGGAAAGTGTTGATTCCGATCGCAACAATAAATTTAATCGTAACCGCTTACTTTATTTTGGTGTGAAGTCAACTACTTTCGCCTAAAGGCGAAAGCTTGTAGCTAGCCTAAGCGACTGCTACCATCGGCACAT
>CAYIYO010000039.1:0-17067 GCA_964367715.1 uncultured bacterium
TTTATCAATTGTTGTCATGGTCCACCTAAAACAAACTAAGTGACTGAATAGGAAAGAGATAAATACCCTTTAATCCCTTATTATTTATTATATCAAAGATGTTTATTTTAAGCTGTAGCAAGTTGTTCTTTAGCCATATTAGCCTAACGCGCTATCCTATTGAACGTGGAGACTAATTATGCATATCAGTGTTTTAAAAGATGAAATAATCGAGGCCTTTGCCGGCCAAACCCTTACCGTTTTCGTAGATGCGACCCTAGGAGCAGGTGGCCACGCCGCCGCTATCCTGGCCGCCCATCCTGAAATTAAACAATATATTGGAATTGACCAAGATCCCCAGGCACAAGCAATTGCCGCTGAAAATCTTGCGTTGTACAAAGAAAAAGTTCTTATCCTAAGCGGAAACTTCTCAGAAATTCTTCCCCAGCTCAAAAATAGGGGAATCTCCTCTGTTGATGGGATCCTCTTCGATCTAGGCGTCTCTTCGATGCAATTCGATATTGCAGAAAAAGGATTTAGCTTTAATAAAGAAGGTCCACTCGACATGCGGATGGATCCAACCTCTCCTTTAACTGCGGAAGAGATAGTCAACGAATGGGACGAACGCGAGATTGGACGGATCTTTCGCGTCTATGGTGAAGAGAAGCGCTGGCGTGTCGCCACAAAAACTCTAATGGCTGCCCGCGAGAAAGAACGGATCATCACGACAACACAACTGACGGCAGTGCTGCGTCCGGTGCTAGAAAATTGGAAAGAAAAGATCCATCCATTGACACGTGTCTTTCAGGCCTTGCGCATCGCTGTGAACCGCGAGCTCGACGTATTAGAAACGGCCATGCCGCTTGCGATCGATCTGTTAAGTCCACAAGGACGTCTCGCTGTCATCAGCTTCCATAGTCTCGAAGACCGGATTGTAAAAACACATTTTCGCCATGCAGCCAGCGATAAAATGGATACCGAAGGCATCGGTGTAGGACTTTTTATTGATAAGGATCCGATCGTAAATATCATCACAACAAAGCCGATGATTCCGACGGACACCGAAATCGCGGCAAATCCCCGCAGCCGTAGCGCAAAATTGAGGGTAGTGGAAAAACGATGAAAAAGCAGAACGCACATTCTGTTGCGCCGATGGCACGTCTATTGATCGCCATCGTTGCTGTGGGCGTAGCCGTCTATGGATACATCCATAAACAAAATGCCCTGACAGAAGTGCGTCTGTCTATCCCCACCCTTCAACGCTCCCTAAAAAAGATTCAGGACGAAAATGTCCGCTTACAATATGAGGTGGAGCGCTTCGAAAGTCCTCTCCACCTGATGGAGCTCGCGCGGAAGCCGGAGTTTGCCCATTTGCGCTATCCCTCCTCAAAAGAGGTGGTCGTGCTAAAAAATCCTCACAGTGAGGGGAAAAATGGCAGATAGGAATCGTATTTTTCCTATTAAAGCTTCCGACAGGAAGCGTCTTGCCATTATTGGAATATTTATCTGTTGTTGTTTTTCTGCACTCCTTGCCCAATTCTATAAAGTACAGATCATCGAAGGCGAAGAGTGGTCAAAAAAGGCGGAGCGCCAACATTTCTTCGTCGTCAACGAGCCGTTTATGCGGGGACGTTTTTTTTCTAATACGAAAGTTAAGCTAGGGCATCCAGAAAAGCCGCAACCGTTTGTTGTTGATATTCAAAAATTTCATTTATATATCGACCCGATTTCGATTCCTGAACAATACCGCAACGACATCTCGAATCAATTGATGGGGGTGCTCGATCTCTCGATCAACGAACGTCTGGCTTTTCGCGAACAGTTTAATAAAAAAAGTCGCAGCCGTCGTTTGTCCATGTGGCTCGATCCTCAACGCTGCGACCTTATTAACGAATGGTGGCGTCCCTACTGCAAAAAAAGAAAAATCCCTCGCAATGCTATTTTTTTTACAGGTGACTACCAACGGTCCTATCCGTTCGGAAAGCTCCTTGGTCAGGTTCTCCACACGATACAGCCACAAAAAAATGAGGTGACAAAGCAGGCCCTTCCCACGGGAGGTCTTGAATACTCCTTCCATAAGCTTCTCTCAGGAAAGCAGGGCAAGCGGCGCATGATGCGCTCTCCACGCCACTCGTTTGAAACGGGTGTTGTGATTGATCCCCCAGAAAATGGGGCCGACATCTACCTGAGCATCAACCATTGTCTTCAAGCCATCTGCGAAGAAGAGGTGGAAAAAGGAGTCAAATTATGCAAAGCAAAGTCGGGCTGGGCCGCAATGATGAATCCCTATACAGGCGAAATCCTCGCGTTAGCACAATACCCATTTTTCTTTCCTCCTGACTACCAAACCTACTTTAACGATCCTATCCTCATCGATCACACCCGCGTAAAAGCGGTGACGGATGCCAATGAGCCAGGATCCATCATGAAGGTGATTACTCTTGCAATCGCACTTTCTGCCAATGAAGAATTAAAAAAGCGGGGAGAGTCGCCATTATTTGATCCAGAAGAGATGATTGCCACTGCCGACGGTCGCTTTCCCGGGCGTTCAAAACCGATCCGAGACACGCATCAACATAAATTTTTAAACATGAATATGGCACTGCAAAAGTCCTCTAATATCTACATGGGCCGTATCGTCGATCGTATCGTAAAGCGTCTAGGAAACGAATGGTACCGCACAATGCTTCAGGAGCGTTTTGGCTTCAGTCAAAAGACGGGGGTCGAGTTACCTTCGGAGAGTGCAGGAGTGCTCCCAAAGCCGGGAAAACTTCATCCCAATGGAAAACTCGAATGGTCGGTACCGACTCCCTACTCATTAGCAATGGGTCACAACCTGCAAGCCAACACTATCCAAATGCTGCGCGCCTTTTCTGTTGTTGCCAACGGCGGTTATCTTGTTCAGCCAACGCTGGTTAGGAAAATAATCAAGGCTCAACACAACGGCAAACAAGAAATCCTCATCGATCACACTCTGCCAGAATGGAAAGAAAAATTTCCTCAAGTCCTTAGCAAAGAAGTGACAAATCGAGTCATCGAAGCCGCAAAATATGTCACTAAACCGGGCGGCAGCGGCCATTATGCCGATGTCTATGGCTATACCGAACTAGGAAAAACCGGAACCCCCAATAAAATTGTGAACGGCACCTACTCAAAATCCAGCTACTGTCCCTGCTTCATTGGATTCACCCCCGTGAACAATCCGGCCTTTGTCTTAATGGTGGTCATGGATGAACCTTCGACGGCCTATCGCGATGGCGTAGGAAGCATGTACTATGGCTCCGTCGCTGCTGCTCCGGTCTTTAAACAGATCTCTAGGCGCTCGTTAGAATATCTGGGTATCCCTCAGGATGACCCTCACGGATTCCCCTCGAACGATCCGCGTTACGACTCTCAAAAAGCCGATTGGATGATTGAGACTCAACAGTTGAAAGAAATGTATGAAAAGTGGAATAAGTAAAAACATGAAACTTAAAAAATTAATTAAAGACATCAACGACATCCAAATCAAAGGTCCTAAGGATATCACGATCAGTGGCATTTCAACAAATTCCAAAACAGTCGCTCCGGGAAATCTTTTCATTGCCAAACGCGGAAAAGTAACAGACGGTGCTAGCTATATCTCAGAAGCAATCGATGCCGGCGCCGTCGCTGTATTAACCGACATCTGCGATCCGAGTCTCAAAACAATCACACAAGTGGTCTATCCAGAAGTCGCGAAGCTAGAAGGTGTCTTCGCTGCACGCTACTACGAATCGCCTTCAGACCAACTGCTGATGGTGGGGATTACGGGCACCAACGGAAAGACGACCTCTTCTTATATGATCAAACACTTGCTCGACCATCTGCATGGTCCTTGCGGTCTCATAGGAACAATCGAATATATTGTTGGTGACCAAAGCTTCAAAGCCACTCACACAACGCCAGATGCCATCACAAACCATAAACTACTGAAAGAAATGGTGATTCATGGCTGCCGTTCGGCAACGATGGAGGTCTCTTCCCACGGTCTCGACCAACGCCGCATCGATAACATCCATTTCGATATCGCCCTTTTTACCAATCTTTCCCCAGAACACCTCGACTACCATGTCACGATGGACACCTATTGCGCCGCAAAAAATAAACTTTTCCTCGCTCTCAATCAAACACCACAAAAAAAATGCCATAAGGTCTCTCCCACAGCAGTGGTCAACAGCGACAGTCCATGGCACGAACGCATTCTCCGCGGCACAGAAGCAAAAATTTTCACTTACGGAATCAATAACAAAGCCACCCTTCGGGCAGAAAATATCTCTCTAGAAGGAAACGGGACACAGTGCACTCTCCTTTATGAAAAAGAAAAAGTAGAATGCTTCGTTCCTCTTGCGGGAAGATACAATCTATACAATGCTCTCGGTGCTTTTGCAGTAGGTCTTGCTACCGGAGCCCCTTTGGCGCGGCTAGTCGATCTCATGCGTACTTTTCCTCCAGTCCCCGGCCGTCTTTCTCCAGTAAAAAATGAACTAGGCGTTCATCTCTACATCGACTTTGCCCACACAGAAGACGCCCTCCGCAACGTGCTCATCTGTCTTCAAGAAATGAAGAAAAAGCAATTGATCACAGTATTTGGATGCGGAGGCAATCGTGATCGCCAAAAGCGCGCAAAAATGGCAGCCATCGCAGAAGAATTCTCCACTTTTACACTCGTGACAACAGACAACCCACGCACGGAAGATCCGCTCTCGATCATTGACGAAATCGTGACGGGCTTCAAAGACGAAAAAAGCTACGCCATCGAACCGGATCGACGAAAAGCCATCGAAAAAGCGATCGAAATGGCAGAAGAAGGGGATATTGTCCTCATCGCCGGCCGCGGCCACGAATCTCACCAAATATTTGCACACAAAACAATCGAATTCAATGACGGCGATATTGCTGCTGAATTATGCGACCTACACGCAGGAGCCCCCCTCTAATGAAACGCGCACTCTTACTCTTTCCCTTAGTAATATTGCTTCTCGCTTTCACCAGTTGTACCCGCTCTAAACCCTACCAACGTCCAATAGACAAGAAAAACATAACGACAACGCGTCCTTATGTGGCTCCTCAAGACGTAGCAGTGGTCACGCCTGCACCCACTCCAAAACCAATTGACCGCTCGTTATTGATTGTGATCGATCCAGGTCATGGGGGAAAAGACTTTGGCTGCGAGTCGTTTCTAAAGCCTAAAGCGTTAGAAAAGCAGATGGCGTTGCATACATCGATATTGGTAAGTAAATATTTGAAAAAAATTGGCTACAAAACAGTCCTCACACGCAAAGACGATATTTTCATCCCTCTAAAAACACGCGCAGAATTCGCAAATCTTCACCAATCGACTCTCTTCGTCAGCGTCCACTACAACTCTGCGCAAAGTCGCGATGCACAAGGTGTAGAAGTCTTTTACTACAAATCCGATGACCTCCCCAAACGCAGCGCCTCATCAAAACAACTCGCAGGCAATGTCCTTGATTCGATCATAAAAATCACACAAGCAAAATCCCGTGGCGTCAAACATGGAAACTTTGCCGTCATCCGCGAAACAAAAATGCCAGCCATCCTAATAGAAGCAGGATTCCTCACCAATGATGAAGAAGCCACTCGTCTGGGTGATCCTGGCTACCAAAAACGTCTCTCCTATGCCATTGCACAAGGAATCCACCGTCACCTAAGCCAAGAAGGATAGAAAGAAAAAAGAGAAAAAGCATTCTCGGCGCGATTCGAACGCGCGACCTGCCGCTTAGGAGGCGACCGCTCTATCCAGCTGAGCTACGAGAACAAACAAAATAAGATCTCGCTAGTCTATCTTGATTACCCCTTTTTTTCAAGAAACGAATCAGTCTTGAGCCGCCGAGAGAATATTATATTTTCTCTATCGAAAAAAAAATATACACAAGTGAAATCAAAAATCAAATGTTGAACCACGAACGGTATAGTTCTCCCTGCGTTGAGATAGGACAAGTGCGTGTAAAATAGACGATCTGCTGCCTTTTCAAAAATGAATCGATTGTAAAATAATCGATTTAACGGTTACTTTTGCAAAGTAATAATTGGAGAGAAAATGCCTGATAAAATCCGTGTTGTTTGTTTCGTTGATGGCTTTAATCTCTACTACGCCATTCGAGCGCTAAATGATGAGACCTTGTCTGCTTTCGATGTCAATCTTCGAAGGCTGGCCTCTCAATTTATCAATCCAAAAAAAGAAGTACTAAAGAGTGTTCACTATTTTTATGCCCCTTGGAAAGAGGAGAAGGGGAAAGAACAATCGGCGTACCTTGCTAGACTTAGAGCAACACAGGTCAAATTAATCCCCGGTAAGTTTCAACATAAAATTGAAAGATGTAAGCAATGCGAGACACAAACCGTTCGTCATATCGAGAAGCTCACCGATGTTAATCTTGCCGTCGCTATTTTAAGCGAGGCTGTTTCCAATACTTACGATCGTGCACTTGTCATTACAAATGACTCGGATATTTCAGGGGGAATACGCACGACTAAAAAACTTTTTCCGAATAAAAAAATTATTGTATTAACCCCACCAGGGAAACAAGCGGCATTCTATCTTACCTCTGTCGCCTCAACCTGCCTCCCTATCGAAGTGGGTCATTTGGCTCTCTCCCGTTTTGATTGGAAAAAAAAAGAGAGAATAACCAGCATTCCTACAGTTCTTGAAAAAGTTAAAGTTGAAGTATTCAAGTCTCCCGAAAGAAAAGAAGCAGAAAAAAGAGAAAGGAATGAAATCTCTCTTTCCGAGGCATCTTTTGACTTTTTTCCTTCCTGCACAATTCTTTAAATCGTTTCTCGACATTCTTCAAAAAATCGGCTATCGTTAGATTTTAATGGAGTAAGGAGTCGAATCATGGAACCAAAAGCAGATATCGGATTAATCGGCCTAGCAGTCATGGGTCAAAACCTTGTACTCAACATGAACGACCACGGATTCACCGTCGCTGTCTTCAACAGAACAGTCTCAAAGGTCGATGCCTTTATGCAGGGCCCCGCTAAAGGAACAAAAGTGATCGGCACCCATTCGATAGAGGAATTTGTCAACACGCTAAAGCGCCCGCGCCGTATCATGCTCATGGTAAAAGCAGGGGAGGCAGTGGACGAATTCATTGACCATCTCCTTCCTCACCTCGAACCAGGCGACATCATCATCGACGGCGGAAACAGTCTCTTTACCGACACCGTACGGCGCTGCAAATTCCTTAAAGAAAAAAAGCTTCTCTTCATCGGCGCAGGAATCTCGGGCGGCGAAGAAGGCGCGCGCCACGGCCCCTCGATCATGCCAGGAGGGGATCCTGCTGCATGGCCATTTGTCAAGGAAATATTTCAATCAATTAGCGCCAAAGCCGACAACGGCGAACCCTGTTGCGACTGGGTTGGAGACGAGGGTGCGGGCCACTATGTGAAAATGATCCACAACGGCATCGAATACGGCGACATGCAACTGATCTGTGAAGCCTACCAACTTCTCACAGAAGGAGTAAACCTCTCTGCTAAGGACCTCCATCAAGTCTTCTCGGATTGGAATCGCGAAGAACTCAACAGCTACCTCATCGAAATTACCAGCACCATTTTCTCTGTCAACGACACAGATGGCACGCTCCTCCTAGATAAAATTCTTGATGTTGCAGGACAAAAAGGAACAGGAAAATGGACGGTCATCAACGCGCTCGACCTCGGCATGCCTCTCACGCTAATCGCCGAAGCGGTCTTCGCACGTTGTCTCTCCTCAATGAAAGAAGAACGTCTCGAAGCAAGCAAATGTCTTCCCGGACCTAATGCAACCTTTGAAGGAAATGCCAAAGAAGCAATCACCACCATTCGTCACGCTCTATACGCTTCCAAAATCATTAGCTACGCCCAAGGATTCATGCTGATGCATTCCGCTTCCGAAGAATACAAGTGGAATCTTAACTACGGCTCCGTCGCTCTCATGTGGCGTGGCGGTTGTATTATCCGCAGCAGCTTCCTCGGAAAAATCAAAGAAGCATTCGATAAAAATAAAAATTTGAAAAATCTATTGCTCGATCCTTTCTTCGCCAACGAGCTCTCAAAAACACAAACAGGGTGGCGCGAAGCAGTCCTCATCGCAATAAAGCTGGGTATCCCTGTTCCGTGCTTCAGCACCGCACTCTCGTTCTACGACGGATACCGCTCCGCACGTCTTCCGGCCAATCTCCTACAAGCCCAACGCGACTTTTTCGGCGCTCACACCTATGAAAGAATCGACCAACCACGCGGCCAATTCTTTCATACCGATTGGGCAGGAACAGGTGGAAAGGCACAGTCGGGATCCTATAACGTATAGAACGCTTCACAAGCAAAAGCAGGTATGGTATAACAGATGTTCTGAATGAGAGCGAGTAATGCCATGTCCGCACAATCTACTTTAAAACGTCATTTCACTGATCAACAACTTGCCGCCCTCGACCCTTCCTGCATCCCCACTCACATTGCCATCATCCCCGATGGCAATCGCCGCTGGGCACTGCGTCGAGCCGCCGCCGCCATCATTGGCCATGAGCGAGGAGCCGACACGTTAACAACGGTTGTCGAAGCTGCTAAGGAACTGGGAATCAAAGCGTTAACGATTTATACATTTTCGACAGAAAATTGGCAGCGCCCAAAAGAAGAGGTCACCGCCCTAATGTGGCTTTTCGAACGCTATGTCCGCAAACAAGAAGCCACGATGATTCAAGAAGGCACCCGCCTCATGACTATCGGCGACCTGTCTCAAATTCCTGACTCTGTCCGCCATTCCTTCGAACAAGTAAAACAATCCACCGCCCACTGCACGGATATTGACTTGATCCTAGCAATCAACTATGGTGGGCGAAACGAGATTTGTAGAGCAGTGAAAAAGCTTCACCAGGATATTAAAGAGGGAAAAGTAGACAAAGACTTTGATGAAGAAACTCTTGCTCAATACCTTGATACAGCTCCCTGGGGCGACCCCCAGCTATTAATAAGGACGAGCGGAGAGCTACGAACAAGCAATTTTCTTGTTTGGCAGCTTGCCTATACAGAATTTTATCTTGCAAATGTGTTATGGCCGGAGTTTTCTCCTCAGCACCTGTATGAGGCAGTGGTCGCATTTCAAAAACGTGAACGGCGCTTAGGCAGCTAATGGGGAAGGGGACCTATGTTGTTAGAACAGATGAGTAAGTTTAAGCAGCGGTTAGCAGTCGGTGGACTAGGGAGCATCCTCGTTCTGTTTGCCATCGCCTACGCCACGCATCCATTATTTCGTCCCATCTTTGTTCTCATGACAGCAATTGCCATCAGCTTCGCTCTTTGGGAATACTACCATATTGCCCACGGCAAAGGGCTAAAGCCTCTTTCCGCCGTCGGCATCGCAGCAACAGGATGCTATGTGGTCGCGACATTTTTGGGGATTGAATACGCGTCTTTATCTTTGTTGCCAGGTGTCGTCCTCTTTTCTACGCTATGCGTCGTCCTTGCTTATTTTTTTGTCAAAGGAAGCGATCCCTTCACCAATACGGCAGTGACGCTTTTTGGAATTCTTTATCTCACAATCCCTCTATCATTCATCATCAGCATCACCTACTTTTTTCCTCCCGAAGCCTCACAAGATGGACGCATCTGGTTTCTCTACCTTCTTTTTGTCACCAAATTTACCGATGTCGGCGCTTACTTTTTTGGAAAAACATTAGGGAAGAATAAGTTGGTTCCTTTCATCAGCCCAAAAAAAACATGGGAAGGTGCCATTGGAGGCCTTACTATTGCAGTGATTACTAGCATCCTCTTTCAACAAATCATCACGCACTACTCCACCACGCTACCTTTATTCCAAATGACATGGATGCAAAGCATTGTAATTGGAATCGCCATCAGTCTCCTCGCACAGTTTGGCGACCTGGCAGAATCGCTATTAAAGCGGGATGGGGGAGTCAAAGATAGCAGCCATCTTCCGGGCCTAGGCGGCATGCTCGACGTTGTCGATTCCCTAATTTTTACCGCACCTTTTGTTTATTTTTTGATGAGAATTCAGTTCTAAGGAGTTTTTTATGATTATCACCATCGATGGTGCCATCGCGACAGGAAAAAGTACAATCGCAAAAAAATTAGCACGCAGCATCGGATTTATCTATTTCGACACCGGCGCAATGTACCGCTGTCTCACGTATGGAATACTAAAAAATAAAATTGACGCAGAAAATGCAGAACAATTATCCGCATTTCTAGAAAATTTTCATTTTGAAATAAAAATCAAACATGGCGAACGCCATTATTTTGTCGACGGAGAAGATATCACCGATGCCATCCGCGGCACTGCCGTCACCGCGAACGTCTCCAGAATCGCTGCAATGAAACCTGTCCGCGAAAAACTTGTCCTCATCCAACGTGAATTTGCCAAAGGGGTAAATGCGGTATTCGAAGGGCGCGACATGGGAACAATCGTCTTCCCTGATGCGGAAGTGAAGGTGTATTTGACAGGGAAACCAGAAGTGCGCGCCTTGCGCCGCTACGAAGAGTTTAAAGCAAAATATCCGGAAGAATACAAAGACCTCACCTACGAACAAACACTAGAAGACATCAATAACAGAGATCGCATCGACTCCACACGTGACCTCTCACCTCTTCGCCAAGCAGAAGGCGCGTGCCTCATCGACACCTCCGACCTTCAAATCGATGAAATCATCACCCGCATCCAAGAATTCAAAGATACTCGCAAAACACGTTTTCCCGCCGAATAAAAGCAGGAAAAGGTCAGTCTGAATGAATAGTAGCCGAAGCCTTTGAGGCTTCTAATAATTTTAGAATTTTTCAGTCACACGAAGAGCCTTTTAAAGGGAAAGTCCAATTAAAAAATCTTTTAAATCTTCGAAGCGGTTGGGGAGTTCTATCGTTTGCTTTTCTTGTTCAAACGCACGCTTTAACCGTTCTGGAATTTGCACGTCGCGATGAATTAACGGTTGAACAATGTCTGCAAATTTTGCAGGATGGGCAGTCTCCAAAAAGACGCCGGGATAATTTGATGGATTCTTTTTTTGATAATTGATAAGTCCCAAATAGGCGACCGCTCCGTGTGGATCGGCGATGTATCCATATTTAGAGTAGAGCTCTTCGATCGCTTTCTTTGTTTGTTCGTCGGTGAAGCTCTCTCCGACGATATCCTGGATCATATGCTGATGGTTATATTGATATAGGTCGAGCATGCGCGCAAAATTGCTCGGATTCCCCACATCCATCGCATTGGAGAGCGTATGTTTTGAAGGCTGCGGGCGATAATGTCCCGTCTCTAAAAATTGAGGAACAATATCATTCGCATTTGTCGCCGCAATAAAGCGCGCAACGGGGAGTCCCATCCGCATCGCAATCAGTCCAGCGGTGAGATTTCCAAAGTTTCCTGAGGGGACGGAAAAGATCGGGGGAGGCGACCGCGGGCGCATCTGCGCATAGGCGTAGAAGTAATAAAAGGTCTGAGGGATAAGTCGTGCAATATTAATGGAATTTGCGGATGTGAGACTGACCAGCTCGTTAAGCTCTTTGTCGGCAAATGCCATTTTGACAAGGTTCTGACAATCATCAAAAACCCCTTTCACTTCTAGCGCGGTAATATTTCGTCCCAAGGTCGTCATCTGCTTTTCTTGAGTCGCGCTAATTTTTCCCTTAGGATAGAGGATGACGACGCGAATCCCAGAAATCCCATAAAAGGCGTCCGCAATGGCACTTCCTGTATCACCCGAGGTCGCCACAAGGATAGTCAACTCCCGATTGCGATTGCGCGCAAAATAGCGCATGAGCTGCGCCATGAAGCGTGCACCGAAGTCCTTAAAGGAAAGGGTGGGTCCGTGAAACAGCTCTAGCACGGACAACGTCCCAGTTAAAGGAAAAAGGGGGGCATCAAATGTGCAAGACTTTAGGATGATCTCGACCAATTCCTCGTCAGGAACTGCTTGATCGATCATGTTCTTCGCCACTCCCAGCGCAATCTCTGGTAATGACATATGATGCATTCCTCTCAAAAAGAAGATATCCATCGGAAGAATTTCATGGGGCATAAAAAGTCCGCCATCATTCGCGATCCCTTTCATGACGGCATCATAAAATGAAACTTGGCGGTCCTGCTGTCTAGTACTATAGAAAAAAATCATGGAAGTTCTCGCACCCCTTGTTGATTTATCCTGGAAACATATCCATCACAGGAGAGATCTTTGCATGCATTTTTCATTGCTTCACAGACCCTTTGCGCATCTTCAAGAGAGGTCGCTAAGGCAAAGAGAGAAGGGCCGGATCCGGATAGGCTACATCCTAGGGCTCCTGCCTCGAGAGCGGCTGTTTTTATAAAATAAAAATTTGAAATTAAGGGTGCGCGCAGGGGCTCTACAATCACATCTTGAAGGCAATTTCGAATTAATTCCACATTCCCTTGAGTCAGCCCTAATACCAGTCCTGCAATATTTCCACTCTGTTCCACATGCTGTTTTAGTGTGATCTTTTCTGTGAGTAGTTCGCGCGCCATTCCGGTACTGATGGCAATATGTGGATGCAACACCGCACAAAATAAAGGAACGGAACAAGGGATCTGTTGGACATCAAGAGGGGAATAGCTGCGCACCAAAACAAAGCCACCCAAGAGTGCAGGAGCAACATTGTCGGCATGGGCGCTTCCACATGCAGCGCGTTCTCCTTCCATCGCAAAAGCGATCAATTCTTTGGTAGAAAGAGGGGAGTTGAATAATTTATTTACAGCAAACACCGCTGCAGCTGCACTCGCCGCACTTGATCCCAAGCCACTCTCCAAAGGCATCTTTTTGTGAAGAGTAAGAGAAACCCCCTGGGCTGCCTTAAGGTACCCTAAAAGTGCCTCTGCTGCAGCGCCTGCACTATTTTTTATAGGATCATAGGGGAGTATTGCCCCTTCAATTTTTTCAATGACAACTCCCGGCGTATCCGTTAAAGTCGCTGTCAGCTCATCCCCAGGGGAGTCCAATGCGAAGCCGAGGATATCAAATCCACACGCCACATTCGCGACTGTTGCAGGAGCATACACGCGCACTTTTTTCGTCATTCAATCATCCCTTTTTTTACCATGAGCTCGGCGATCAAAATCGCACATCCCGCCGCGCCACGGATGGTATTGTGGGAAAGGATGGTAAACTTCCACTCCAAAATCGAACATGGGCGCAATCGTCCAATCGACACAGTCATTCCCTTGTCGAGATGACGATGCAGTTTTGGTTGCGGATGCCGCTCATCATCAAAATAGACGAGGGGGGAAGAGGGTGCCATCGGCAGCTTGAGCTGTTGTGGCTCGCCCTGAAAATTTCTCCATGCGGCAATGATCTCTTCGGCCTGCGCAGGCTTTTTTAATTTTATCGCTACACTTTCGGTATGGCCATCCATGACAGCAACTCGATTGCATTGGGCACTGATCGTGACGTCATAATTATGAATCGTATTGTTCTTCAACGTCCCTAAAATCTTCTGCGGCTCCGTTTCGACCTTATCTTCTTCACCTGAAATAAAAGGGATGACGTTATCCAAAATATCAAAGCTGGGCACTCCAGGATATCCTGCGCCAGAGATTGCCTGCATGGTCACAACCTGCACTTTATCGAGTCCCCAGTTATCTGCAAGGGGTTTCAGCGCCATGACAAGTCCTATGACGGAACAATTCGGATTCGTCACAATACTCCCTTTCCCATATTTCTGCGCACGTAGCAAGGGTAGATGGTCGCTATTGACCTCAGGAACCAGCAATGGCACATCAGAATCCATGCGGTGATTGCGCGAATTGGAAATGACGGTATAGCCTGCCTTTGCGAAGGCCTCTTCGACCTCTCCGGCAACACTGGAATCAAGTCCCGAAAAAACAATTTTACAGGGAAGTGTGGGTATACAGTTCGATACGATCAGCTGTCCCACATGTTCTGGAAGGGGAGTGGCCTGCATCCATTTCATTGCCTCACAATACTTTTTCCCTTCTGATCGTTCGGACGCCGCCACAGCGACGACCTCAAACCACGGATGATTCTCTAATAGCTCAATGAATTTTTGTCCGACCATTCCCGTGGCTCCCAATACGCCCACAGGAATTTTTTTGGCTTCTTTTTCCATACTTATACTGCTCCAATACGAATGATATCTGCCAACACTTCTCCTGCAGTGACTTCTGCCCCTGCTCCCTGCCCTTTGATCACTAGTGGATTTTCTCGATAGCGTTCAGTGGTAAACGCGATGATATTATCACTTCCCTTTAAATGATAGAAGGGGTGATCCTGCGCGACTTCTTGTAGCCCCACCTTTCCGCGTCCTTCCGAAAAAGACGCAATAAAACGTAACGCTCTCTTCTCTTCTAGTGCCTTCTTTCTTCTTTGATCAAATACGGTATCATACGTTTCAAGTTCATGATAAAAAGCATCGACATCTTTAGTCTCAAAGCATTCAGAGGGCAATAAAGGAGTCAGTGTAATCTGATTCAATTCAAATGCATATCCACTTTCCCTAATAAGGATTAACAACTTTCGCATCACATCCATCCCATTCAAATCCTCACGTGGATCAGGCTCGGTGAATCCTTTGTGTTGCGCAGTGCGCACAACGGCGCTAAAAGATAGTTCAGGTGAAGTCATGAATGTATTAAAAATATAACTTAACGTTCCGGAGAGGATCGCCTCAATTTTTAGAATCTTATCCCCGCTACGGATCAAGTCAATGACAGTTCCAATAATTGGCAATCCTGCCCCCACATTCGTTTCATACAAAAATTTTACGCCCCGTTTCTTCGATATGCTTTTGAGTTGCTGGTAGACAGGATACGAACCAGAATTCGCTTTTTTGTTAGGCGTGACAATCGAAATGCTTCCATCCAAAATCGATGCATACGCATCAGCCACCTCTTGATTCGACGTGCAATCAACGAAAATGGTATTCGATAAATTGCACTCTTTCATCTTTGTCAGAAATGTCGACACATCCATCTGTGCATCCGAATTCTTTAATAGGGTCTCGTACTCCGCTAATTCTATTCCTTGAGGAACAATCAAAAAATGACGGCTATTAGCAATTCCAACAACATTAAGGCGAACATTGTAATTTTTAGCGAGTGTCTCATTCTCTCTTTGAATCTGCTGTAACAATGTTTTTCCAATCAAACCCACACCACAAATAAACAAATTAAGCGTCTTCACTTGCGATAAGAAAAAGGCCTGATGAATCACATTCAACGCCTTCACTTCATCTTTCTTACTAATCACCATGGAAATATTATATTCGGAAGATCCCTGCGCAATCGTAATAATATTAATCCCATTCGTTCCCAACGCCCCAAAAAGCTTGCCTGCAATCCCCGGAATACGACACATATTCTCACCCACAACAGCAATGATGGACACTTCCTTGTCAACGGTGATCTCGTCAATAAGGCCGGCCTGCATTTCCAGCGCAAACTCCTCTTCAATGATCTCTACGGCATAGTCGGAAGATTGAGGAGCAATCGCAAAACAGATGGAATGCTCCGAAGACCCCTGAGAAATTAAAATAATGCTGATTTCCTTACGTGCCAGCGCACCAAATAAACGCGACGCCATCCCATATACACCCAAAATCCCCGCCCCTTCCACGCGAAATAATGACACTTGATCGATTGAGGTCAGTCCGCTAATCGGATGCATATGGTCACAGCTTTCGCTGGTGATCAACGTCCCTTCGGCGTCGGGAGTAAAGGTGTTTTTAATGCGGATCGGAATATTGCGCTGCAGCGCAGGCGCAATGGTTGGAGGATGGATCACTTTCGCACCAAAATGTGACATCTCCATCGCCTCCTTATAGGTCATGCGGGCAATAGGGAACGCATCTTTTACCTTGCGCGGATCCGCTGTCATGACGCCGCTGACGTCGGTCCAAATCTCAATCTCTTCCGCGTTGAGCGCCGCGCCAATAATCGCCGCGGTGAAATCGGATCCCCCACGGCCTAACGTCGTGGTCTCGCCATTGGTGCTGCTAGCGATAAATCCCGTAATAATTGGAGTGCTCTGATTTTTCCCTAACGCACCCGCAATACGTGCATATGTTTGCTCATAATTGACGTGGGCTGCCCCAAAATGGCGGTCGGTTACAATGAGGGTGCGCGCATCAACAAACACTGCATTTTTGACTTTTACCTGCATTGCAGCAGCGATGATGTAAGCAGACAATCGCTCCCCGAAGCTCATTAAGAGGTCGAGTGAACGCTTGGTTAATTCTTTGATTAGCGCAATCCCTTGCAAGGCATCTGTCAACTCTTTGAATTCTTTTTCAAGGTGTGCATCGATAGGTGGTAAAGTGGCGGAAGGAATGAGTGCGTGGGCAATAGAAAAATGACGCTCTTTGATCTGGGCAAGATCCTGTACATAGGTCCCATCCCCCTGAGACGCTTTTTGTCCTACGGCAATCAAGGAATCAGTCACTCCACCAAAGGCAGAAACAACGATGGCAACAGGATGGCGTGTTTGGGCAGCCACGACATCAATCACCTGCAGAATTCTTTCAGGCGTCGCCACCGACGACCCCCCAAATTTCATCACATGCATCGCTAGTCCCTCTCTTCTCCTTTTTATCCTTTTACACGATGAAAAACAAGGTGTTATCCTCTAGGGAGGGGAGAACAATACTCTAGGTATTCCTACTCTTTAGTCGAGATAAATATATAATATGTTGGTTATTAATGAATTAAGGGAATTTGGATTATTCCCATAAACGCCTGATGGCGATCTATCGCGGCGCCTTTGATAAGGTTTTTATCGCTGCCATGATACTATACCGAACGTGACTCAAAATTTAGATTCATCCAGCAATTTCCAGTAATCGGTCACGGGAGAGATCACTTAAGGCGTGGGTATTGTTTTTATCTATTCATCGCGGCAGCGATGCAACAATAGTAGCCCAGGGTTGGCGCAAAGCGACTACCCTGGGAACAGATTAGAAGAAGAAATGCATTGCGGAAGCAATGCCACCAAAAAAGTAGCATTGCTTCCGCAATGCATATGAAATTTCACATAATTCCCAGGGTAGTCGCTTCGCGCCAACCCTGGGATACTATTGTTGCATCGCTGC
>CAYIYO010000040.1:0-16959 GCA_964367715.1 uncultured bacterium
AAGACGGGGGCATTGTTTTTATGTATTCATCGTTACCGCGATGAAAAACTTATGACAGGCGCCTTGACCGATTACAAAAAAAAACAGCTTTTTCCTCTATGTAGAAAAAAAAGCTGTTTAAAACTCAAACTGACTAACGCTTACTGACCAACAGACCAACGTAGGAAGTTGTTGATAGAAAGAGGTTTGCCGTTCTCTTTAGAACGCTTATTCACCAATTCTGCAACAGACATGCTATCATCTTTAATGTAGAGCTGGTTTGTTAAGCAACGGTCTTTGTAGTACGCGTTTAACTTCCCTTCCACAATCTTATCACGCATTTCTGGAGCCTTATTGCTTGGGATTTGGCTACGAATGATTTCTTTTTCGTGTTCAAGAATCTCGCTTGGAATCTTGTCAGCAGAAACGTAGTCAGGAGATGCCGCTGCAATATGCATCGCAATCTCTTTCGCTAGTCCTTCTTCGCCATTTGTTCCGCCAAGTTCAACAGTTACAACAAGCTTTCCACCCAAGTGTGTGTAAACGCCGATTGATTTATCGCTGCTTTTTGGTAGAATCTGTAAGCGGCGGATCTGGATGTTTTCACCGATTGCTTGGATAACAGTGGCTCTGTATTCGTCGATCGTCATTCCGCTATCCTTAGAATACTTCTGGCTTAAGAAGTTATCCAAAGAAGCAGGGGATGTCTGTGCTGCTTCTTCCGCAACGTTGCGTAGAAACTCTTGAAAACGGTCGTTTTTAACAACGAAATCTGTCTCAGCATTCACTTCGACAAGAGCAACAGCCGCAGAAGTCTCTGCAGTGCCAATCATTCCTTCGTTTGTGACGCGATCCGCTTTCTTCGCAGCAGAAGAAAGACCCTTCTTGCGAAGGTAAGTTACCGCTTCTTCGATGTCTCCGTTGGAAGCGACAAGCGCCTCTTTACAGGTATTCATTCCGACTCCAGTCAATTCGCGGAGCTGCTTTAGCATCGATATCGTAATTTCAGTCATTATGCATTGTCCTCTTTTTCAGCGATAGCTTGTGCGATTTCTGCTTCGAAAGCGCCATTGTCTGCGTCTGCCATCGATTCTTCTTCATCACCTTTGTTAAAGCTGATGTTCATCTCGTTTTTCTTTTCTACAATCGCTTGAGCTAACGCTTGGAGAATGAGTTTAACGCTCTTTAGGGCGTCGTCGTTACAAGCAATGATGTAGTCGATTGGATCTGGATCGCAGTTCGTATCAACAAGGCCCATGACAGGGATGCCTAATTTTTTAGCTTCTGCAACAGCAATATGTTCTTTGCTTGGATCGACCACGATGACAAGTCCTGGCAATTTGCGCATTCCACGCATTCCAGACAAGTTCTTGTTTAGTTTAATTTGGTCTTTTGTAAGTAAAGAAAGTTCTTTTTTCGTGATGGAATCCGCATCATTTGAAATTTTCTTTTCGATACGTTCAAGTTTTTTGATCGACTTATGGAGTGTTGGCAAGTTTGTCAACATTCCGCCCAACCAGCGTTCGCAAACGTAAAATTCGCCGCATTTTTCTGCAAGTTCACGTACAACATCTTTTGCTTGTTTTTTCGTTCCGACAAAAAGCACAGAGCGGTGTTTTGCTGTGATATCTTTAACGATTTCTACAGCGGCGCGAATCTGTTGTAAAGTTTTTGCAAGGTCGATGATGTATAGGCCGTTACGGGCTTCGAAGATAAAACGTTTCATCTTCGGGTTCCAGCGGTGAGTTTGGTGTCCAAAATGGGCGCCAGCCTCTAATAAGTCTTTAATTGAGATAGAAATCTCTGTAGACGGAGTGGAGAGTTGTTGTTCCAAGCCTTGTCCCTTTTTCTTTTGTTGACACGGCATCTCACCCTAAAGGCAAGATTTCGGTCTTGGTTAGTAATAGATTAATTGTGTGTAATAGCGATCTCGCCCTTAGAAGAGCGTGATAGCGCCTGATCAGAATCGAACTGACACTCGTAGCTTGGAAGGCTACTGTTCTACCATTGAACTACAGGCGCATGTGATGGGCGTTATTATGCGATAAGACGTTTTTTTATGCAAGAGCAGTTGATGAATTAATTAAAATTTTAGATAAAAGGAAATATTTTATATTTTATTTTATATATGCAATCACCGCATTTCGTCCGCAGACACGCTCTTTACGGTACGAAAAAAAATCCTCCCCATGTGTCATCGTACAATGCCGCGCACACTCAATATGCCCGCGCAACACCCCCGCCTCCACCAGCTGCTCTTCACTAATCGCCCACAAATCAAAATGAAAAGGTGTCACCTGATGCCGCCAAAATGAATCCGGAAACTCTTCCTTATAATGAATGAACTCGGCACACTCCGGCCCTAAACTCGGAGAAATCCCCACTAAAAGATCTTCTGGCCGCACCCCATAATGGGCTTTCATCAATTCAATCGCATTGCTATAAATATTCTGCACATTCCCTCGCCAGCCACAGTGCACGTTCGCCAACACCTTTCTGACCGGATCAAACAAAATCGCTACCTGGCAGTCGGCATGGGTCACCAACAACGGAGCACCCAAACGGTCCGTCACCAATCCATCGCAAGGAAACGTTGGGGGGTTATCATCGACAACCGCGACCACATTCCCATGACAGGCCACAGGTCTGATCGCATCCCTTTGAATACCTAATACTCCCAGCGCGCGCCTCGTATTTTCTGCTACACGTTCCTTGTCATCCCCAACGCTTAAACTTAAATTTAAGCCGGCAAAAGGTTGTTCGCTGACTCCGCCATGCCGCAAAAAAACGCCATGCGTCAGCTCCTCTTCCAAAAGCTCAAATACCAACCAACGAATCCCATTCTCTTCTTTTTCAATCATAGAAATAGTGTAGCAAGAACTTTGTAAAAAACAATACCGTTGTCTCTTACAATCAAAATTTTGAATTCACTTGTGTATAATTTTAACCAATTCGTAAGATGAAATTTTCAGCCTGGATAGCTCAGTTGGTAGAGCAGCGCATTCGTAATGCGAAGGTCGGAGGTTCGACTCCTCTTTCAGGCAATCCCCTACAAACATCTGTGAGCACGAATTAGCTTGAACCAATAGGATTGTTCAGGCTAGATTTACTCCTCGCGGTGCAATGGCGGTGCAGTAAAAAATAATCTTACTAGCATCAACCAGCCGCTTAAACCAAAACTAACCAGAGGTTTAAGATGGCATCTATCTATCAACGTACAAATAAAGATGGGACTAAGGTATGGCGCGGCGTTATCCGCATAAAGGGGTATCCGTCCGTTTGCTATCATGACGAGCGAAAACAGGTTGTCGAAGATTGGGCAATGGAGACCGAATTGCAGATTAAGCGCGGTAGGTATTCTGCAAATAAGGCAAAAGATAAGACCTTAGCCGATTTAATCGATGCCTACACACAAGATGCGGTCATTGGGCATCACAAAGCAGAAAAGGATACGCTCCATCAACTGAGGTATTTCCGTGAGAGGATAGGCGATTATTCCATGATCTACATTACTCCCGATTTACTAATCAAGGAGCGTAAACGATTATCAGAGATACCCACCAATCGAAATACCCTCCGTAATCCGGCAACAGTTAATCGGTATTTTGCAACTCTTGGAGGAGCATTTCGTTACGCCTGCAAAAATCTACGATGGATCGACGAGAATCCTTGTACGAACCTTCTAAAGCTGAAATCTAAGCCGAAGGAACGACGCACTCTTATCGAAGATGAGGAAACTCGTCTTCTTGAAGCTTGCCGACAAAGTCCAAGTCCCTACCTATACCCAATAGTCTTGATTGGATTGACCACAGGCGCTCGAAAAAGTGAGATCTTAAACCTTACATGGGATGCGATCGATTTCGAGAACAGGATTGCGCATATCAAGGACTCAAAAAATGGTCGCCCTCGTCGAGTCGGATTAGTTGATAGCGTGATTACTGAGCTGAAGCGTCTTTTTAGTGTGCGCGACACGAAGAAGCCATTGGTATTTGCCAGCAAGACAGCTTTTGGAAAAATCGACATCAAAAAAGGATGGAATACCGCTTTAAAGCGAGCTGGAATTGAGAACTTTGTGTTTCACGGACTTCGCCATCATTTTTGTTCGGTAGGAGGGCAAATGGGGGCGAGCGGGCAACAGCTGAGGTCACAATTAGGTCATGCAACAACAAGCATGACAGACCACTACTCGCATTTGGATGCGCAAGCAACGCGTTTTATTGGAGAGTCTATAGAGAAGCGGTTGCAGAGGGACTCAGCGGAAATTAAACAGGTAAAGGAGCAAAATGTCTGATTTTCTTTCAAAAATATTAGGTTCTTCGATGAGTGAAGAAGAGCTGTATCGTTCATACTTCAGACAAGAGCTTTGGACGATTAAAGAATTCGCATCGTTGATGGCAGGGATTACCCCAGAAAAATTTGAAGAGCTCTATTCTAGAAAAGATAATAGCGGCACTGCTAAAGAGTACGCACAATACAAACACGCATTGATGATTTACGACAAATTTTTGGAAGACGTAGAAAAAAAGATTGAGTTGAAGGAGTTTTATCTAGCAAAAGGAGTGTCTTTAACACCTTGGAAATTCATCAGATGGGTATCAACGAACCAAGTTCCTGTAAAACACCGTTTTGCCGATTCCCTTCCTCTTCATTTGTTAGAAATATTAATCGAATTCAGTCCTCTTGATGTTGGTGTTAAAACGACTCCTAAGTGGCATAGAAATTATCACAAGGTTTTCTACCTGAAAAATGCTGAATTGATAATGGAAGCTTCTAACAAGAAGATGACTCGTCAAGAAATTTATGAGCATCCTCAAATGGAATACATACGAAGGACGTTTAAGGATATAAATGGCGAACAGGTTACTTACACGAAGCGAACAATCATAAATTCTTGGCTTCCAAAAATCGACCCTAGAAAAAGGGGAAGACCACGTAAGTTGAAGCGAAAAACAACTAAAAACACGTCCTCATAAAATACAGTGTCAATAGCGATTTTTGATTTAACTCCCTAGGGAAAAATACAGTCGAAAACGCTTTTCAAAAATGAAGATCTATCATTGGTCTGAATCCACTAACTATAAGGAGGATCAATGAATCAAACTTACTTATCAGTACTCGATGTTGCTGAACGCGAGGAATATCCCTTTACGTTAGGCCAATTGCGCTATTATTTAACAATGCGTCATGTAAATGGACTTGATGCGGCTGTGCGCAAAATTGGCAAGCGTTTGTATCTACGCAAAGATATTTTCGATTCCTGGATCGAAAAACAGGTCGGGGGTAAATCATGAGAGATACTTTCCCTAAAAAACGTTTTATAGATGCTCTTCAGGTAAAGGAACGTATTAATCCCATGGATTTTTACGAACAAGAAGGGCAAGAGATTGCAACAAGAGGCAAGGGCTCATGGAGATCAGGTGGTTTGTGTCCTTTCCATAATGATCGACATGCAGGGAGTTTTTACATTCACTGTAAGAATGGAGCCTTCCACTGTTTCTCTTGTGACGCAAAAGGCGGGGATGTCATCGCTTTCACACAAAAGAAGTATGAGATGTCTTTTAGAGAGGCTATGGAGAAACTGCAATTAGATTGGAGGATATCATGAAGGATCTTCCAGCAGTTGTTTTACGGAAAAATTTATCCTTTTGCTGGACTTATCGGGATAGAGATGGGAATGAGATAGCTCTTGTAACTAGGTACGATGAGGGCAACGGGTCTTCAAAAAAGAAATTCCACCAATATCGGGTCGGCGACGATGGCCAGTGGATAGAAGGAGCGCCAACTCCCCTACCACTTTATGGACTTGATTCATTACCTAAATCTGATTCTAACAAAAAAATATATGTTTTTGAAGGGGAAAAATGCACTACGGCAGCGCATCATCTAGGATTATCAGCACTGACCTCAATGATGGGATCTTGCCAAGCACAATATGGGGATTGGTCTATTCTTGCTCAATATCGTCATGTAACCGAATTTATTCTTATCCCAGATAACGATGCTCCAGGGCGTAAATATATAGAGACCGTGTATCAAGAAATCAAAAAAGCTTGCCCGAATGCCAAGATATTTATTTGCGAGCTTGTGGGTAAAGATAAAGGAGATGATCTTGTAGATTGGATTCAGCAAAATCCTAATGCTCCTCCCGAATGGGATGGATTTGGTCAAATTGATGAACCATATTCGGAATATTTGCTTCTAGCATTTGAAGCATATGTGTCTAGTAATTGCGTAGAAGCCGATATCTATTTTCAGGAGAACACAGATATCACGCCCACTTTTGATGACGATCCAGAGGCTATAAATGAGGTCTTAAGCGAGGTTTTACCTTGCCCTCTCGATACATTGCCTCCTGGTATTGTGGATTGGATAAGGGGACATGCTGATCAGATGCAAGTAGCAGAAGACGCTCTTGCGGCTCCTCTTATTGTGTATATGGGGAGTTTGATTGGCCGTAAGAGAGGTTTAAGACTTAGGCAAGGATCAAATTGGATAGAATACCCTAATTTATGGGGAATGCTTGTCGGAAGGCCTTCAATGATGAAAAGTCCATCCATGAAGGCTGTGCGACGACCTTTGGAGGTTCTTGCCGATCACGCTTCTAAAGAGCATAAATTAGCTTTAAAGAAACATGAGAATGATGTTTTGTGTTGGAAAATACGCAAAAAAGTAGCCGAAGATAATTATAAAGATGAATTTAAAAAATTTGCGGGAAAGAAAGGTCCTAATCCAGTAGAAGCTAATATTGAAGAGGAACCCATACAGCCTAAAATGCGAAGATATAAAACGGAAGATGCAACAACAGAAAAACTAGGTGAGCTATTAATCGATAATCCCCAAGGATTGTTGCTGTTTCGTGATGAACTTTCAGGATGGTTGAACAGCTTTGAGAAGAATGGAAGAGAAGGTGATAGACAGTTTTTTCTTGAAAGTTGGAGTGGGGATGAGGAATTTGATGTCGATAGAATTGGGCGTGGATCATTGCATATTCCCGCTCTTTGTTTATCGATATTTGGAAGTATTCAACCTGGACCTTTAAGCCAATATGTTCGCTCTGCAGTGCAAGGAGGCATAGGGGATGATGGTTTCATTCAGCGATTTCAAGTTATGGTATGGCCCGATCCCAAGGATAGTTGGGAGCTGGTCGAAGGTATTAATATCTCTAGCTTAGAAGCCCCAATCTACAGGGTTTTTGAATACTTGAATGATCTTAAGTTTAACCATGAAGGGAAGCCTGAGATCTTATCATTCACAGATGAAGCGCAGAAATTATTTAATGAGTGGCAAGGTGATTTTGAAAAAAGACTACGGTCTGGAAATCTTCCTCCTCATCTGGAGGCTCATTTAACTAAGTATAAAAAATTGTTGCCGGCCCTATGTATAATCTTCGCACATCTCAAAGAGGCCATTGAAGGTCGATATCCCGAAAGCATTTCAGCTCAAGCGTTGCAAATAGCATTGCAATGGTTAGATTATTTTGAGAGTCATGCACGGCGTGTATACGAAAGCGGAAAAAATACTGTTCCTAAAGCTGCCAAAGAGCTGATTGCGCGAATAAAAAAAGGTGAAGTACAAGTGCCTTTTAGTATAAGAGATGTTTATTACAGCAACCATTGGAGCGGACTTGCAACCGCAAACCAAGTGGAAGAGGTCGTAGAGTACCTTCAGGAGAAATATTATCTAGCTGGAAAGATAATAAAAACGACAGGAAGACCAACTGAAAAGTTTTGGCCGAATCCTAAAATATTTGAAGAGGCTTGATGGGAAGAAGGTTCAAAAGGTTCATAAGATGGTTTTGGACCTTTTGAACCCTTTGTTCTGTAGGATATTTCAAATTTGAAAACCCATTTAACGGGGGTTTATAATGAAACATTTTTTAATGACTCAACTATCTCAACTTTAAGAGGTGACAATGGAAGAAAAACAAGAAGTACAGATTTCGGCAAAAAAGCGTGTTCTTACAGCACAAGAACAAGCCGCCATAGCTCGGGTAAAGGAAAAGCGCCTTGTCAATTCAGGGCCGGTTTACCATTGCGTTAATAAAGACGATAGGGAAGTTATAGAGCTTTCCCTCGATTCAAATCTTGAAGATGAAGATGCGATCGATCTTTATGATTCACGTATGCTAAACACAACAGGGGCTACAAATAGGACAGTTGGTATGCAACTTATTAGCAAGGTTGCGAGTGCAATAGTTCCGGCAAAAGCTGGCGTGAAGGAAATGTCAAATCAAATGGGTATAGTTGCAGAATTAATGCAGGCACTTGCACCACAAGATGAGTATGAAGGTCAATTGATCTCTCAGCTAGTAGTTCTTCATGAGCATTCTATGGAGTGGCTTGGTAAGGCGATGCGGGCTGAACGTCCAGACTTCGCAAATATTTACGTTAATGGGGCTTCCAAGCTCCTTACACGCCATCATGAGACCCTTGATACTCTATTGAAGTACCGACGCAGGGGAGAGCAGCGGGTTGTAGTAGAACATGTGAACGTTCACAGTGGAGGACAAGCAATTGTTGGGACTATTAACACTGAAGGTGGGATGAACAAAAAATTTGAGGAGGGTCCCCATGCAAAGGTGTAAAGCAAGGTCGAAGCGCAGTGGTGAACAGTGCAAAAACTACGCTATAAAAGGTAGTGGTGTTTGCCGAATGCATGGATTTGGCGGGGGGCCAAAATCTAAAGCAGGATTTCTTGCTTGTAAAAATGGGCCTAAAAAACATGGTATGTATAGCCGAGAAGCTTTGGAAGAGTTTAAGTTTTTACGAAAAATTATAAATAATAAATACTAAATTGAGTAAATATTGAAACGTTAAAAAATTTAGTTTCAGGGGTGTAAAAATTAAGATATGTGAATGAGAATCAGATAGTTAGCGTTTATTATTTGTGTCATTTTATGGAAGTTGTTCAACAAGATTAAGTTTTGAACCTGTTTAGTCGAAGAGCATTCAAAATGACCGAGACGGAGCTGAAAGCCATGGCTGCGCTGGCAATAATGGGATTTAAAAGAAGGCCAATCAAAGGATATAAGATCCCAGCAGCGATAGGAATACCAGCCATATTATAGATAAAGGCAAAGAATAGATTTTGCCTAATATTGCGCATTGTGGCGCGACTTAGGGTGATGGCTCTTACGATGCCTGTAAGATCGCCTTTTACTAAAGTGACGCCTGCGCTCTCCATCGCCACATCGGTCCCTGTTCCCATGGCGATTCCAACATCTGCAGCAGCAAGAGCTGGAGCATCATTGATTCCATCACCTGTCATTGCTACAATTTGTTTTTTGCCTTTAAGCTGCTGAACTAAGATGTTTTTATCTTTTGGGTTGACACCTGCATGGACTTCATCGATATTCAATTTTTTGGCTACAGCTTTTGCTGTGTATTCGTTATCTCCTGTCAGCATGATGACTTTTATTCCAAGTCGATGTAAATCTTCTATTGCTTTTGGGGTTGAGGCTTTAATCGGGTCTGCGACAGCAATAAATCCAATTGCTTTCCCATCAATTGCTACAAAAATGACCGTCTGAGCTTGTTCTTGTGCCTCTTTTGCTTGAGCCTGCAAACTTGCAAGTCCAGTGATATGGTTCTCTTCCAATAAATTTGCTTTACCTATAAATACTTTTTTGCCTTCAACGATTCCAGTAATTCCACCACCCGTAATCGAATTAAATTGCTCGACAACCGGAATATTTAATTTTTTTTCTTGAGCTCCCTGCACTATAGCCAATGCAAGTGGATGTTCGCTGTTTTTTTCAACGGAAGCGGCCCATTTTAAAAGATCATTTTCTTGACCATTAATTGAAGCAACAATTTGCGTAATTTTAGGTTTTCCTTCAGTAAGTGTCCCCGTTTTATCCATCAATACGGTATTGACCTTTTCAAGTCTTTCAAGAGCCTCGGCATTTTTTATGAGGACTCCCATTTCAGCCCCTCTTCCTATTCCAACCATGATGGACATAGGCGTTGCCAAACCCAATGCGCATGGACAGGCAATGATCAATACAGCAACAGCATTGACTAAGGCAAAAACAAATCGTGGTTCAGGTCCGATCGATCCCCAAACAATAAATGTAATGATCGCCACTAAAACAACAACAGGAACAAAATACCCGGAAATTACATCAGCGAGTTTCTGGATGGGTGCTTTGCTTCTTTGTGCTTCGGAAACCATTTGCACAATTCTTGCTAGCAGGGTCTCACTGCCGACACGTTTAGCTTCCATTAAAAAACTGCCCGTTTGATTAATTGTGCTTCCGGTAACATTATCTTTGGCTTTCTTTTCAACGGGCATTGGTTCTCCAGTAATCATGGATTCATCTATAAAACTCAAGCCTTCAATCACTATGCCGTCAACAGGAATTTTCTCCCCGGGTTTTACTCTCAATATATCTCCAACTTTCACTTGGTCAATGGAAACCTCTTGTTCTTGATCATTTAGTAGAAGATGAGCAGTCTTTGCGCCTCGACCTAACAAGGCTTTGATTGCCTGACTTGTCTGACTCTTTGCCTTCAGTTCCAATACTTGTCCTAGGATAACAAGCACAGTGATCACTGAAGCAGCTTCAAAATAGATAAAAAGTTCACCCTTTTCTTTAAAAGAATCAGGAAACCAATTAGGAAATACCACAGCAATAACGCTGTAAAAATAGGCAGCTCCTATGCCTAAGGCTATCAAAGAAAACATGTTCAAAGAACGATTGAGTAACGAATACCAGGCTTTTTCGAAAAATGGCCAGCCGCACCAAAGAACAACAGGTGTGCTGATGATGAATTGTATCCAGGGAGAGACCTGATCCGACACAATATTTTCAAGCCTTAAAAATGGAAGCATCTTATTTGCAGCTAATATCAAGACCGGAATTGTTAAAACAATACCGATCCAAAATCTCCGTAACATATCTTGATATTCAGAATCATCAACTGTTGTTGTGGCTTCTTTTGGTTCTAACGTCATTCCGCAAATAGGGCATAGACCTGGATGATCTTGTTGGATCTCAGGATGCATGGGACAGGTATAGATTACAGATTTTGAGGCATCTGGTGATTTATGATGATTAGTAGAAGGAGTCATATGTTTCATTGTGTTTGCTCTAATTTATTTGGAATTTCACTAACTTGCTCTGCAACTGTTTCTGGTGGATTTTGATACCAACCTGGATCATTGTAGTTGATAATTCCTTCGCGGACTTTTAGGACGGTAAACATGCCGGAGAGCTCAATTATACCGAATGGTCCGGGTGATCCCAGCTTTAAATAATTAGATGGTCCGTCCATGTGCATGTGTTGACTCATATCAAACATTTCTCCCATTCCTGTTGATCCCATTGCCATATAGTTGGGAAATAACTTTTGAATTTTCGTTTCTATTTCCATTTGATTTACACCGATCATATTTGGAATATCATGTACCATCCCATTCATAGTATGGTGAGCTTTATGACAATGAAATGCCCAGTCACCAGGCTCATCGGCAACAAACTCAATATCACGGGTGTCACCCACAGGAACGTTAATCGTCACGGCTTCATACTGAGCCGAAGGCTTCATCCTTTTAGCTCCTTGCCCTACCACTGTAAATTCATATCCATGGAGATGGATGGGATGGCTATCCATACTAAGGTTTGCTAGGCGAATCCTTATTTTTTCACCTTTTTTGACGACTAAAGATTCAGTTCCGGGAAATACCTTGCTATTGAAAGTGAAGTAATTGAAATCTAACATTACGAGAGGATCAGGAGTGGAAGCCTCGATTGGGATCGCCCATTCCATCAACATAATCGCAAAGTCTCTATCGACTTTTTCTTCAGTTGTTGGGTTTTTTGGATGGATGACAAAGAATCCCATCATTCCTAAGGCTATTTGCGTCATTTCGTCATAGTGTGGATGGTACATATGTGTTCCGCTTTGACGAAGAGTAAATTCATATTTAAATGTTTCGCCTGGAGGAATGGGCTTTTGCGATAATCCAGTGACACCATCCATTCCGCTTGGCAGGAGAATACCATGCCAGTGAATGGTTGTTGGCTCTGGCAGGTGATTTGTAACCAAAAATCTGACTCTATCACCTTCGACAGCTTCTATTGTTGGACCTGGGGTTTGTCCATTATATCCCCAGCAATTGACGATTAACCCTGGTGCAAACTCTCGTTTTACTGGTTCAGCTGTCAGATGGAAGACCTTGACTCCATCCTCCATCGTCCATGGTAAAGTGCTCCCATTTGGTGTAATGACGGGAGTATAAGAGATATTGTTTGTATTGAAGGGTACGAAATGAGAAGAATCCTGTGACTGCAGATAGGGAGTATAGAGTAAAGCTAACATAAAACTAATGCTACAAGTGATTTTTGCAATGTGAGGGTTCATTTGCTTTCCTTAGGAATGTTACAGCAGTCGGATGGGCAATAATTTTCTATAGCTAAATTAAGACCGCCACCTAAAGCTCGATCTAATTTAACGCGTGAGATCCAATAATTTTTGAGGTTTAAGTTGTAATTAATCTGTATTTGCAGCTCCTGTCTCTTTGCAAATAGTAGTTTGTATATGCTTAATGACATTGTATTATAAAATTTTTGCGATAAAGAGGTTATCTGTTCTTGAAGAGGAAGTAATTCCTTTTGGTAGGTTAGGACAAGGTGACGGTTGGTAGTAAGTTGATCTATCGTTGAATTCACCTCCGACAAGACTGCGATTTCCAAAGCCTTTTGTCGTTCACGACTTTGGCAGTACATTGCATGAAGACGGGCTCTATCAGCTTGACCATAGTTAAATAGTGGAATGGATCCAGCAAATGCAGGACCTGTTTCTTGAAACCCTTCTGCTTCATGTTCTGTTGAAATACCGGCAGCGATATTTGTATAGGCCCACCATTGCTTAATACCCAAAGTCTTTGCAATTCTTTCCACTTCCCATCGGGCTATTTGCAGATCAAGCCTTTGAGAGAGTGCTATAGACTCTAAGTATTCAGTAGGAATTTCTTCTTTGGTCAATTCGGGGAGATTTTCTGTAATTTTCCAACAATAATTTGATGAAGAAAGACCTAATAATTTATTCATTCTCTCTCTTAAGCGAATGATTTCAATTTGATTTTGAGCAAACTCAACTTTAGATTCTAAATACTCATTCATTCGACTGTTAAGCTCAAGATCATTGATATTTCCCTGTTGTCTTTGAGCTTTAGCAAGCGCGCTACTCACTTCCGTTGTTTCAACCAATGATGAGAGGAGATGTTGTTTAATTTGTTCTACTTGAAGATTATAGAAAGTTTCTTGGACGTCAAATGCTAAATCTAAAACGGCATTTGCGACACGGAGATGTGCTTGTTCAAGTTCGACAGCGGCAATCTTTTTGCGAAGGGGAATTAAAAAAAGATCCAAGAAATTTTGAGTAATAGAAAATGCCGTATTCAATTGGAGTAATTGGTGATCAGGAAATCGAACGTAGGCATCGAAAATGGGATTTTGAAAAAGACCTGCTTGGATTAAATCCGCTTGGGCTATCCCTATTTCCTCAAAAGTCGCTTGAATATCAGGATTATTGAGGAGAGCAATTTGTACAGCTGAGTCGATGGTTAATTCTTGTTCAAGGAAATGATGAATGGCATCACCTACTTGAATTTGAGCGTCTTTGCAGCAGCTATTCCAATGAACATCTTTGTTGATGTGATGATTAATAATAGAGGCGACGCAACGATCATCTGTCTGCGGCACTCTTGTACAAGCCGAGCAAAGAGTCAATAAAGCTCCCAAATTGCAAACAGCGCGAAAAACGATCATTTTATGGCCATAAATTAAAATATTTTTTACTTCACTGTATCTGGCGCCCCCCCTTTTCCTCAAGCAAAAGTTTTTATATACTCTTGGTGTTCTGTAATAGGTCTTCGCGGTGCAGTGGCGGTGCAACGACTTGCCTATTTCACCAGCACCAATCGATACAATCCAGTAGATTTATAGCCTTAAATCTTTTATCATCATGCTCATAGCGGTTGGTTAGTATTGGATTGTTTGGTCTTCCCTCGCATTCGTAATGCGAAGGTCGGAGGTTCGACTCCTCTTTCAGGCAATCCTTTCAAATAGCTAAATATTGAGGCTGACACCATTTTTTCGTAATAATTAAATTAAAAAGTTAAAAAATATAATATTAATGAGAGTAAAATGAATCCACTAAAAAAATTCGAACCTGGTTTTACTATATCTGAACCCGTTTATGACACTGAAATTTTTAAAACACGGAGCTGGGAAGCAGTAAACCAAGCTGTAAACAGTAAAGAAACTCACACTCAACTATATATATCATGGGTAACTCCAAACTGGGACTCGGATAACTCTATTATAGATGAATTCTTTAGGGAAATTGAGGATCATTTCTGGAATGAAAATAATATAGAAATATTTTTCGGAGGCAATAATTATGGTACTGGCGTCTCTATCTATTATCCAGATAATGAAGTGTATAAAAATAGAGCACTCACAGAAAATGCGCGATCATTACACATTCTAAAGTTCGATATTCAAAGACAGCTAACACAAATGACTCAAGCCTGTGAACCAATACAATTCGATCACAATTTTTCCATGCCCGGATACCATTGGCCTTACATCATGAAAGCAGTCTCCGATCAACTCGAAGGCGGAAAAATAATAAAAAAACAGGGTTGTTTGATGATTCAAAAAGACATTGACTAACTAAAAAATAAAGGGGTCAGGCCTGGCATTGTGGCATTCGCATTCATTCATAGAACGGGATTAAGCCTGACTCTGTTCCTATGAGATTTGTAATTTTTGCAGAAATGATTTGAATTTATCTGAGTGACCTTCTGCTTTTGCCCACCGTTCTATGTCGTTGATGTCAATCTCATGATCTTTCGCTACCAATAGAGCTTGCTCGAAAGCCTGTTGGTCATCCCAATGAAAAAATGCAGCTAAGCGGTCTTTAACACAATCTGTTGGTGTAAGGAGCTTTAAAGTGCCTGTTGAAGACTTTAACGTTTCAAAATGGCGAATCGATTCATTGCCTATCGCTACAGGTGGATTTACAAAATCGATAACATAAGGACAGGCATCATGCGAAAAGCATCTTCCAATCCTCTTAAAGCCAATATTATTCAGCACTTTGTCAATTTGCTTTAACTCTTCGTAGGTGACAAAATCGAGATCATACGATTGATACCGATTTTGGCTATAGATGGAAACACAAGCACCGCCGACTAGCACGGCATCAATTCCATTATCTTTCAATAACTGGTAGATGAAGCAGGCGAGATCTTTGATATCTATGTTTGAATATTCCATGGTCTCTTATAGGGGTTTTCCGCTTTTGCGTGGACGTTTTCGTATTGTTAGCTGGTAGATTTCTTGCATATTTTCGGGAAGAAATTCGTAAGATTTTTTAGTCAAAGCTTGAATCTCCTTGAGGAAAGGATAGCGAGGATTCCAAAGAAAAACACGTGTACGGCCTTCCAGGAAGCTCACAAGAAGTCCCCCTTCCTCTAGTTTTTTTAATGTCTTTTGTATGGGATCGAGAGACGTACCAAAGGCGCGTTTGAGTTCGGTAGCGTTGGCTTTCTTGTGTAGTAAAAGATATATCAGTATTTTTTCTACGTTCTTATTTGAAAAAAGGTATTCGAGCATGATAGACCTACTTTATAGGTTAAATAACCTATTTTGTAGGTAAATGTCAAGACAAAATTTTTCACACTTTTTTCACAGCAAATCTCAGAAACGGCCAGCAATGGACAAAAAGCAACAGCAATGCTACCATTATAACTTATAAGGAATAAGACTGTTAAGTACTGTTCTTTGCTGTCATTATAGAAGAGTGTGGCATTCGTAATGCGAAGGTCGGAGGTTCGACTCCTCTTTCAGGCAATTAAGGGAGCGCAGGATTCCAAAGGAGCGTGGCTCCTTTGGAATCCTGCGCTCCCTTTTCCGTTCGGTTGCGTTTTGGTGAGTGTAAATATTTAGGTGGGGCATCAAATGTCCGAATGTCAGACCTGATCCCATCATCATGACTCCATCACCATCACGATATTCATCCCCTAGAAATCGTTACTTATTTGTAGTTATCCTTAATTTCAACCATAACTTAGGATAACTTATGATAAACTTGGAGAAAAGCTATGGATCGAACACAAAATCCTTTTTCCCCTGGCGCTGGTGCACCCCCTCCGGAGCTGGTTGGTAGAGATCTCGTTATTGAGGACGCTCATATTTTAATGAGGCGAATAAAGCGAAAGCGCCCAGAAAAAAGCATATTGCTTACAGGGCTCCGCGGTGTGGGGAAAACGGTTCTACTCAACGAAATGGAAAGGATGGCAAGGGCAGAGGGATACCAAACGATTTCCATCGAGGCGCATGAAAATAAAGCCTTAGGCCCCTTGATTGCTCCTCACTTGTGGAGGCTTCTGTTTGAGTTGGATCGCGCAGCAGGTTTTGGCAATAGGGTAAAACGGGCTCTCTCTGTCCTGAGGAGTTTCATTAGCGCCCTCAAGATCACAATTCATGACGTCACGATTGGACTCGATATTGATCCCGAAAGAGGGTCAGCTGATAGTGGTGATCTAGAAATTGATTTACCTAATCTTTTTGTGGCTATTGCTGAAGCTGCTGAAGAACGTCAAAGCGCCATCGCCATACTGATTGATGAAATTCAATATTTTAGCCTAAAGGAGCTCGGTGCTCTAATCATGGCGATGCATAAAATCCAACAGCGTCAACTTCCCATGATACTCTTGGGTGCCGGCTTGCCTATACTCCCAGGCTTGGCTGGAGAATCAAAGTCATATGCCGAGCGACTTTTTAACTTTCCCAACATCGGTGCTTTGTCAGAAATTGATGCAGCCAGGGCTTTACAAGAACCGGCGCAAGAGGAGGGGGTTATTTTTGAGTCTGAAGCATTGTCGGAAATATTTCGCTTAACTAAAGGTTACCGCTTCTAAAAACCTATACAAATCTACTAAAGACAGCATAGACACGTCAGCCAA
>CAYIYO010000041.1:0-16031 GCA_964367715.1 uncultured bacterium
TTTTTTCTTGGGGTTCGTTGAGTAGAGAACTGTATGTAAAACGCGTTCATAAAAGTTGGGAGACAAAAAACTCGTAATATGATCCTTTTTGTATTCCGTTTTCATTGCTTTTTGAATCGCCTTGGTTATGATGGCGATGTTGGATATCTCATAATTTTGTAAAAGCGTGTTCATTAATTGATTTTGTGTTTCTTTTATCTCATTTTGCAATAGCTGTGCGCGCTCAATGATAGTGTGTTGAATGATCTGATGATGCGATTCCGCTGCAAGATTTTCGGCTCGCATCTCATCGCCTGCGATTGCTTTTTTAGCCACATCTCGATAAAACCTTGCAATTCGATGCGAATAAATCCCACTTTCTTTAAGAATATATTCACAGACAATTTTATTTCCTTGTGAGTACTCGGAAATCACACGCTCGAGCTGGAAAAAATCAAGCGAGGGAGATTGTATAGGAATTTTCGTGCACTTAAGGATCCCTTTCTTATTATATTTGATGTTATTGGTAGTGAAATTTAGAGGCGTTCTTTTGTGTTCCAAAAACCATTGGATCTGATTGACCAATCGCTGAGAGTTTCTTTTGTCTTTTGAAGAGATTGATTTCAAAGATGTCCACTGCTGATCCATCAATCCATAAGGAAGATACTCGACGACTGCACTTATCCCGTCGACATCGACGTCAAACCATTCAGGCGAATGGCATCCCCATCCATATTTTTTTGTTACTTCTGCCTGGATCCCAATAATCATTCGATTGTTTCCAATCAATAGCACGCGGTCTTCGTCTCCTTGTATGCGATACACATGGCGTTTATCGACAACTTTTTCTTCTCCGATCCTTTCGCCTAATAGATATTCTTTGGCGTTGCACGTTACTTTCGCTCCTGGTCGAAGAGATGCACGCCATGCAGCATGTTTCGCATCCGCTAACTGAAAAAGGGCGCATTTTTTTTGGATGAGAGGAATGGCGACGGCATAAAGGGTGGGTATCTTTGTATTAAAAGTGTGGGCGCGTATGTGGTCGATCAATAAAACTAATGCCTGATGCAGTTTTTTTAGTGGAAGATCTTCTGCTTTTTTATTTAGTAGCGCAATGAACGTTAGGAGTTGTGTTTCTTCTTTTTCTGCTAGCGCTTCGCCGACACTAAGTTTCCGTAGGATTAAATAGGGTAGTGGAGATTCAAGAATCTGCTCCAGATCGAGTAATGCTTGATATTTTCCTGTGGTTTTAGTGGCAGAGCGATGAGAAAAAGGAAATTTTTTTCCTTTCTCTAAATCTTGTGGGAATACGCTGTTAAATAAAGCAGTTAATTTTTCGTTATTTTTTTTGTCGACGAGTTTGATAAATGGTAATGTGCTTTGATTCCATTGGTGGATTTTGTACCGCGCAAGTAGGTAATCACCTTGATTATGTTCGCCTCCTGTTAACTGAGAAGTTAAAGACGCTTCATAAGAGGCAAATACCTCTTTGATCGCGGCTTTTTCTTTCGCGAAAACTTTCGCAGTTTTATGTAGTGCCTGATGCAGTTTTGTAGTTTCTAGATCACCACCGAAACAAGAGGTCCAGCTAGAAAAGAAAAATTTCCAAAATCGTCCCCACCCCGCTCCGGAATAATAGACGCGGGATCCAAAAACATTAGGGACAAGCGAAGCACTATCTGTTTCCTCTGCGTGGACGGCAATGTAGATTTCTTGAAAGTTGTCGGAAAGCAGTGAAAGATTAGGGGAAGTCATTTTTCAGCCAGTCGATTTATTCCGGTATATTTGATTGAATTCGGTAAATAATCAACTGCAATTTTTTTTTTAATGGTTTTTCCTCATATAATATTTTAATTGTTGATACATTAGATGATTATACACCAATCAATAGTAAAGGTAAATTTTGAAAAAGATCCATCTTCTCCCTAATATCATCACAGCATTTAGCTTAACCTGTGGATTATTTGTCATTTTCAAGATGAATATGTTGCCCCCGGGAGATGTCGACGTCAATATCCTTTTGGCGGCCGCAGGCATTATTATTCTGGCGGCTTTCGCTGATTTACTTGATGGGGCGATTGCCCGGGCGATGAAGGCGGAAAGTCAGTTTGGGGGATTATTTGATAGCATGGCGGACGCCATTTCGTTTGGAGTGGCTCCTTCGGTGATCGTGTTGAAGTCTTTGTCGATCTCTCCAGGAACGGAAGCATCTTTTTTGATGATGATGGCCGCGATGATTTATTCGGTTTGCGGGGTGTTGCGATTGATTCGTTTTACTGTAAAGAATCAAGAAAGTAAGACAGCAGAGGATCTTTTAGCTCCGGTTAAAACGAATTTTACCGGTTTACCTAGTCCTGCCGCTGCGGGAGCTGTGGTGTCGATGACTCTGTTTTTGTTTTCGTCGGAACTTCATTCTATTTTCGTTGTGACGGAAACGCAGCGCATGTGGACCATGTTCTTTACGCTGCTACTGATCGGATATTTCATGATTAGCCAATGGCGATTTCCCAGCCTTAAAGCGTTGCGGATTCGCGTTGCGTCGTTTAAAGTGGTCTTTTTAACAGTTTTGGCAGCTGTCGTCATCTTTTTTGGAATATTGCACCACTTCCCTGTCGTCTTTTTTGTGATCTCTTGGTCGTATTTGGTGGTTTCTTTTGTGTTGTCATTGATACGGATCACAACAGGGAAAAAGTCAAAGACGTTGGAAGATTTCGAGCCTACCCCTGAAGAGGAAGAGGAATAATTTAAAATTCTCGTATAAGGGCAATGAGATGTCCTTGGACCGTCACGTCTTTTTCTCTGACGATCATAGGACGGTGGTGAGGCGTTTTGCTTTCAAGACGGACATAGCTGTCTTCATGGTAGTAGCGTTTAACAAGAGTGTTGTGCGCATTGATGAGGGCGATGACGGTGTCTCCATTGTGAATTTCTTTCGACGTTTCTACAATCAAAATATCGCCGTCGGCGATCAACTCTTCATTGAATCCATCTCCTTTCGCTTGTAGTGCATAGGTCTGCTCTTCGTGAAGGATCAGTGCGCTCGACAAGGCGATTGTTTTTGGCTGCAGCAGCATTTCGATGGGATATCCCGCTTTGATGTGGCCGATGAGGGGGATGGAAATATCGGAACTGTTTTTGTCTTTTAGTGCCTGCGCTAAGGTAAAAGAACGGCTGCATTGCTTTTCTGCGGTGAGCATTCCTTTGCGTTTTAGTCGTTGGATATAGCTATAGACTGTGCCTAAAGAGGAAAATCCAAATTGTTCTTGAATGTCGCGGTAGGAAGGAGAGAAGTTGTTTTTTTTTATGTACTCTTCGATGAACGCATAAATGTCATATTGTTTTTTTGTTGTTCCGTTCATGCGCGTTGTTTTCCAAAAAGTAATTGATCGAGCCACCACGCCGTCAGCCACATCACCAATGCGGTGGCGAGGATGTCAGACAAAAAATGTCCGCCCTGGGCCATGCGTGCGAGGCTGAGGCTGATGCCAAACGCGAAAGCAATTCCAAAAAAAAAGAAGCTCCATCCCTCCTTTCCTAGGCGACGCGCTGCCAATGCCGGAGCAAAGAAAAAAAATCCAAGCGTGCAGTGTCCACAAGGAAAAGATTTGGAAGGTTGTGGTTGGGAGAAAAAGTTAGGGGACCAAAAAGGGCGGTAGTGTTGCGTGCCTCCGAATTCGATCACTTGTTTGGGTCGCGGACGTCCCCAGTGGTCTTTTAATAAAAGATGGGTGATCAGTCCGGCACCGATTGCTAGTGTTAAAAGAATCAAAAGCAGCGGCTTTTTTAAATACGCCATCTTGGAAAAAAAGAAGGAGAGTGAAAGAAGAAGCATCGATGCAACAACGAAAATTAACACCGGTAGGAAACTAAAGTCGTATAGAGATTGAAAAAAAAAGTTGGTGTAGAAGTGGCCGCCTTCATAAAAATAACGCTCGATCGCCACGTCAAGTGTCGGCGTAAAAGGCGCAATCAGAACAAATAATAGTAGTGGTCCCAGCCACGCCATATGCGAACGTAAAATAAAAAATGATCCCATAATCGCAACTATACACAAAAAACCTTTATTTGCTAAGCTCTTGCCGATTACACTTTAGGATGCTTCATGCACGTTTCTCCCCTTCTTCTTGTTTCTATCGGCAGCGCTTTTTTTGTTTTATTACTGGCTCTTTGTGGATTCTTATGCTTCCGATGGATGCGCAACGTCCAACAAGAAGCAGCTAAAAAAGAGGCAGAGGTGCTCGCACTAAGACAAGAAAATCACAGTTTACATGCGCGCCTTGTTCAATCGGATACACGCCTTATCGAAGAACGTAAAGCGGCGGACGAAAAGCTGGCTCTCCTTAATAATTCCCATCAAAAAATGTCGGATACATTTAAACTACTTTCCAACGATGTCCTAAAAAGTAACGCACAATCTTTTCTTGAATTAGCGACAGCGAAAATGGAGAAGATGCACGAAAGTGCGCGGGGCGAACTCAAGCTACGCCAACATGCCATCGATGACCTTGTTAAACCGATCAAAGAATCGCTGAATAAGGTCGATCTTAAAATGCAACAGATCGAAAAAGACCGCATTTTTGCTTTTACAAGCCTGAGTGAGCAGGTGAAATCTCTCGCACATACACAAAATCGTCTTCACCTCGAAACGGGGAATCTGGTCAAAGCATTGCGCACACCAAATGTTAGAGGGCGTTGGGGGGAGATGCAACTCCGCCGCGTGGTCGAAATGGCGGGGATGATCGAACACTGCGACTTTTTAGAGCAGGAATCGATCTCTGTCGACGACAAACGTCTGCGTCCTGACATGGTCATCAAACTTCCTAACAACAAACAGGTTGTTGTCGATTCAAAAACTCCTTTACAAGGTTACCTTGAAGCGCACGAGGCGACTGATGAAGATATTAGAATTGGTTGCTTAAAAGATCATGCTCGCCAGGTAAGACAGCATATTCAACAACTTTCTTCTAAAGCTTATTGGGATCAGTTTAAAGCGGCGCCAGAATTTGTCGTCTTGTTTCTCCCTGGAGAAACATTTTTTAGTGCCGCGCTGGAGCAGGATCCTTCACTTATCGAACTCGGCGTCGAGCAACGTGTGATCTTGGCCACACCGACCACATTGATCGCCCTGCTGCGCGCGGTGGCCTACGGATGGAGCCAGGAATTGGTCGCCAAAAATGCGCAAGAAATTTGTTCTTTAGGAAAAACCCTTTACGAGAGAGTGGGGGTGTTAGCAAAGCATTTCGATGAAATTCGTCGCTGCGTCGATAATACGGTCCATGCCTACAATAAAGCGGTCGGATCTTTTGAAGGACGCGTCCTTGTGACCGCGCGTAAGTTTAAAGAGCTAGGAGCAGGGACTGATGATGATTTAGAGGCGATTGAAATCGTCGACCGCACGACCCGCCAGCTCGCCGTCTCCGATTTGCTTGAAACTCTTAAGAAATAACGAATTTTGGACTACGGCGGCTTGATATGTATGCGTCAAGCCGCCGTAGTCCAAAATTTTTCCAATTTCCACTTTTTAATTATAATATTAATTATATATTTTACCTATTTCCTTTCCTGCTTGGTATAAATTGACAGTTACTTACTTTTCTGGTATCATCATTCTATTTATTTAATTTTTAGGGTGTTATGAAGAATTTTATTAAGTCACAAACCTTTGTTACCGGCTTGGCAATGTTTGCCATGTTCTTTGGGGCAGGCAATGTTATTTTTCCGTTAACGATCGGATACCTCGCGCAAGACAAAACACTATATGGAATTTTTGGATTGCTTCTTACGGCAGTGATCGTTCCGTTCACCGGACTGATTGCGATGATGCTTTACGAAGGGGATTATAATAAATTTTTTGAAAAAATAGGGCGCCTTCCAGGATTTATCGTGGCCGCCCTTATCATGGCATTGATCGGACCTTTTGGTGCGACACCTCGCTGTATCGCTGCAGGCTACTCTACTCTTAAAGCAAATTATCCTGACCTTTCCATGAGTCTATTTAGCGCTGCTGCTTGCTTGATCATTTTCTTGTTCACTTATCGTAAGAATCGCATTTTAGATATGATTGGCTACGTGTTGACTCCGGCCCTCTTGGGATTTCTTGGATTCATGATTGTGAAAGGAATGTTTATGACCCCTGGCAGCGAAGCCTCTTCGTTGACAGAATGGAACGTCTTCTTTTACGGGTTGAACGAAGGGTACAATACGATGGACCTCTTAGGTGCATTTTTCTTTGCGCCAGTGATTTTGTCTGCGTTTAAATCGAAAGATCCAAGCGCAAAAGCGGATTGCCCAAAGACAATTTTGAGCTCTGCGTTAAAGGCGAGCTATATCGGTGCCTTCCTTTTAGCTGTTATCTACGTTGGTTTTTGCTTCATCGCCTCCTTCCACACACATGGACTAGAGGTTGCAAGTGATCAGCTTATTGGTGCGTTAGCATTGCGTATCGTTGGACCTTCCGCAGGATTGGTCACAGCAGTGATCGTTGCTCTAGCATGTTTGACGACAGCGATTGCATTGACAACGGTATTTGCGGAGTTTCTACAAAATGTCATTTGCAGAAATAGAATTTCCTATCATGTTGCGTTAGTCGTTTCTCTTGTGGTGACCTATTTCTTTGCGACATTGGAATTTTCTGGTATTACTGCAATGCTAGGACCCATCCTTCAGGTTGGCTATCCTGCGCTGATGGTATTGACAGTCCTAAATATCCTTGATCGCTTAGGATATGCGACACGCGTCAAAGAGCTTGTCTTCATGACATTTGCTGTTTCTATCTTCAGCTACGTATGGTGGTAGTTAATAGGGAATCGCCATTTCCATTGCTTCCAGCGGCGTCTGCACCTGGACGCTACGGAAATTGATTGCTTCCAATAGATGATGCGTCTCGATGGCGGGCGCATTATCTAAATCCGCAATGGTCCGCGCGACTTTTCTCATCCGATCACACACCCGTGCCGATAGTCCCATCCTTTCCATTGCCTGCTGAAGCACTTCCATGCAGGATGCATCCAATGCGGCTGTCTCTTTGATTTCGCGCGAAGAAAGCATTGCATTACATTTTGTCGGACCCAACCGCTGCCGCTGCTTTGCGCGTGCTTCTTTGACTCTTAGACGTACGTCATGCGAGGACTCTTCGTTGTGCGTTTCGATCATTTCGCTATAGCGCAAGGCAGGGACGTCGATGTGCATGTCGATTCTATCCCACAACGGACCCGAAATTTTACTGCGGTACCGATTGATCTGTAAGGGGCTGTCAGTACACCCTTTGTGGGGATGTCCCAAAAATCCGCACGGACACGGATTCATCGCTGCAATGCAAATAAAGTTAGTTGGAAAGGTGTAATTTCCATTTGCACGACTAATTGTGACATTGCGGTCCTCTAACGGCTGCCGCAAGACCTCTAAAACGGTACGTGAAAACTCAGGCAACTCATCCAAAAAAAGGATTCCATTGTGGGCTAATGTGACTTCGCCTGGGCGCGGCACGTGGCCACCACCGATAAGGCCTGCGTAGCTGACAGTATGGTGAGGAGAGCGAAAAGGTCGCTGTGTCACAAGGGGTTTTCCCTCTTCCAACATTCCTGCAATGGAATGGATACGTGTGACTTCCAACGCCTCTTCAATCGTCATCTCGGGCATAATTCCTGTCATGGCCTTTGCCAGCATCGTTTTTCCTGACCCGGGAGGACCAGACATCACAATGTTGTGTCCGCCTGCAGCAGCAATTTCAAGCGCACGTTTCACATGGGCCTGTCCTCGGATGTCTGCAAAGTCAATGCGAGGGATCTCTTGAATAAGGAGAGGAGATTCTTGTGCAGGAGTGGAGAGCCCTTTGATACAAGAAGGATCCTTTGCGAATTCCATCGCTTCCTGTAACGATCCAATCGGAATAATCACAACTCCGGGCACCATCGCCGCCTCTTTCGCGTTTGCAGCGGGAAGGAGTAGTCCTTTCTTTCCAAGCTCCCGCGCTAGCAACGCTGCGCACAATCCTCCCCGCACCGGCCGGGTCGTCCCGCCAAGTCCCAATTCGCCAATGACGAGATAGTCGTCAAAAAGTGTCGAAGAAGGGAGATGTCCTAACGATTGCATCAGTCCCAACGCAATGGGAAGATCGTACAGCGCTCCTTCCTTCTTTAGATGACCAGGAGCTAAGTTAATCGTGGCGCGAAAGCAATTCAATGCGCAGCCCGAATTTTTAATCGACGCTAAGACGCGGTCTTTGGATTCCTTAACTGCCGCGTCGGGGAGGCCCACGATGATTAAACAGCTATCGGATTCCGTCCGAAAGGCATCGATTTCAATTTCGATGGCGATGGCTTCTAGTCCAATATAAGCAGCAGAGTGAACGCGTGAGAGTGACATAGTAAATTAAACTTTTGTTTTTTGAAATGAGAGGTAAATCTACAATAAAAAAATTTATTATGCACGAAAATAATCGATTTTTATGAGGTTGTGAGATATAATATAATATATAAATAATTATTTTAGAAGTGTATGGAAACAAAACGTTACGCATTAGATTTGTCGGAAGAAGACTGGATCACTTGGTTCAAAGAAAAGGGCGGAAAATCCTTTGCTGCAAAGGGAGTACGCGTCTGGCTTTTTAAGCACCATGTGTTGGATCCGCTTCAATTCACAAATCTCTCTTTGCCAATCCGCGAAGCACTCGCAAACGAATTCCACTGGCACCTCCCAGAAATCGACTGTATGCTCCATTCCATCGACGATAGCGAAAAGATGCTACTCAAAGCAAAAGATGGCCTGTTCACGGAATGCGTATTGATGACATCCGAAAATCGCGTCACATTATGCGTGAGCTGCCAAGTGGGTTGCCGCATGGGCTGCACCTTCTGTCAAACAGGGAAGATGGGATTTGCCCGCAACCTCACTTCTGGTGAAATCTTAGCACAGCTTGTCCTGGGGAATCGCCGTCTCGCTGAACGCGGTCTTGAGAGGAAAATCACCAATATCGTTTTTATGGGGATGGGCGAGCCACTCGACAACTACGACCATGTTGTTGACGCCTGCCGCGCAATGCTCGACCCTTTGCTCTTCGGCCTATCAAAGAGCCGCGTCACTGTATCAACCTCAGGATTGGTTCCAGAAATTCGTCGCCTTGGAAAAGACCTTCCTGTTCGACTCGCCATCTCCCTCCATTCTGCCGACGAAGAGCAGCGCAGCGGAATGATGCCGATCAACAAAAAATATTCTCTCGCAACTCTTAAAGAAGCTCTTCTCGACTACCCTATCAATAGTCGCCATGGCATCACTTTCGAGTATGTGATGATCAAAGGAATCAACGACTCCATCCTCCACGCCAAAAAGTTAGTGAAATTTCTTCACGGCCTCAAAGCGAAAGTAAATTTGATCCCGATGAATCCGCATCCAGGGAATCCGATGGCGGCAAGTGAAGAACTCTCTCTTCGCACGTTCCAACAATATTTGTCCGATCGCTCAATCCCTGCTCCTGTCCGCTACAGCCGTGGCCAGGACGTCAGTGCAGCATGCGGACAGCTCGCAGCGAAGCGCCAGACGGAGCTCCAGACGGATCCCCGACATGTCGCTGCCGCACGCCGTAGCGAACGCCGCAACTCTTCGCTGAATATCCTCCAATAATTCTTGTGGAGAATGTCTTTCCTTCTTAACCTTAAATTTTAAGGTATTGATCCATAAAAGAGGTTTCTAATGGCAATTATCCGCTCTGTCCACGCGATGGAAGTGCTCGACTCTCGAGGAAATCCTACTGTAAAAGTCACAGTAAAAGCAGATCAAAATATCGTTGCCGAAGCGTTTGTTCCGTCCGGCGCCTCGACAGGGGAACATGAAGCGGTCGAATTGCGCGATAGGGATCCCACACGCTACGGCGGAAAAGGCGTCTTGCGCGCTGTTGAAAATGTGAACGGTCCAATTGCCGACATTTTAGTCGGACAGGATGTATTCGATCAAGAACGCCTCGATATCGCACTTTTGAAGGCCGATGGAACATCCAATAAGGGACGTTTTGGAGCCAATGCAATTCTAGGAGCCTCCTTAGCAATCGCCCGTGCCGGAGCCGTCGCCGCGGGCTTGCCGCTTTATCGCTACATTGGCGGAACACACGCGTACATGTTGCCATGTCCGATGATGAACATCATCAATGGCGGAGCGCATGCAGATAATTCTCTTGATTTTCAGGAGTTTATGATTCGTCCAGTCGGAGCTCCTACCTTTCGTGAAGCAGTGCGTATGGGATCCGAAATCTTTCATACACTCAAAGTGTTGTTGAAGGAGAAAGGGCAGATCACTGCGGTCGGCGACGAAGGCGGATTCGCTCCTAATCTGTCTTCTAATGAAGAAGCGCTAGAAATCATTTTACAGGCCATCGAAAAAGCAGGATACCGTCCTGGCGAAGAAGTCACACTGGCTCTTGACTGCGCCGCGACAGAATTTTATGATAAATCTTCCGGCCGCTACATCGAAAAGAAAAAAAAGAAAGCGAAGCTTAAATACGAAGAGCGCACAGCAGAAGAGCAAGTACTCTATCTAAAAGGTCTTTGTGCAAAATATCCGATTGACTCCATCGAAGACGCATTAGATGAAAACGATTGGGACGGATGGCGCATCCTAACCCAAATGCTGGGACAATCAACTCAAATTGTCGGAGACGACCTTTTTGTCACAAATCCGAAGTTTCTGTGCCGTGGAATCGAAAAAGGAATCGCGAATAGTATCCTTGTGAAAGTCAACCAGATCGGAACCCTAACAGAAACATTAGAAACGGTGCGCCTCGCCCATACATATGGATATAGCGCGGTCATTTCTCATCGCTCCGGAGAGACGGAAGATGCCTTCATCGCCGACATCGCGGTCGGGATAAATGCCGGGCAAATCAAGACGGGCTCCCTGAGTCGGACCGATCGGATCGCTAAGTACAATCGGTTGCTTGCCATCGAAGCGGAGCTAGGCCCCATTGCCCGCTATTACGACAGCAACAAGCATACGCGTCCGCGTTGACTTGATCTGCGACCCGATTTTCTATCTTATACACAAGTGAATTCAAAAATTAGCTTTTTAAGCATGTCAAAGCCCCGGGATTTACCGATCGAAAGTCGGTTCATATTGTTAATATTAAACGACTTTCGATCGGTGAATCGCGGGAGCTTTCACATCGCTTAAAAACCGATTCTTGATTTCACTTGTGTATACCTACGGCCTCGACTTTTTTTATAAAAAGGGGGGGGTATTCTTATTTTAAAATATTTGGTATAATGAAATAAGAGAGCAACCCCTTCAGCAATGAGGTCTTATGGAACGCTGCCCGATCGTCCTATTCGGCGAGGCTGAAAAAGGCGACTACCAAAAAGCGTATTATTGCCAAACCCTACCCGAGCTTGTCGATATCTTAGGGCATCCACCCGAAGACAGTCGCGGACTTTTTTATGCCATTCAGGCGCTGCTCTATCAACACGATCTTTTCTTTTTTCGAGTCAAAGAGGAAGGTTATAGTCTATCCGATTACATGTATGGATTTCGTCTACTCGAAAGAAAAGATTTGTTTGAGCAAATTGTTGCGATTGCTTTGCCGGGAGTGGGAGATCGAGAAATCATTAATGCCGTTGTCCCTGTCTGCGAAAGTCACAATAGTGTGATGATCACTTCTGAACCGGATTTGTTTGATTATTTAACTGCAAAAAAAGCTCGGATGTAAGAGCAGTGATCGTCGCATCGGAAGCAAATGTTTCTGCGGGAACGTTTCCATCTCCTGGGCTATTACCAATAATTTGTTGGCATCTGTTGCGTATGCGTAAAGGTAAAAGTTCTTCGGTCCCTAGAGGAATAGTGTTAACAATATTTTTTTTGAAATATTCTTGTGTATTATTTTTATTTTCCGATGTGTCGTGGTTGTATTTCCCAACAAAAATTTCTAGTGTTTTTTTATTAATGGCGTTGAGTTTTAGAACGGGATCTTGGGGGGTGTCTATATAAGCAATACTATATGCGCTCGTTGTATAGACCTGTAGAGGTTTTGTCATTTTTACGCTTGGTGGCAGTACTGTTCAAGACCATGCTGGGTAGGCTTCATCGTGCGTGCGCCTTTGCTCCAGTTTGCAGGGCAAACTTCGCCGTGCTGTTCAAAATGTTGGAGTGCATCAATGGTGCGCAATACTTCAGAAACAGAGCGTCCGATTGGTAAATCATTGATCACTTGATGACGAACAACCCCTTCTTTATCCAATAGAAATAAGCCGCGATACGCGATTCCCTCTTTTGGATGCAGGACGCCGTACTCTTGGCTGATGGTTTTATTAATGTCCGAAACAAGAGGATAGTCGACTCCTTGGATTCCACCCTTAACTTTGGGTGTGTTGAGCCATGCAAGGTGAGAATAGACGCTATCTGTCGAACATCCGATGAGCTGTGTATTTCTTTTCTCGAACTCTTCTAAAAGGTCTTGAAAGGCATGTAGCTCTGTCGGGCAAACGAATGTGAAATTTAAGGGATAGAAAAAAAGAACAACATATTTGCCACGGAAATTGTGCAGATTAAAATCGTTTACAACGTTGCCATTAATAACGGCTTTTGCATCAATTGTAGGCGCATGTTTTCCGATCAGATTTGCCATGAGAACCATCCTTAATAATTTCAATAAAAATAAAAATAACCGGAATTGTATTATTTTTCAATGAGATTAATCGTCCCCAAAACGTTCACGTGCACGAGACAGCCAAGACTGCTCATCTTCGATCGTCGTGCTAGGGCCATGTCCGGGAAAGACCTGCGTTTCGGAAGGGAGCTGCGCAAGTTTTTCTAAAGAGGTCCACATCAATTCAGGCTGCGCCGTTGGAAAAGAGATATTTCCCATACTGTCTTTGAAAAGAGTGTCTCCACTAATCAATATTTTTTCTTTTTCATTATAAAGGCAGATGCCTCCTGGAGTGTGTCCGGGAGTATGAATGACCACGAAAGATAAATTGCCGCACGTCACAGAGTCTCCTTCGGCAAGAAGAAGATCCGGAGTCGCCCCGCGAATATTCATCCAGCAAGGAAGGTTATCGCTGCCGGGTGCAATGAGATTGTAGGCATCAAGAGAGTGAATAGCGACCGGAATATGTAATTGTTCTTTGAGTAGAGCGACATCACCGATATGATCCCAATGGCTATGAGTGAGTACGATTTGAATGGGGGTTAATCCTTCTTTTTTCAAAGTGCTGACGATAGCGACTCCACTCTCCACGCCCGGATCGATGATCAGTGCTTGTTTTGTTTGTGGGCAGCCGATGATGTATGCATTGGTTGCAAAAGGACCGGAAGGAAGAGCTTTAATGATCATGGAAAAAGAGGGGGTTCGGTTCTCTCAAAAGAGGTGATGACACTTTTTAATGCTTCGGGTTGGATGTTGACTTCACCTTTGAAGGCAGTGTCCAACGAGTAAATTAAGAATAACAGAAACGCCGTTGTTGCCGCAAGGATAGATGCCATCAAAAGATGAGTGATAAGGCTGTCTAAAGAAAAAAACCAAATAAATGCGACAACGATCAATCCGCCCATAATCAAAAAGGTCCACATTTCATCGCCCAAGGACTCTTTAGTGCCCATCAACCGTGCGAGGCGAACGTCAAGAAGAAGATTTAATTTGGTGATCGAAAGAGAATACCACAGTTCTTGTTTTTTGTTGGCGATTGTGACCTGGTAGTAGCTGGTCCAGATGTTTTTTAAGGCTTGAATTGTTTCAGGACTGTCTTGTCCTTTAGCCATTAAGTTCCACTCTTGATCGACAATGCTATTTCCATATTTTTCAATAGCCACACGAATGGTATCTTTGTCTTTATCTGAAAAAATTGCCGCGTCACGATAGAGTTCTGCTAAATAGCTTGCTTCCACTTGTGTGACTTCTTTGATTTTGTCAAAACGCTGCTGAACGTTGACGACGGTGAAGCCTAAAAGCACTGCATATAAAACACCAAGATTTGCAAAGACGAAGCCGGCGACATCATGGTGCGCTTTTAGATTTTTGCGTTGAACGATGGCTCTAACGCTGATAATTCCAACGATAGTAAATAGCACGAATATGGCGACAGCTGTAGCAGCTCCGATCATCCACGGCAACTTTTCTATGTATTCAATTAATCCCATGTTTTTATGTGTAGCAGATCCCCTCTCTTTTCAACCATCTTTTTCTATGCACAAGTGAGAGAGGCGTTTGCAAAAAGCACCTAACTCTGCTCGTAGAGGAGCCGCTTTGTCTGTAAAGCGTTGCTGCTCTTGTTGATACTGTCGACGCCCCTCTTCCGTTTCAATCAAAATAGGCGCGTACCCAAGCCCATTCAAATCGTAAGGACTTGCCCGCATATCCAGCTCTCGCCCTTCCAATGCAAGCAAAAATGCCTTTGCCAAAAAGTCGGATCCAATCCATGGCCACAACTTTATCGCCCACTTATACAAATCCATATTCGCGTGGAGACAGCCGGCCTGTTCCATCTGCAACCGTGATTCAAGAGTCGGATTCAACACATTCAACGGTCGGGCCTCCTCCGTAAAAAAGCGGTATGCGTCGTAGTGTGAACAGCAAATGGTTTGGCTTTCAACAAAAGAAGCTAGTTTTTCAGAGGATAGACGTAAGGGAGATCCTTGGTGACGAATAGCCTCGGGAGAAGCTTTGTACACCATTGCCCACTCATGAAGGCCGAAACAGCCAAAGCGGGGAGGGCGTTTTCCAATCGTCTCACACAACGTTGCAACAAAGGTTGCCAAGCCACGCATGTTATCTGTTAGGCGCTCCCGATTCAAAAACAATTCGTTTTCTTCTAACAAAAAACGCCCTTCCTTCAGCCAAGGAAATTGTTGACGAAGATCGGAATTGAAAACTAGCCGCTCTTCGATAGAAGGAATCCACTGCTTTAATTTAGGTGGAGGAAAGTTGTAGTAAATAAACAAAAAGTCATGGACAGCGTGGGCCTTTGCCTCTTTTCTTCGATGCGAAAACGCATCGGCCCAAGGGCCTACCAGCGCTTCATGCGTCGCTGCACGGGACATCCAGGTTTCAATCGATAGGGCAGAAGCTGTCAAGGGATACCGTTGATGTTCAAAATTTTCGTCTCTCGCTCCAGAGGTTTGCTATCTATACAAAAGTGAATCCCGGGGATTTGGCTGAGTCGAAATGCCAAAATTTACCCGAACCGTGGTATACGTTCGGTATAAACAGACGAGTACTTTGTTGGATGATGCAGGAGGATTCTTCAACCTGTCTAATTTTTGCTGATAGCAATATTTTTCTAAGTTTTTTACAAAAAAAAACCGGAAACGCTTTCATTTCTGAAAATGTTTCCGGCGATGTGCACTGGAGAGGACTCGAACCTCTAACCACCCGGTTCGTAGCCGGGTACTCTATCCATTGAGCCACCAGTGCAAAGAGAAGGATAATTATTCCTTATTTATGAATTCTTCGCAAGCGTTATGTGACTCAAAAATGCATATTATAGATGACTGCGTAGCATCCACGCGACTTTTTCGTGGGAGCGGAGACGATTGATCAATAAATCCGCTGTTCCTTCGTCCCCAGCATCCTGGCTGGTAACGATGGCTTCTCTTAGAAAACCAATCACTTTCTCGTGGTCGTGGAGCAAGGCTGTTAGCATTTCAATTCCATCTAGTTCATCATATTCTTCTTTTAAATCTGTGAGGGCGAGGAACTCCCGCATTGATCCAGGGGAGCGGTGACCCACCATGCGGATGCGTTCTGCGAGGTCGTCTTGGGCTTCTGCGAGGTCATTATATTGGGATTCAAATAGCAGGTGGAACGAGCGGAATTGTGGATCGATCACATTCCAATGAAAATTTTGTGTTTTAACTGTAAGAACATAGGTGTTGGCAAGAATTTTTGCTAGAGCGGCAACGACCTTATTTTCGACGAGTTTTTCTAGTGTATTAGCCATAAATTTCCTTTTGTAGAGTGATGCCATATTCTACATATAAAGGAAATTATTGCAAGAAACTGGTTATAAATAATTTTATAACTCAAGTTGCGTATAATTATCACGGTGCTTTTGATAAGGTTTTCATCGGGTAGCGAT
>CAYIYO010000042.1:0-9859 GCA_964367715.1 uncultured bacterium
GGTCGCGGATGCGACCGTAGCGTGTAGCCACAGGCGTAAGCCTGTGGTCAAGTTGAACAAACAATTGAGCCGCGAATGCGGCGACAGGAAAAAACATGAGCATATTTATAAAAATTAATTGATGAAAGGAATTTCTTAATCGGGTATCTTCCTCAACAAGGTATCCTATGAATAAAAAAGTATTACTCATTCCTCTTTTTGCCTTTTTGGCATTATTCGCATTGCGGCAAGGGCAAATCCACTCGCGTCCAGATCCCCATGTCTTATCATTCTCTGGTAACATCGAAATCACTGAAGTCGAGCTCAGCTTTAAAATTCCTGGAAAGGTGGACAAACGTTTTGTTTCTGAAGGACAAGTTGTCAAAGAAGGCCAACAAATTGCGTTGATCGACACCAGCGAACTCGTCCATGAAGTCGCCTTAAAAGAATCGGAGATGGAAGCCGCAAAAGCTGCGCTAGAAGAGATGCGTACAGGCTACCTTCCGGAAGAGATTGCCCAAGCGGAAGCGCAGCTTAAACAAGCAAATGCCAACCTCAACAACCTTTCGACCGACTTTAATCGTCAACAAACGCTTTTTCAAGGCGATGTGATCTCTTCGAAAGAGTTTGATGTCAGCCGTTCGGCGTATGAAATCGCCAAAGCAAAAGTCACAGAATCAGAAGAAAAACTCTCATTGATGAAGAAAGGGGTTCGACAAGAAAAAGTGGCACAAGCCGAAGCAAACTTTCACCACGCCCAACACGCGCTCGCCTTAGCAGAGACCCGCCTTAGCTATGCGACCATCAATGCTCCCCTCTCTGGATACGTCCTTTCCGACAACATTGAAGCAGGCGAATATGTCTCACCTGGAACCCCTGTTGTCACCATTGGCAACCTTAAAGATGTATGGCTACGTGGATATATCGACGAAACCCATCTTGGTAAAATAAAAATCGGACAAAAAGTCAGCGTTTACAGCGACACCTATCCAGACAAAACCTATGAAGGAACAGTCACCTTCATCTCGCCTGAAGCGGAATTCACACCAAAAAATGTGCAAACAGAAAAAGAGCGCGTCAAACTTGTTTATCGTGTGAAAGTCGATATCCCTAACCCTTCTCTCGAATTAAAACCTGGGATGCCCGTCGACGGTACGATCCTTCTAAATGAAAAAAATTAGTAATGAATCTTATTGTCACAGAAAATTTAACGAAGAGATTCGGAACCTTGACCGCTGTCGACAATCTCTCCTTTTCCGTTAATAGTGGCGAAATTTTTGGCATCGTCGGTCCCGATGGAGCGGGCAAAACGACGGTGATGCGCTTGTTGGCGTCGATCATGGATCCCACCTCCGGAAAAATATGGATCGATGGCATGGAGACGGCTGCAAACACCGAAACGATTAAAGAGCGCGTCAGTTATATGAGCCAAAAGTTTGGATTGTATAGCGATCTCACGGTTCGAGAAAACATGGACTTCTATGCAGAAATCTATGGAGTGCGTCACAAAAAAAAGCACCAACGCATTGAAGAGCTACTCGCCTTTAGCCATTTAACCCCTTTTTCGGAACGCCTTGCGGAGAATCTCTCTGGAGGGATGAAGCAGAAGCTCGGACTGTGCTGCGCCCTTATCCATACGCCAAAAATTTTATTTTTAGATGAGCCGACGAATGGGGTCGATCCCGTGACGCGTCGCGACTTTTGGCGTATTTTGTATGAGTTGCATCGACAAGGCACAACGATTGTTTTTACGACTTCCTACCTCGACGAGGCAGAACGCTGCAATAAGGTGGCGTTCATGTATCAAGGAAAGCTGCTGTCGATGGGAACGCCCAAAGAGGTGAAAAAGCATTTGGAAGGTTCCATCCTTGAAATTCAATGCAAAGCGCCCCGCAAAGCGATGTTGAAGCTTAGAGAGATGCTCGGCTACGACTGCGTCAAACTTTTCGGTAATCGAATTCATATTTACATCTATACCGAGCATCCAAAAACGTCGATTGTCGAATTAGAAAAAGGCCTGATTGAAGCTGGACTTACTGATTATGCGATCCGTCACCTGGAGCCGACATTAGAAGATGTGTTCATGTCCTTGATGAATGACAAAGGCAAGGAGGACGACGATGTCGCCTATTGATCCTGAGCCAGAGTATGTCATTATCGCAGAAGGATTAGAAAAAAAATTCGGCGCGTTTATTGCTGTCGATAAAGTAAATTTCAAGATTGAAAAAGGGAAAATTTACGGATTTTTAGGCCCCAATGGTGCGGGGAAGTCCACCACAATACGTATGTTGTGCGGACTCGTTGTGCCGACCGGGGGAAAAGCCACGATTATTGGATATGACATCTATAAAGACGCAGAGAAGATCAAAGAAAAAATCGGTTACATGAGCCAAAAGTTTTCGTTGTACGAAGATCTTACCGTCGAAGAAAATATCGATTTTTATAGCGGCATCTACCGCGTTCCAGAAAAAGACAAAGTGGAGCGTAAAGAATGGGTTATTAAGATGTCGGGACTGACCACGCACCGCGATACGCGCACATCTGAATTGGCAGGGGGATGGAAGCAGCGCCTTGCTCTCGGTTGTGCGATCCTTCATAGACCCTTGCTTCTTTTCCTTGATGAGCCGACGGCGGGGGTGGATCCGATCAATCGTCGTCGCTTTTGGAACCTTATCTACGACCTTGCGGATGAGGGAATGACGATTTTTGTAACGACGCATTACATGGATGAGGCGGAGTATGTGGATGATATTTCGTTTATTTACCATGGAAGAGTGATTGCACATGGAACGCCGGATGTCATGAAAAGCACGATTATGAAAGAGGATGTGCTAGAAATCTTTTGTGATAATCCCGAGCGTGCGATGGAGGCGATACAAAAGATTGAAGGAGTAAAAGAAGTGGCGTTATTTGGCCATGGATTGCATGTGGTTGTTGAAAGAGATACGGCAACAACAGAGAATCTGCATTCACTCCTTAAAGAAACCCCTTATAATGTCCGACATATTGCCCCTATCTCACCCTCGATGGAAGATGTGTTTGTCTCGCTCATCGAGACGACAGATAAACAGCAGAGGGCCCGATGAAATTTTATCGATTCCTTGCAATCGCCAAAAAAGAATGCATTCACGTCATCCGCGACTGGCGCAGCCTCTTTCTAAGTATTGCCACACCGATTTTTCTAATTCTACTTTTTGCTTATGCCTTAACGCTGGATGTTGAGAATGTAAAAATTATTATTTGGGATCAAAGTAAAACTGTTGATAGCAGAAAATTAGTCGATAATTTTCTGGGTTCCCGTTACTTTTCACTATCCAGCTACGCGGACAACTATGAAGAAATCATTGATGATATCAATAAAGGGAATTCTCTTGTTGCACTGGTGATCCCGACCAACTTTGGGCAGCGCCTCGATGCCGAGCGCCAGCCAACAATACAGATCATCGTCGATGGCAGCGACGCCAATTCTGCGACGCTCTCGCTAGCCTATGCCGATGCCGTTACACAAGGATATTCCGAAGGACTCATCCTAAAACAGCTCCAACACAATGGGAAAGAGGGGTTATCGCCTCCGATTGATCTTCGCACACGCGTTTGGTTTAATAGTGAAATCAATTCGAGGAACACGATCGTTCCCGGACTTATTGGGGTGATCATGATGGTCATTGCATCTCTCATGACCTCGCTAACCATCGCACGGGAGTGGGAACGCGGATCGATGGAGCAGCTGATTTCTACTCCGGTGAAAGTCCCCGAGTTAATTTTGGGAAAAATGTTTCCTTATTTTGTTTTGGGAATGCTTGATGTGACGCTTATTGTGTTGATTGGCGAATTTGTGTTTGACGTTCCCTTCCGTGGAAGTATCGTCCTTTTATTTACAATGGCTATGCTGTTTTTGGTCGGTGCGCTTTCTCTTGGGATGCTCATCAGCATTTTAACAAAAAGCCAACTGCTTGCAAGTCAGCTGGCAATGGTCATTACCTTTCTTCCGTCCGTGCTTTTATCCGGATTTTTAAGTCCTATCTACAATATGCCGCAAGCGATCCAAGTCATTACCTATTTTGTGCCTGCGCGCTATTTTATTACATTTTTGCGCTCAATTTATCTTAAAGGAGTGGGCCTTTCTGTCTTGTATGTGGAAGGGATTTTTCTCCTTTTATTTGCAGTGGTCACTGTCACGTTGGCGAACCTTAAATTCAAGAAAAAGCTGGAATAACGATGTTTGAGCGGATAAAAAATATGTTAATCAAAGAGTTTGTGCAGATTTTCCGGGATCCGCGCATGCGCAGTATTATCTTTGTCGTCCCCCTCTTCCAAACGTTTATTTTCGGCTATGCTGTCACTACCGATGTTAAAAATATTTCAACTGCAATTTATGATTTAGACAATAGCGTGATGAGCCGAAAAGTGACGGATGCGTTCATTCAATCGGGCGAATTCGAAGTGAAAGATTACATTTACAGCGACGAAGCCGCAAAAGAGTTGCTTGATGCGGGAAAGGTGTTGGTCGTTATCCATTTTCCTAAGGGATTTGAACACAAAGTGAACGGGGGAAAGAGTTCGCCTTTACAGGTGTTGATCGATGGGAGTGACGGCAATAGCGCACGAATTATCCAACACTATGTCGCAAAGATCACCTACCAGATCTCGAAAAAGATTTTGGTGGAAGAGCAGATTCGTCAAACGGGAAAATCGAGTCAGCAGATGGGCATTCAAGTCGAAAGCCGTGCCTGGTTTAACGAAAACCTCGAAAGCCGCGATTTCTATATTCCAGGAATCCTCTCCACAATTTTAACGCTGGTGACGATTACGATGACCAGTATGTCGATCGTCAGGGAAAAAGAGATGGGAACGATGGAGCAAATTTTGGTGACTCCGATAAAAAAATTCGAGTTCATCTTAGGAAAAACTGTGCCTTTCTCTTTGATCGCCTTCTTTAACGTGATCGCTATTCTCACAGTTGCCTCTTTTTGGTTTAATGTGCCGATTCGTGGCAGCCTTTCCTTGCTTTTTGTTGCTGTCAGCTTTTATTTATTAACGATTCTTGGCATCGGATTTTTCATCTCTACAATCAGTCAGACACAGCAGCAAGCGATGATGGTCACCTTCTTTTTCTATTTTCCTATGGTTCTCTTGTCGGGCTTCTTGTTCCCTATTGCGAATATGCCGATAGTGATCCAGTGGATCACTTACCTTAACCCATTGCGTTACTTCATTACTTTCATCCGTGCGCTCTTCCTTAAAGGCGTTGGGATAGAGATTCTTTGGCCACAAATACTCGCTCTTGCTATAATGGGAATTTTTACAATATGGTTCGCAACACGCAGGTTTCAAAAGACACTGTCATGACACATTTATTATGGTTTACTCTTCGTTTATGCTTGTTGATTGTTTCTTTGTTCGTCGTCCCTTCTCTCCAGGCTGACACAGCAGGACTTTCGCTCGAAGGATGCCAACGCATCGCGCTCGATACGAGTCCTCTCACACGCGCAGCAATGGAAGGAGTCAACATCGCCCACGAAATTGTCGGAATGGCAGAAGCTCCTTATTATCCTTCTATTGGCGCTAATGCCCACTACGAACGGTGGCAAAAATTTGATTTCATCACGCTAAATAAAACCGCTGGAGTGCCTCCTGGAGTCCTTCCTAAGATCATCGGACCTACAAACGACTACAACTTCTCGATCAGCTCAAAATACCTTGTGTACGACTGGGGCGAGCGCCGCGCACAGCTGATGGCTGCCCGCTCAGAACAGCAAGCTGCCTGTTTGGATACCATAAAAATTGAACAGGAAATTCTTCTTAATGTTGCTCTCGCCTTCTACCAACTGATCGCCAATATTGAATTAGAAAAGGTTGCCATCAAGAACTTAGAACGCTCAGAAAAAAACAATAGCTTCGCAAAAGAACGCAAAGAAGTAGGAGACGTTCCTTTGGCCGACGTCTTTCGTTCGCAAGTCGATGTGGCCGAATCAAAACAACAGCTGGTAAAAGCACGGAACATGGTCCGCATCGCAAAAGTCAACCTCAATGCCGCCATGGGTCTGCCGCCACAAATTGAATTCACTCTCGCACCAGAAGAAGTCGAGGCCATCCCACCCGAATCTTTTAGTCTCCAAATGGCACAACTCCGTGCGATGGAAGAGCGTCCTGAAATAAAGGTCGCACAATACCACCTACGCACCATGGCCTACAAAATTAAAGAAGCACAAGGCGCCTTCGGTCCAAAAGTCAACGCAGAAGGCGGCTACGGCAAACGCGACAATGATTGGTTTCCGTCGACCGATGAATGGATCTTTGGCGTCTCCGTCGATGTGCCGATCTTCACTGGATTCAAACTCACGCACAATCTCCGCCGTACACAAGCGGAGTTTCTTAAAGCGCGTGCAGAATACGACCAACTGCTGCTTCAAGTGCAGCAAGAAGTATGGAAAGCCTACTCCAACATGCAGGAAGCCTATGAGTCGATCGAAGCCTCCCTCGCACAAATCAACGATGCCGGTGAAAGTAATCGGCTCACTGAGCAGCGCTACCAAGCCGGTGCGAGCACGATCACCGATCTTCTAGACGCACAGACATCTCTCGCCCGCGCAGAAGCAGTGCGTGTCGATGCGTTGTGGGGATATCAAGCGGCGAAATCGATCTTTTTGTGGACACAAGGTTCCCTCTCCGTCGATTTAAAATAATCACTTACAAAAGTCGTCCTGTAAATTTAAATCGCTTTCCCGTAAAATAGGTGCTTTAACTTAACCATCCCCCTATAAAATAATGATTATATTTGATTCCGTCTGTAAATCTTTTGGAGGACAAGTCGTTCTCGACAACGCCTCATTCAGTTTAAATCGTGGAGAACGCTGCGGCCTTGTTGGGCGCAATGGAACAGGAAAAACGACTCTCCTAAAAATGCTCATGGGACAAGAAGAAGAGGACAGCGGAAACATCAGCCGTCCGAAGCATTACCAGCTCGGCTACCTCAGCCAGCATATTCATTTCACTCAGCCAACAGTCCTTGAAGAAGCGGTGCTAGGATTGCGCCCTGAAGACCGCGACAGTGTCTATAAAGTCGAAACAATCCTTTTTGGTCTAGGCTTCGATGACGAAAAAATGGCGATGAATCCGAACGGTCTCTCCGGCGGATACCAGCTGCGCCTTCATCTGACAAAGGTCCTTGCCAACGAACCCGACTGTTTACTATTGGATGAACCGACCAACTACCTGGATATTATCTCGATCCAATGGTTAGAAAAATTTTTAAAAGATTGGAAACGCGAATTCATCATCATCTCCCACGACCGCGAATTCCTCGACAGCGTCACGACGCATACCGTCGCCGTCCACCGGCATGAAATCCATAAGGTAATAGGCGGAACAGAAGAAATGTTCACGCAGATCCTCGAAGATGAGATGCACTACGAAAAATCCAGACAGAAGCTCGCCGCCAAAAAAGAGAAAGCCGAACAGTACATTCGTCGTTTTGGCGCTAAAGCCTCAAAAGCAACGCAAGCGCAATCGAAATTAAAAGCGATGCAACGTCTTCCGGTATTAGAACAGCTTGCACAGCTCGACGACCTGGACTTCAATTTCACTCCCGCAAATTTTCCAGGCAAACGCGTCCTGAGCGCAGAAAATATCGATTTCTCTTACGATGAAACGTCTCTCATCAAGGACTTGAACTTGACGATCGATATCAATGACCGTATCGCTGTCGTCGGGAAAAATGGACGCGGAAAGTCGACGTTGCTAAAGCTTTTGGTCGGCGAGCTCGAAGGAAAAGGAGAAGTTAAACGCTCCCCCAACATTCAGTCGGCCTACTTTGGACAGACAAACATCGATCGATTAAATCCAAAACATACAGTAGAAGAAGAAATCGGAGAAGCCAACTACAAATTATCGATGACACAGGTGCGCGGCGTCTGCGGAACAATGCTTTTTGAAGGCGACAAGGCAAAAAAGAGCATCTCTGTCTTATCTGGAGGAGAGCGCAGCCGTGTATTATTAGGAAAAATCCTCGCCACGCCATGCAACCTATTGTTTCTTGATGAACCGACCCATCACCTTGACATTGAATCGATCGAATCTCTCATGAAAGCGATCGACGACTTCCCGGGCGCAGTCATCATCGTCACCCACAGCGAGTTGATTCTACACGAATTATCTCTCACGAAATTGGTTGTGTGTGGCGATGGAAAACAGGAAGTCTTAGAAGGAAACTACCAAGACTTCCTCGACAAAGGCGGCTGGTCGCGCGACGAAAAGAAAGCGGCTCCAAAAGTGATAGAAAAGAAATCTGCTAATTCTGCATTGAGCGCACAGATGAAAGCGCAGGCATTGAAGCCGCTAAAAGAACGGATGAATATACTTGAAAAGCAGATCGTTGAAAAAGAGACGCGCCTAGCAAACACCGAAAAGAAGCTCATGGATGCCACAGAAGCCCAAGAGGGGAAAAAGATCGGTTCCTACTCTCGTGAGATGGCGCAGATCCAAAAAGAAATAGACAAACTCTTTTCAACACTGGAAGAGGCCTCTACCGCCTACGAAAACGAAAAGAATAAAGAATAAACGTAATCGGTCGCCGATGTGACCGAAGCGTGTACACAAAGGCGGGAGCCTGTGGTCTATAGTTCGGACATTTTTAGTGAAGTAGATAGCGATTTGCATCAAAAATGCCAAACTCCAGCATCGCTGCCGCGATCAATGCATAAAAACAATGCCCACGCCTTAAGTGATGTCCCCGTGACTGATTACAAAAAATTTGATAACTCCTCTAAAAAGGCTTGGTTGACTTTTTCAGGATGATACTTTAATTGATGTAGAATTTTATCATCCAAATACAATGTCGTATTTCCATTAGTGATTTTATATCTATTGGCGTTAATTTCAAAAATTTTTCGTTGGCCTTCTTCATTTTTGCACCCATCCCAACATTCAAACAAATTTTTAACGTAAGCATTTATCGTTATCCATTCGCCACAATGCTGGTATTGATTGTAAACAGAATAAAGTTGTTCATGATAATAAACACTTGTTGCTCCACCGCAATGATGATTTTGTTTGTATAGTCCAATAAGTTGTTCTGCACAAACACCAAGCGATGACGAAAGAGACGCAAAGGATGCTGTAGAAGAAGTGGTCGTCTTGACTGTCATTTTAGTTCCTTAAAGTTATTTTCACAGATTAATTGTCATCATTTTCTCTTTTGTTGCTATAAGTTAAAATAAATTTTAACACTTTTACATGAATGATATCCTTTTAATTAAAATTTATCTATAATGATTCTAACCAGCTTTAAATGCAAAATTCGTTGACATTGAGTTGGCAGGCACATCTACCATAAGGGTTTTTAGATGAATATCATGGATCGTTCAAAGCGCCGTTGGATAATTGCCCTTGTAGCAGTGATTGCTTTTGTTTCCCTTACTCCTGTGATTATTCATTTTTTTACTGACACAGGGACATCCCCTACTGAACGTGCGATTGAACAAAAACTATCGAAAGAGTCGGAAAGCTTTAAAGAGTTACAGTTTGATTTGATAGATCCCGAACAGGCGCCCCCAGCACTAAAGGAAGCGGTGATGCTTGGTTACCATATCATGCTCAACACAAGTAAATATGCCCCAGGGTATGCAGGCGATAAGCTGAGTTGTACGAATTGCCACTTTGCGGGAGGCAACACAACTGGAGGTGTGGGGGGGTCGATTTCTCTTGCAGGGATCGCTGCTGCGTATCCCAATTATAATAAAAGGTCGGAAACCGTTATCACTTTAGAGCAGCGCATTAACTCGTGTTTTGAGCGGAGCATGAATGGCAAGGCGTTGCCATTCGAGAGCAAAGAGATGATTGCGTTGGTCACTTACATTCATTGGATTTCAAAAAACTTTCC
>CAYIYO010000042.1:9959-15963 GCA_964367715.1 uncultured bacterium
GTCTTTTGTAATCAGACGGCTTATATCTCTGCTGTTAAACTTATTCCTCCGGAGCAGGCAGAAATTATCTATTATCTCTGGCCGGTAATCGCTTTGGTTGTTTCTGCATTATTTTTTGAAAATAAGATTCGTTTTGCGCCCTTTTTTGCGGCGCTGCTTGCTTTGGTCGGCATCTATATATTATTGACCGATGGCGGAACTTTAGAGGATTTTAATTCTGATTATCTTCATGGATATTTTATCGCCCTTCTTTCTGCATTGGCGTGGGTATTATATTGTTTATTTGCCAAGTACAATCCACAAACGCCGTTGGAAATGAATGGGATTTGGTGTGGGATGGCGGCACCGTGCTGCCTTGTATTGCATTTGATTTGGGAGACCACAGTGATTCCTAGCGCGTACGAATGGATGGTGATGTCTTTGATGGGCGTGGGAATTGCTTCCTTTTCTCTTTTGATGTGGTCGGAAAGTTTACGTAAAGGCCACTTTCATTTATTGCACGTATTTGCGTACCTTACGCCTATGTTGTCGGTATTGATGCTGATTGTTTGTGAGAAAGCGGAATGTAAGGCCGCGTTGTTTATTTCTTGTCAGTTGGTTGTGTTTGCAGGGATGGTCTGTATGCTTTCTGAGTGGCTCTCGCATCGGACACAAAGTTAAAATAATAATTTTAATAAATAATTTTCTACCACAACTCATTTCTTCAATTTTTTATTTACTTGCAAATAATAACATTATTTTATATGATAATTAGACTTATAACATAAATGTTTAATAATAGTAGTTAATTATGAATTATTTATCTTCAATATTACTTTTACTCATTCTATCGATTACATCTATTTATTCCTCAGAAGAAACGCCCGCTCCCCTTCCTTGTCCTTTTATTGAATCCGTCAATGTCATCACGGGACAGTATTCGGAATTCCATACCGACCTCACTCTTGGAGGCTCACGCTCCCTCCGTGTACAACGTGCGTTTTATGGATATGCAGATGGAGAGAACGAAAATGCACTAGGCTGGCATTTTAATCATCACGGCGTGTTTAATCCTGAAAAAAACATGTTACAGGAGTCGGATGGAGAAGAGACACGTCTTTCATATGAGTTTGATGGACAGAAACGCCCGACCCGTGTAGAAGTAAAAAATCTTGCTGGCAATAAAACATTTAATTGGATGACCTTTAGCTATGAAGGCGAAGAGGAGCATCAGTGTCATATTGAAGGAAGTGATGGCCAGCGCTTAACGTACCTTTATCAAAAAGATACGATGGCAACACGTGGCAGCCCTCCACTTCTATTAAATAAAGTGCTTTCCCCTTGCGGAGGAGAAACGACCTATTCTTATGTTAAGCATCCGACAAAAAGAAAGATGTTGATTGAACGAAGAGCCTATGCCGACAACCGTTTTGTTGAGATCGATTATTACACAGGACTCTATAATTTTGTTGCGGGAGAGGTTGTCACTTTAAGTGATCCGATTAAAGATCGCCGGATCGGCAATGTGAAAAATTTGAAGGCACCTGTTGGGACAGATGATACACCAATTGTGACACATTCGTTCATCTATCATGACGACCATACTATTGTATTTGATGCCGACAGAAATATGACGATTTATCGGTATTCCCCGCAGGCCCAACTAACGGCAATTGAGCGGTATACCAGTAGTAGCGAAACTCCGCATGCTCTTTATTCAAAAGAAGTATTTTTTTGGAGTGCCCCAAAAGACAACATTCCTTCACGCTTTATTGGCCATGGACTTGCTGCTGCAAACGAAGAAATTAAAACGTATACGTCTTATGTTTATGATGAGGAAGGAAATTTAGTCGAAGAAATTTTGTATGGCAACCTGACCGGAGAATGTACAGCAACGATTAAGCTAAACGACAAAGGGGTTCCCGCCGACAATGGAATAGAGACTGCGCGAACGACCTATGAGTACCAGCGTTTAAAAAAAGAAGGGCCTTTTGTTTTAACAAAGAAGACAACTCCTAATGGCTTGACCACACAATACCTTTATGAAATTGAGAGTGGACGCCAGCTTGCCATTTTCTTGTGTGAGGGCTATGCCATCCGCGTGCGTCAATTTTACTTTTACAATCAAGATGGACTGTTGATTAAGACCGTATCCGATGATGGCGATAGTATTAATAGTGACGATACTGCCGCGGTGACCGAGCGTCATATTGTCCATATTACGTTACGAGAAGAGGCGCCTGCCATTGGAATGCCGGCCACAGTAACAGAATGTTATGCAGAAAATGGGACAGGCGGCGAGAGCGTTCAAAAGAAGACCGTCTACACCTATGCAGATGACGGGCAGCTTGCACGCCAAGAAGTCTATGATGGAAACGGAGGTTTAATTGGTACGATCGAGCAAGAATATGACGAACAAGGACGCTGCATTCGCAGTGTCGATGCCAATGGCTCTTCGCAAGAACACCAATACGACGCTGTTGGAAATATAATTAAAACGATCGAAAAGGATGAAACTGGAAACTTTCGCGTCATTAAGAATCAGTACGATTTTTCTAATCGCCTCATCCACACAGAAGAGACAACCGAAACAGGAAGCACCGTTTCCAGCCGTTTTCACTATAATAAACTCTCCCAAAAAATTGCTTCTATCGATAGTTATGGCAATGAAACATTATACAGCTACGACAGCTTTAGTCGTCTAACACGCTTAACACATCCGGAAGTGCGCAGCGAAAAAGGAAATTGGTACCAGCCTAGCGTCATCAACCGCTACGACATCTTTGGAAATATCATCTCTACAATTGATCCTAGCGGCTACGAAACCCACTCCCTATATAATAGTCGAAAGATGCCCGTAGAAGTCCTTTATCCCAACGGAACACGAGAAAAATATCTTTACCATAAGGATGGTAGCCTACATAAACATTATCAAAAAAATGGAATGTCAGTCGTCACCCAAAACGACTTTTTAGGGCGAAACACACTTACTGAATACTATGGATCCGATGGCGCGCTTTTGTACACCATCACAAACGAATACTCTTCCTTTCATTTGATCCGTACGACAGACAGTAGAGGAATTGAGCTTCTCTACGAATACCACAGCAATGGAAAACAGGCAGCCGTCACCCGCACTAGCGGTAGCAGCAGCCAACGGACCGAATACTTCTATGACAGCCAAGGCCGTCTGAACCAACAAAAAGAATGGATGGGAGAAGATGCCTACGGCTTCACCTTGACGATCAATGAATACGATGCTAAAGGAAATATCGTCGAAACACGAATCGAAGATGCCAGTGGAAACATTTTACGCCAAACAAAAATCGAAAAAGAAGAGGCGCCAAAAGCAAAAGCGATGACACGCAACCTCATCGCCCATAACGTGCATCAACAGCTCACCCCGCAAGAGCTGACAACGGATGAAAAAGGCAATTGTACAATCACGACTTTAGATGCCCTCGGAAGAATCGAAAAGGTAGAAAAAACTGATTCCATGGGTACACTTTTCGAAGAAAAAGAAATCATCTACGATCCTTCTGGAAACAAAATTCGAGAAATTCACACCGTCCTCACGGAAGGAAAAGCCTCCCGCCCTTATACCATCGCCTGGAAATATGGTCCATGCCATCGACTAGAGTCGATGACGGAAGGATTGGGCGCATCGGGACAACGGACTACTCTCTATGGATATGACAAATACGGCACACTTAATAAAATCACAAAGCCCGATGGCGTCGTCAACACCTTCACCTTCGACAACGCGGGCCGTCTCAAGACAATGGAAAGTTCCGATCACAGCTGTAGCTACATCTACACCTATGATCCATTCGGGAATATGATCAACATCCACGATAACGCAACGTTTAGAACAACCGTCCGTTTCTATGATGACAACGGAAATATCACAGAAGAGTTATTAGCGAACAATCTAATAATAAAAAAAGAATTTGATAAAAAAAATCGAATGACACAACTCTCCCTTCCTGACAACTCCTCTATCTCCTACGCGTACGACAGGCTAAATCTCCAAACCATCACACGTCACTCCTCTTCAGGCGAAGCCCTCTATAGCCACTCCTACGACCAATACGACCTAGAAGGAAAACCCCACCTTTCCCATCTCGCTAAAAATGCAGGCACAGTGAACTACAGCTTTGATCAGCAAGGACGCTTCACCTCTATCTCCTCGCCTTACTGGCAAGAACAGATCTCCTACAACTCCGCCGGCGCCAGCCGCATTGACACAACAGATCCAGCCGGATCTGTTTCCGTCTCTCTTAAATACGATAGCGCAGGACAACTGCTCAAAGAATCATCAGAAGAAGACCGTCTCTACTCCTACGACATGATCTCCAACCGCATCAGTCACAATAGCGCGGTCTACCGCCTTGGACCCTGCAACGAACTTCTTTTTGACGGAAAAAATACATTTAAATACGACGCCAATGGCAACATGATTGCGCTCTCCAATACTGAGATCGAACGCTCATTCCGCTACGATGCATTAAACCGACTGATCAATGTCACCCAACAAGGGGCATGGAGAGTTGACTTCTCTTACGACACCTTCAATCGTCGTCTTACAAAAAAATATGCGGAATGGGGAGATAACGGATGGACACTTGTCTCTTCAGAGCGCTACCTTTACGACGGGGAAAAAGAAATTGGAACCGTGGACGACGCAGGCTTACTTACCTCTCTGCGCGTGCTAGGAATCGGACTTGCTGCCGATATCGGCGCTGCCATCGCGATGGAAATTGACGACAAATTATATCTCCCCCTCCACAATCATCGCGGCACCGTATGCTGTCTCGTCGATGCAGACACTCTATCCGTTGCAGAATTCTCCCGCTTCACCCATTTTGGAGAAGAAGTCCTCTATAATTCTTTAGGAGAAGAAAAAGAAGCGACTGCAGCAATTAATCCGTGGCGCTTTTCAAGTAAAAGAACAGATACAGAAAGCGGTCTTGTTTTGTTTGGACAACGCTATTATGCGCCTGAACAAGGACGATGGATCACTCTCGACCCCCTTGGCACCCCCGACGGCCCTAATCGTTACACCTTTTCGAAAAATAATCCGGTGTCCCACCTGGACCTTTTTGGGCTCTACTCATGGAAAAGCTTCGTCTCCGACTTCACCTCCGTTCTTTCTTCCTGCTACAATGCTGTGGTCAGCTTCACCTCTAAGATTTTAAATGGATTAAAGTCGGAAGCGGAATACATCAAAAAAATACGACCGTCGATGACCGCCGTCTTTGAAAAATATTTTGGAGTTGGCTTCCTCACCCTCTCAGGATTCTATTCGCATCCGATGGAGACAGGACAATATGGACAAGGGGAAATCAACGATAAGACGCGGATTACTTTTATTAATGGGATTTTGAATGTACGCTCCTCTTTCCGTCAGTCGCTTGAGTTAATGAGTCACGCTCATGGAGGGACTAACATCCATTACATCTTCCGCCCTACCGATGGATGGTGTTGGGATATGCTTCAGTCTATACTAATAAAATTTGGGTATATATCCCCTTATGCACGCGAGCTTGCTGCCACATGGAAAAATCTTATCCAAGAGATGGGTGGTGTAGAGGGCGGAGGAACAATTATTCACTACTGCCATAGCCTTGGTGGCGCCGACACATTGAATGCAGCTCGTCTCCTTAGCCCAGAAGAGCGGCAGATGATTCATGTGATCTCTCTCGGATCCGCTGCTCCTATCCATAATAACATCGGATTCTACACAACGACCAACTACGTTAGCATCAGAGATGCGATCCCTTATTCAGATCCGGTCGGCTACATCAAAGCGATCTTTTGTCCGCACTATAACACTGTGTTTGTGGGCTCTTTCTTGGACGGTCTTCCTCTAATCGACCACAAACTTAACAGCCCCACCTATACGCTAGTTCTCACCAATCTTGGATTTAAGTTTTTAGAGATGTATTCATTTGTAAGAAAATAATATAAAACCCAAGTTGCGTATAACTATCACGGCGCCTTTGATAAGGTTTTTATCGCTGCC
>CAYIYO010000043.1:0-15933 GCA_964367715.1 uncultured bacterium
TCCGTGGGCACGGTTCTGTGTTTGTTCCGACTGATTTTTTGGATTTGGGCAGCCGGGAGGCTGTCGATGTCGTTCTTCACCGGCTCGTTCGGAAGGGAACCATTCGCCGCCTTGCTAGAGGGATATATGACTTTCCGAAAGAGCACCCTGTGCTTGGATGGCTTCAACCATCTCCTGAAAAAATAGCAGAAGCATTGGTTGGCCGCGATTGCACGCGTATTCAGCCAACTGGAGCCTACGCAGCAAACATTCTGGGTCTATCCGAACAGGTTCCGGCCAAGGTGGTATTTCTGACAGATGGTCCAAGCAGGACGGTAAAGATCGGTCTGACTACAATTCAACTTCGGCAAACGACCGCAAAAAATATGGCAATGGCGGGCCGGCTCAGTGGGCTTCTGATCCAGGCTCTCCGCGAACTAGGCAAAGAAAATGTGACTACGGAGCGGCTTGAGCATTTAAAACGGATTCTTCCGGCCGATAAACGCCTGGAACTACTCAAAGACATTCGACTTGCGCCAGAGTGGATGCACCCAATTTTCAAGAAACTTGCTTCGGAGGATATGTGAAACTTGGCTTTTTAGAATTGTCTTCCGACGAACGACGCCTGTACATGGAACAGGCGGCAATTCAGAGAAATGTATCCCCTGTAATCATGGAAAAAGATTTCTGGGTGTGCTGGTTGCTCGGTATCTTGTTCGAGTCGGAGTTCGCAGACAGCCTCGTATTCAAGGGAGGCACCTCACTGTCAAAAGTGTTTGGCGTGATCGATCGGTTCTCTGAAGATATAGACCTCTCGTTGTCTCCTACTTTTCTGAGGCTCCCTGAAACAGGTACAACCCGTAATCAGGCCAACAAATGGATGATAAGAGCCGAGGCTGCATGCGAAGTTGCTGTTAGAACCCAGATCATGCCAGCGTTGGAAGCAAGGGTGGTGGACGTATTAGGAAAAAATGAGCGAGTGCGATTCCAGTTTTTGAAAGAACTCAACACGAATTCGCCAGTACTTCTTTTTCATTACCCCTCATCGCAACCAACAGGATTTGAGTACCTCAAACGTTCTGTAAAACTCGAGTTCGGCTCTCTTACCGATCAGCAACCAATAGGCTATCATAAGATACGGCCATGGATCGCTGAGGTTTTCCCCGCAGCATTTCCCGATTGGCAATGTGAAGTCCTGGCACTAGGGGTAGAACGGACTTTTTGGGAAAAAGCTACGATCCTACACACAGAATACCACCGACCATCCGATAAACCAATGCCGGACAGGTTTTCACGCCATTACGCGGATACTGCGGCACTAGCGAATCATCCAGTGATAATCGGGACTATAAATCAACACGATCTCTGAAACAGAGTCGTTTTATGGAAGAGTCAATTCTTTGGTAGTTCGTGGGCAAACTATGATCTAGCCAAACCTGGAACCTTTCGCCTTGTTCCTCGGGCTGAGAGATTACCTGCATTGCAGCGTGATTACCAATCGATGCGCGACATGTACCTTACAAAGCCTGTTAGCTTTGATGATGTGCTCACTATTTTGTCCGATCTAGAACATCATATCAACCAGGCTATGGCTTAAAGTATACACAAGTGAATTCAAAAAGCCAATTTTTGAATTCACTTGTGTATACGCAACTTGGATTCTATACACTTAGCTAACAGAGACGGCTTGAGTCAATAAAACGCCTTTATTTTTATCAAACTCAAAAAAGCCTTCGCCAGTTTCCACGCTATTTTTATTGCCGTTAGAGTCAGTAATTTCTACCACTCCTTTTTTTGTCATCGTGATTAAAGGCGCATGGTTGGCTAGCACTTCAAAGTTCCCCTCAACCCCATTAAAAATTACAGACTTCACTTCTCCTTCGTAAAGGATGGCGTCCGGTGTTGCGATCAGTAAATTATATGCTGGCATGGTGTTTCAACTTCTCCGCATTTTCCAATACTTCCTCGATATTGCCTGTCATATAGAACGCTTGCTCAGGAATATGATCAAGCGTGCCCTCTACAATCTGTTTAAACCCATTCAATGTATCGGCCATTTTCACGTACTTTCCAGGCTTACTAGTAAATGTTTCTGCAACAAAAAACGGCTGTGATAAATATTTTTGAATTTTACGTGCACGTGAAACAACTAATTTATCTTCATCCGAAAGCTCGTCGACTCCTAAAATTGCAATGATATCCTGCAAATCCTTATACTTCTGCAGAATTTTTTTCACTGTATTCGCTAAAAAATAATGCTCTTTTCCTACGACATCAGGATCCAAAATACGCGAAGAGGACGCCAATGGATCCACTGCTGGGTATAATCCTAACTCTGCAATCTGCCGTGACAATGCAACGACAGCATCAAGGTGGGCAAATAAACTCGCAGGGGCTGGATCAGTATAATCATCCGCAGGAACATAAATTGCCTGTACAGAAGTAATGGAACCAGATTTAGTCGAAGTGATCCTTTCCTGCAATTTTCCGACCTCACTCGCCAAGTTCGGAGGATACCCCACCGCTGAAGGCATTCGTCCCAATAAGGTAGAGACTTCTGATCCCGCTTGGATATAACGGAACACATTGTCGACAAACAGCAATACATCACGATGCTCAACATCTCTAAAGTGCTCCGCCATCGTTAATCCGGTCATCCCTACTCTTAAACGCGCTCCCGGTGGCTCATTCATCTGTCCAAAAACGAGGCATGTTTTTGAGAGAACTCCGGACTCTTTCATCTCTAACCACAGATCATTTCCTTCTCTTGTACGTTCACCAACCCCACAAAATACCGAATACCCTCCATGCTCCGACGCAATGTTATGGATCAATTCCATTACAATCACCGATTTTCCCACGCCGGCACCCCCAAAAAGGCCGATTTTACCGCCCTTAGAGAAAGGACATAGCAAATCAATGACTTTTATTCCTGTCTCAAACTGGTGAGTCGACGACTCCTGCTCTTCAAAAGTAGGAGCCTCTCGGTGAATAGAAGATCTTTGGACATCTTTAGAAATTGCTGTTCCTTCATCTATAGTCTCTCCCAATACGTTGAAAATGCGTCCTAATGTCTCTTTTCCGACAGGGACTTTAATCGGATTCCCGGTATCAAGCACTTCCATATTTCTGACAAGGCTATCTGTAGAAGACATCGCAATACAACGGACGATATTATCGCCGACATGGATCGCCACTTCGACTGTTAAGTCTACCCCGGCCTTTTCATCTTTAATGATCAATGCATTCAAAATGCCGGGAAGTTGGTTCGGAGGAAACTCGATGTCAATAATCGGTCCGATGACTTGCTTAATCTTGCCTTTATTCATAAGATACCCTCTGCTCCGGCATTGATTTCTAGAATTTCTTTCGTAATTCCGAACTGCCTAATTTTGTTTTTTATCAGTGTAAGTTTTGTGATCATCTCTTCTGCATTCGTCGTGGCAGCTTTCATCGAAACAACTCGAGCAGAAAGCTCCGCTGCATACGACTCTAGCACTAAAGATTGAAAGGTTGTTGCTAATGCATAGGGAATAATTTTTAGATAAATTTCATTTGGAGTGGGTTCGAAAATGTAATTAGAAGAAGTTTCAACCGAATCATTTAATTCTTCCGCACAACTAACCACAATTTTTTGCATCGGCAAGATTTTTTCCACGCGCACCTCACGCACCAAAATGCTTTTATAGTGCGTGTACACAATCCATATTTCATCTAATTTTTTTTCTAAAAATAACTTTACAAATTCCGAGCACCATTCATTAACGGTTGGTGCATTTATTTTTGATTTATAGTTTTCATATTTTTCGATAATTTTATAATCTTTTTTTGAAAAATAGTTTACACTCTTTTTTCCAAATAAAATCAATGAGACATCTTCTTGAGAATACTGCTTTAAAAACCGTTCCGCTTCCTTTAATAAATTGGAATTATAAGAACCACATAATCCTTTATCACTTGTGACAATAATCACACCCACATTTTTCGTCTCTCTCACTGCAAAAAAGGGATGGTTTTGACCGTCTGCTGTCTGCGTTAAATTCCCTACAATCTCCTTAAGCTTATTTGCGTAAAATCGAAAATGTTTAATTTTTTGCAAAAGCTTTTGCAACTTTACATTCGCCACCATCTCGATAGCTTCAGTAATGTGCTTGATATTGTGTGTCGACGTGAGTTTTTTTTGAAGCGTTTGCTGATTTAACATGGGTTACTCTAATTGATGATTGGCGAAGAAAATTGTTTTAAATTTTTCTGCCGCTTGTTCAAGCGATTCCATCGTTTTTTTATCTAAATCTTTCGTCTGCGTAATCGAATGCGCAATCGATAAATTTTCATTTTCTAGATAATCAAAAAATTCTATTTCAAATGTCGAGACCATATTCAAAGGGATATTATCTAAAAGCCCTTTTGTTGCGATGTAAATGATGATCACCTGATGGGAAAGGGAATAAGGCGTATATTTTTCCTGCTTTAAAATCTCCATCATCCGCTCTCCACGCGTGATTTGCCCTTTCGTCACCTCATCTAACTCCGATCCAAATTGGGTAAATGCCGCTAAATCACGATATTGTGCAATATCTAAACGCAAATGGCCCGCTACTTTTTTCATTGCTTTCGTCTGTGCCTTACTTCCCACCCGAGACGCCGAAATGCCGGGATTGATCGCAGGCTTAATCCCTGATAAAAATAGATCTGTTTCAAGATAGATCTGTCCATCGGTAATAGAAATGACGTTAGTAGGAATATAAGTGGTCACATCCTGCGCCTGCGTTTCGACAACAGGAAGGGCAGTAAGAGATCCACCCCCACGCTCTTCACTTAACTTCGCAGCACGTTCTAATAAACGGGAATGTAAATAAAAAATATCTCCAGGATACGCTTCTCGTCCTGGAGGACGTCTCAATAATAACGACAACTGACGGTACGCCTGCGCATGCTTGGATAAATCATCATAAAAGATAGCGACATGTTTTCCTTGATACATAAAAAATTCGCCAAGCGCCGTCGCAGAATAAGGCGCAATATACTGCAAAGGTGCTGCTTCGGAAGCAGATGCCGATACAATAATCGTGTGTTTCATCGCTCCAAACTTCTCTAAAAGGGAAGCAACATGCACGACATTCGACGACTTTTGTCCAATCGCCACATAAATACAAATGACATCTGTGTTTTTTTGATTGATGATAGTGTCCAATATAATCGCTGTCTTTCCAACCTGGCGATCTCCAATAATGAGCTGGCGCTGTCCCTTTCCTATAGGAATCATCGCATCAATCGCTTTGATTCCCGTCTCTAAAGGCTCATATACGGGCTGGCGCTCCACAACATTGGGAGCCGACGATTCAATGGGACGATACCCCTCTGCTTTAATCGCACCTTTTCCATCAATAGGAACGCCCAACGGATCCACAACTCTTCCTAAAAACCCATGCCCTACCGGAACAGAAACGACTTTTCCTGTTCTCTTTACAATATCATGTTCTTTAATCCCTTCGTCCGTCCCAAATAAAACAACACCGACATTGTCCGTTTCAAGGTTCAATACCATTCCTTGTGTGCCATTAGGAAACTCGACAAGCTCGGAAATCATCACATCTTCAAGTCCCCATATACGAGCAATTCCATCTCCAATTTGTAACACTCTTCCTGTCGATTCAAAGTTTTGCTCATCCTTAAACTTTTCTATCGTCTCTTTGATTACCCAAGAGATATCACCAGGTTTTAATGTCATGTTTCACCTTTCAGTATGAGCTGTTTAAGCTTTGTCAATTTTCCTTTAATACTTAAGTCCAGCTGCTTATTTCCCATCAACAAAATAAAGCCACTAAGCAATTCAGGATTGACTGATTCAATAAGATTAATTTTCTTTTGGAATTTACTTTCTAATTTTAGTAGCAATCGTTTACGTAGGGGTTCAGATAAGGGTTCAAACGACTCCACATGAACATCAAGATTTTTTAAATAGTTGGCCGCAATTTTGTAATATTCGGTTGCAATAGCACCTAAATAATGGATTTTTCTTCTTCTAAAAAGCTCTTCTAAAAATCGTTTCAACATAGGATCCAAATCGACTTTTAGTTTATGTTCGATGATGTGCAGTCGATCTTTAATAGAAAACTCAGAACAAGAAAGCATCGTCAATAGCTGCGGATACTCATGCATCATCGCAGCAAGATGGTCCAACCCTTCTTGCCGCTTTTGAATCTGCTCTGTGGTACCCGAAATAGCAAATAATGCTTTCGCATAATTAACTGCCATTTTCCATGTTAACATCTATAATCCCTCGTCGATCAATTGCAATCCCAACTTTTCTCGCTCTTCTTTCGTTAATTTTATCTTCGTCAATTTTTCAAACGCAAGGTACGTAAGAGTGACAACTTCACCCTTCAGAAGTTTTATCGCTTGAATCTGCTCGCGCAAAATCTCTTCTTGTGCTTTTTTAATTGTTTCACGCGCCTTCGCTTCTCCTTCAATATTTAAATCTTGTATGGCTTTCTGGGCCTGCTTGATCGAATTTTGAATGATTGACTTTCCTTCCTCTTCAATTTTTTGAATTTTTTGATTGTAATCCATCAAACGTCTGTCAGCCTCTAAATTTTTTGCGCTAGCCTCATCAAAAATCGCCTGAATTCTTTTCGTACGCTCATCCATAATATCTAGTAAGGGCTTCCAGGCATATTTTTTTAAGATCAATAGCATAATCAAAAATGCGAGTATCTGGGTCACAATCTGTTTAAATTCAAAGCTCATGTCGTTACTCTATTTCATTTGATTTAAAGAGATAAAAAATACGATGAGCGCATAGATCGTCAACGCTTCAATCAAAGCCGCGCCAATGATCATCGCTGTCATAATCTTTCCCGACGCTTCTGGTTGTCTTCCGATTGCTTCCAAAGCATGTCCTACGGCTCTACCTAGTCCCAAGCCAGACCCTAAGGCTGCTAGTCCGAGAGCAATCGGGGTTGAAAGTGCGAGTGCTGTACCAATATCCATAAATAACTCCTATAATTAATGTTTCTCATTAGGATGAGGGTTAGACAAAAATATATAAACCGTACTTAACAAGGTAAATACAATCCCTTGAATAAGGCTTGTCGCTAATCCAAATAACATCGCCGGCAATTGCACAGGCAATCCAAACGGCAACGCTTCAACGGAAAAAACTAAAATGGCAAATAAAGCCGATAAGCTCACAAGAACATGCTCTCCCATCATATTACCGGTTAATCGCAAGGCTAAAGTAATAGGGCGAGAAATCTGAGTAATCAATTCAATAGGCAACATTAATGGGGTCAAAATCCATCCCATTAAATTCTTAGGCGACCCACAAAGATGATGCAAATACCCAAAAAATCCCATATTTGTGAAATTGAGGTACTGCACGTAAGTAAATACCACTATTCCCATTCCAATAGAGATGCTCAAGCTAGACGATGGAGATTTCATAAAAGGAATAAGGCCAAAAATATTCATAAAGACGACGTAGATAAAAAGTGTTCCTAAAAAAGGCAAATGCCTGTCAGTCTCTTCTCCTAAAATTCCCGAAATGAGTTTCCTGATACTTTCTACAATAAGTTCCAAAAAATTTTGGAAACCGGTTGGAATCATCTCTTTTTTTTTGTCACCTAAATAAAAAACGATGGTAAGAACAATCGCAATAAACAATGAGAAAAAAATATCTTCCCAAAAGAGAAAAAAATTCCCCCACTCTTCATGAGAAAAATAATTTCTTAAGAATGTGGTTACATTTGGAACTTCCTGAAAGCCTGTAGCAGCTGCGACGATCATCTCTTTCTTTCTCAAAAATAGAATTTACTCATTTTTACCAAAAGTGTCATAAAGCTTGTAAAGCTCACGTACGCACGCCCCTAAACCCAAACACAAAAATAGATAGCTTAAATAAGGCTTCGTATCAAAAACTCCATCCAACCAACTGCCAATTAAATACCCACAAAATGGAGTCACGACAATGACAAAAGGAATCCCTATGAGCCCTAAATACTTACGGTACTCTTCTTCATCTTTCTTTTTTTCAGGCATATAAAATCAAAGTAAAAATTTAAATTACATGTTAAATAAAGGTCACATTCGCCATTAAAAAGAAAAATGTCAAGAGGTTTACTCTCTTATTCAGGAAAATGCTTAGGCTCTTCAAATCCCCGCCACCCTTCCCCATTCAATGCCTTTAAAAAACTCACCAACGCTTTTTTGTCCTCCGCCGAAAGATGCAATGGCTTCAATAACGGATGCAAATTCTTGTTTTTTATCCCTCCTCGATCATAATAATCGATCACCTCTTCCAAGGTCTTTAAACTTCCATCATGCATATACGGCGCGGTATGCTCCACTTCGCGCAACGTTGGAGCCTTAAATGCTCCCCAATCCCTTGAATCCTGCGTCACTCGATAACGGCCTAAATCAGGATTCTCTGCATTCATCCCAATTCCAATATTCATAAATCGATCATCACTGAAATTAAATCCTCCATGACAATTCGCACAGCCGACTTTTTTAAAGATTTCCATGCCTCTCACTTGTTCTGCGGTCAGTGCAGAACGATTACCTGCACGATACTGATCATATGCCGAATTTCCCGATAAAATTGTCCGTTCAAACGTCGCAATAGCCTTGGCAATATGATCAATCGTAATTTCATCGCTTCCAAACGCTTTCTTAAATAGTAATCGATATCCAGGAATCTCCTCTACGCATTTGACACACTCGGCATGCGCATCATGCACATCTTTAACAGTGGTCATTTCATTGGTATTGCCCAGTGGTCCCTTGCACTGATCTTCTAAAGACGTTGCTCTTCCATCCCAAAATAGAAAATTGGCATATGCACCATTGATGATCGTTGGGCTATGCCGAGACCCCTCTCTCTCATCAATTCCAATCGCAATCTTTTTGCAGTCGCTGTAGCCGCAATCTATGGTATGACAAGTTGCACATGAAATAGTCTGATTAGAAGAAAGCCGCTTATCAAAGTAAAGAAGGCGTCCGAGCTCCGCTTTGTCCTTACTGTAAGGGTTATCCTGAGGCCAAGGAATCGGCGGCAGTCCTAAAGGGGGAGTGATCTCTTCGTTAGGTGAAGAGTAAAGAGATCCAAAGAAAGCTAAGAAAAATAAAGAAAAACGAAGAGGCATAACAATTCTCATAGATAATTAAAAATATTAGCAAGATGTATTGTGACCGACCACGTGATCGATTACCCTGCAGGGCATTATCAGCGAGCGCATATGAACAGTGTATACACAAGTGAATTCAAAAACCGATTCTTGATTTCAATTGTGTATAAATCACTGCTTAATAGGCTCTCCAGCTAATGCCTTTGCCATCTTGCGAAAAATAAAAAAGTGAAATGGAATAAGAGAATACCAATAAAGGCGTCCTTTAATTCCTCTCGGTCGAAATGTGGCTGTTTGAACAAGAATTTCCTGGCCCTCTTTTTCCTCAATTTTAAACTCTAACCACGCTTCTCCAGGCATCTTCATTCCAGCATAAAGTATGAGATGGCCGTTATTTTTATCGGCAAGAATGACTCTCCAAAAGTCGATCGAATCGCCCGCCTGAATTTCAAAAGGATGCCGTCTCCCCCTATTCAAACCAACTCCTCCAACCAATTTATCCAATAAGCCTCGCAAATGCCATGCCCAGTTCAACGCATAATATCCCGTGCTTCCACCAATGCGCCAAATTCGATCGATCGTCGCGGCTTTTGAATCTTTGATGACCACGCTTTTTTCGTCTTTTAAGCATCCTTTGTCTGGAACTTCAATGTAATTTTCAATATTTGGATTAGTTTCTTCAATTTCCCACGAATCCATCCAGCTAGAAATTACCTCGTTTTGGGAGATTTTTTGAAAAGTCAATTTAAGCGCTTCAGTATATGTCAAACAGGTGTGAGGAAAAATTTGTTGTATTCCTTTTAGTTGAACAACTGTAGGCGTTTTCATGCTCTCGACTAAGTAAGAACAAAGGGAATAGCGGACGGACGTAATAAAAACTAACCAATAACTAGATAAGCGGGGAGTCAAAAGTGGCACATTTATGATTAACCTCCTAAGGTTGCGAAACTTTGCATAGCGAAGCATCACCTCTTTAAATGTAAGCGCTTCAGGTCCCCCAATGTCAAAAGTTTTGTCTATGCATTTTTCATTGAGAAGAACACTAGAAAGATAAAAAAGAACATCGCTAATCGCAATCGGTTGACAGAGTGTATTGACCCATCGAGGAGCAATCATAATAGGTAGCTTTTCACATAAATCCCTAATGATCTCAAAAGAAGCACTCCCACCTCCAATGATAATGCTGGCGCGCAAAATAGTGTAAGGAATACCGCTCTGCTTTAAAGCTTTTTCGACCAATAATCGCGACTGAAGGTGCGGAGATAACTTTTTCTCATCGTTAATGATTCCACCCAAATAAATGATCTGCTTCACATCAGAATTTTTTATTCCTTTTAAAAACTGCTCAACGACTTGAAGTTCAGTGTCAATCAAATTGCCTACAATTTCCGACATCGAATGCACAAGATAATAAGCAGCTTCAATATCCTTCGGAATATTTTCTATCGTTTCCGAATTCCTTAAATCGCCCCAAATGTAATGAAGATTGGGCATCTCTTCAGCAAAAATTTTAGCTCCCTTAATCCGGCATAATGCATAAACCTGATGTCCTTGACTTAACAAACAAAGGATGAGTCGCTTTCCTACAAATCCATTCGCTCCTGTAATCAAAATTTTTGTCATGAAATACTTCCTTTTCCTACAACTTATAAAAATTAAGTATTTGACAATACTTTTTTATCGCTAAGTGTTGAATTTTTTTTTGATATGGTTTTTTGTATCCTAATGAATATAATTATGTCGGCTCTTTGACCCTGATGCAAATCGGTATCTACTATACCGTTCGTGGTTCAAAATTTGATTTTTGGGCCGCGTGAAAGCTCCCGCGGTTGGCACATCGTAAGTGGGTCAATATTAACAATATGAACCCACTTACGATGTGCCAACCGCGGGGCTTTGACGCAGCCGAAAAACCAAATTTTGAATCACGAGCGGTATAGATCAAAAATGCCAAACTCCAGCATCTCTGCCGCGATGAATGCTTAAAAACCGATTCTTGATTTCACGTTCGGTATATATTTAATTTTTAAAATCCGAACTAAATTTGATGTTTTATCTGTAGTGCTAAAATAAATAAATGACTATGTTCCTGATTAATTGAAGAGTGTAGTGAGGAACAATGATTTCTTTGGCATTTAAAATGTTGATTGGAAACAGAGCGTCTTGCATTGCCATCATTTTTGGAATATTTTTAGCAACCTTACTCATTTCGCAACAGTCTGCGATTTTCTTAGGATTGATCCAACGTTCCTATCGTATTGTCACCGACATCACCGAACCCGATATTTGGGTGGTCGATCCCGTAACAGAAAGTGAAGATAAATTACGCAGTCTCCCCATTAGCTATCTCGATGTCGTACGGAGCACGCCGGGATTAGAATGGGCAGTTCCATTAAATTCTGCTTTGATCCCTTTAGTCACTCCCGAAGGAAAGTTTGATATCACTCAGCTCTATGGAATCGATGACGCAACCCTGATTGGCGCCCCTAATGAAATGCTAGAAGGATCCGTTTTAGATTTACGTAGGGAAGGCGCGGTCATTGTCGATGTTTACTCTGCAAACAGCAGTTTAGCTAAAGTCGATCCAGACGGAAAAAAACGCTCTCTGACTCTAGGAGACACCCTTGAAATTAATGGAAAATATGCGTTAGTTGTCGGAATCTGCAAAGTCACTCAAAATTTCTATCCTCAACCCATCATGTACACCTCCTCTTCTCAATTTAAAGTTTTTTATCCTCCATTGAACGGACGAACAAAATTCATCATCGCTAAATCAAAGAGGGGAGTGGACACGCAACAGGTATGCAACTTAATCAATATCAATACCGACTTCAGCGCTCTCACAAGAGACCAATTTAAAGATAAAATCCGAGATTTTTTTCTTAAAACAGGGATTCTAATCAACTTCGGTCTTTCGGTCCTATTAGGAGTCATCATTGGATTTTCTATTGCCGGACAAACATTTTATATCATGACGTTAGAAAACATCGTTTACTATGCTTTAATTAAAGCAGTAGGCGGAACCTCCATGATGCTGCTAAAAATGATCGTCTTCCAAGCAACGGTCGTCGGCATCATCGGCTATCTAATAGGAATTGGAGTGACGGTCCTTTGGGGGATGGCAATGGAAGGAACCACGCTCGCTTTTTTCTTTCCTTGGGAGCTATTAGTTTTTACTGCAGGCGTTATTTTAATTATCTGTGTCTTCACCGCCACTCTTTGCCTCAGAAAAGTTCTCCGCGCCGATCCACAACTACTGATGGGGAGCTAACATGGCTGAAATTGCAATTAAATGTGAAGGAATAGAAAAAGCATACGGAACAGGCGAAGACAAAACACAAGCCCTATATGAAACCAATCTCGAAATTTACAAAAACGAACTCACTTTAATTGTAGGGCCCTCAGGTTCCGGAAAAACAACCTTGATCTCAATTATCGCCACGATTCTCACCCCCGACTCCGGCAATCTTTTGATCCTTAACGAAGAAATTAGACAAAAAAGCGAGCCAGAAAAAGCCGCTTTTCGTAGTAAAAACATCGGCATCGTCTTCCAATCCTTCTTTTTAATCCCCACACTAACGATAGCAGAAAATATTGCGCTTCCATTAATTGTCAGCGGAGAAAAAGAAGAGGTCGCAATAGAAAAAGCCATAGAACTCCTAGATAAAATCCACTTAGCTCATCGCGCCCAAGCCTCTCCCAAACTCCTATCTAAAGGTCAACAGCAAAAAGTGGCCATCGCACGCGCAATGATTAATGATGCTGCTCTCCTGATTTGCGACGAACCAACAAGCTCTCTTGATCACGTTTCAGGAGAAGAAATTATGCAATTTTTGAAACAACAATCCAAAAACCCCAATAAAGCGGTTTTGGTTGTTACTCATGATCCTCGAATTTTCCCCTATGCGGATCGCATTATCTCGATGAGCGACGGAAAAATTCAATTACCTGTGGAGATGAAGAATGAATAGAAATTATTTTAAATGGATCCTTCTCCTCTCTATAGCTAGCATTGGAATTGTAGGACATTTTATGTGGAAAGAAAATAAAAAACAGAAAATTCCTCCCTCAAAAGCAATTGTCGCGCGTCCCTCTGCACCTTTCGATTCCTATCTCTCCGCAGTAGGGATCGTAGAAGCCCACGGAGGAAATATCTACATTGGATCCTCCCTTAATCGCATTGTAGAAAAAATTAAAGTCAAAGTAGGCCAAAAAGTAAAAGAAGGCGATGTCCTCTTCTCCCTAGAATCCCATGACTTAAAAGCCGATCTCGTTGCACGCAAAATCGATCTAGAAAATGCACAATCCAACCTGAAAAAGCTAGAAGGTCTTCCACGAAAAGAAGATCTCGATGCAGCTAATGCAGAATATAACCGCGCAAAAGTTGAGAGAGAACAAACAAAAACTCAATACGAACGTGTAGAAGGGCTACAAAAAAGCGGGGCCCTAAGCGATGAAGAAGTTACCCGTAGACGCTTTGCATATGAAGAATCCCAAGCACGTTTTCAACAAGCAGAAGCAAATTTCAATAAAGTTCAAGCAGGCGCATGGCTACCAGATATAGAAATCGCCCGTTTACAAGTCAAACAAGCGGAAGCCGCCATCCACAAAGTAGAATCAGCAATAGAACGCACGATCGTTCGTGCCCCCGCCGATGCCACTGTATTACAAATTAAAATTCATGAAGGGGAGTTCCCTCCCTCCGAATCCTCTCACGCGCCTTCAATGATTATCGGAAATATTGATGATATGAATCTACGGGTCAGCATCAATCAGTTTGATGCTTCCTTCTATCAAGCAAATGCAAAAGCCATCGCTTTTCTCCAAGGAAACCCGAAAGTTAGCTTTCCTCTTAACTTTGTCAATATAGAACCTTATTTTGTCCCAAAACAAAACCTAAGTAATGACATCACAGAAAAAGTCGACACTCGTGTACTAAATGTCGTTTATTGCTTTCAAGAGGGAGAAAATAGGGTTTTTATTGGGCAACAAATGGATGTTTATATTCAAACCCCTTTTGTCCCCAAGGAATAAATATGCGAAGCACCCATTTGCCAGTTGTCCTTCTGCTTTTCCTTTCGGGTTGCAAAGTAGGTCCAGTCTATGAACCTCCTTGCATGGAATGTCCCACCACTTGGCATAGCGAAATCCCAGAAGAATCTTCTCATCAAGAACTCAATTCCGCGATTTGGTGGGAAAATTTACAAGACCCCATTCTTAACGAATTAATGCACGAAGCAGCTGCCCAAAATCTCGACTTAAAAATCGCAGCACTACGCGTCCTACAAGCACGCACATTAGCAAAAGGAAAAAAAGGGGATCTGTATCCTCATATCGATGGGTCCATCAGCTACGACCATGCATACTTTAGTAAAGAAGCCGCTGTCAACACCCTCGAACATATGGGTGCCTCCGTCGACTCCTCTCAAGTGAACCGAAATCTCAATCTGTTTGAATTTGGCTTTGATGCGGAATGGGAACTCGATTTTTTCGGCCTCGCCGCCCACGAAATAGCCGCCCTAAAAGCACAAGCAGAAGCAGCACAAGAAAGCCTATGCGAGGTTTGGGTCACTCTTTCTGCTGAAATCGCTAAAAACTACATCGAATTGCGCGGATTACAGGAGCGAAAAAAAATCCTTCTAGAGAATGTAGAAGATCAGGTAGCCCTTCTTCAATTAACGAAAGAACTTGTAAGCAGAGGAATGCTGAATGAAAGTGATGCCCATCTAGCAAAAGCAGAATGCAAATTTTTACAAAGTGAGCTACCTTCTATCGAATTAAATGTCAGTCGGACTATTCACAGGCTTTCAGTCCTGCTAGGATATTGCCCCGCAGATCTTTTTGAACGTCTCACACCCGAAGGAAATCTCCCACAAATTCCTTCTGGTATTTCCATCGGCATTCCCTCCGACCTATTACGTAGGCGCCCCGACATTCGAAAAGCGGAAAGAGAGCTCGCAGCCTCCACAGAAAAAGTCGGAAGCGCGATCGCCTCGTTATTTCCTCGCTTTTCTTTAAAAGGCTTTGTCGGCGACATTAGCACCAAAACGGGATCATTATTTAATGCATCCAGCACCACATGGTTTCTCGGTCCTCAAGTGCTCGTTCCTATCTTTAATAGTCGTCTACTCTTACAAGAGGTGGCTTACAATAAAATGGTGGAAAAAGGAGCTCTCTACGAATACCAAAAAACAGTCATAGGAGCCCTTGAAGAAGCAGAAAATGCCATATCAGGGTTTACTCGAGCAAAGGAGCAGCAAGATTACTTAATCGATGCCGATGCACACAATCGAGCCGCTCTTGCCCTCGTCGATGAATTGCAGCAACGTGGATTTAACGATCGCTTTCAGCTAAATAAAGTGAAAAAAGCTGCTTTAAAAGCTAAAGAAAGGTTGATTCAGAGTCACATCGACCTACTCCTAAACTACGTCACTCTCTACAAAACTCTCGGCGGTAGCTGGGACTGCGAAGAAGAGTAAAAGAACAGCAACTATTTCCCTACGCAACGCACGATCAAGAAGATGTTTTGTGAACAAGTAAATTTTTGAATTCACTTGTGTATAAGTCCAAAAATGCCCATTAAAATAAAAGAGATGAACATAATCTTAATAAGGCTCGCTGATTCTCCCAGCAATAAAATTCCAATAGTGCCAATTCCTGTCCACACTGCGTAGGAGACACCCAAAGGCAAGGTCTTCATCGAAATGCTTAAAAACGTAATCGGTCACGGGGGACATCACTTAAGGCATGGGCATTTTTTTATGCATTCATCGCGGCAGCGCTGCAACAATAGTAGCCCAGGTGTTGGCGCGAAGCGACTACCCTG
>CAYIYO010000044.1:0-15566 GCA_964367715.1 uncultured bacterium
TTCGCTCCGACCTAGGCTGTAGGATTCTGGCTCTTCGAGCCTTTAATCAGCTCTGGCGGTCTGTAAGACCGCGATCTTACAGCCTAGGTCGGAGCGCAGCGGAGGCCTAGGAAAGCAATAGAAAAAATTGAGGTCTGAAGGACCGACATAGTGATATTCAGCCAATTTTTTGTGGAAAAGACATTTATAAATATAAACGATTTTAGCAATAAAAGGCAGTTGCCTATTTCCCTTTTGCCTGTACGACCGCTACCGCAGCCGCGTAATGTTCACTGTGACTAATCGATACTAAGAGCTCCATCCCTTTCATAAACTCTTCTAATCGGGGAGAAGGATTCACATAAGGTTTTCCATTAGGATCGTTTAAGATTTCGACGTCAAGAAATCCGATTCCATTGCGAAATCCCGTGCCTAATGCCTTTACGACAGCTTCTTTTGCAGCAAAACGTCCAGCGAAATGACGGTGCGGCTCGCGGTGTCTTAGGCAATAGTGTTGTTCTGCATTTGAAAAAGTGCGGGATAAAAAGTTAGGATGGCGTTCGATTGCCGCACGGATTCTTTCCGTTTCAATGATGTCATTCCCTATGCCAAAAATCATCTGCTGCCTATCCTTCAACCGATTCTTGATTTCACTTGTGTATCTCTCGTTTTACACCGTAAAATAATTTTTTGCCGACTCGTTTACCTGCTGTTGCTGCTCTTCTTTGTCAAAAGAAGGTAACGCATCATAATCATCGTTATCGTAGTGCTCTTCTAGGGCGTTACAAAAGATCATGCGGCCAGAAGAGGTGTGTTTAACCGATAAAACCTGTGCTTTAATGCTTTCGCCAATGAATTCTGCACCGCCATTGACCACGACCATTGTCCCATCATCAAGATAACCCACTCCTTGACGCGCTTCCTTTCCATAGCGTTGAATCTTTATCGTAATGTACTCGCCGGATTGTGTAAGAGGCTTCAGGGCATTGCATAGTTGTTGGAATTTAATGACGCGGACATCTTCAAATGCTGCCTGCTGGATTTGGTTCACATCCGCAGTCAAAATATTGGCGTCAAGCATACGAGAAAGCTTGACCATTTTTTCCATCGAATCTTTTATATCGACAAAATCGACATCGGTGTAACGAATCTCTAAGGTTGTCATACTTTCTAATTTTTTGATCACTTCCAGATTGCGGCGTGCCTTGCTTTTTTCTGTTTCATCTCCTTTTTCATTTTCTGCGTAAAGGGTATTCAGGATAAAGCGGGGAAGGATGAGGTGATGGTCAAGTAGGCCAGAAGAGGCAAGGTCGATAAGGCGCGCATCATTTAACACGGACTCATCAATTAAAATGTCTTTTTTCTTTAGTGCGGTCGGCTTTAATTTTATAAAGGGGAGGCTGATGCAAAATTCTTCTTCTGCGCGGGCAGTAATCACCATTCCAAGATAAATCGTTGATAAAAATAGCGTGGCTTTTATCATCGTCCCAACATTTGGATCATTCAATAGAGAAGACAACGGTAAAACGCCTTCTACAACCATCAATATTCCTTGCCCAAGCAAATATCCAATGAATAATCCTAAAATAGCTAAATTGAATGCACGCAAATTTAAGCGTTTGGCGGCCATTTCTATTCCAATTAATACAGATCCAAATGCCAATCCACAGATAGCGGCAAGAGCAAATAACGCCATGGTTGGGTGACCATTGCTAAAAGTTGGAGTAAAAGCTAACGCAATAAGGATGCAAAGGAAGAGGAAGAGGAAGCGGATAAAGGTGATAGCGGTGTTCATTGTCATTTTCCCTTTCGGTTTTATCACTTTCGGTATAGATCAACCCAAGAATTATGCCTTAGATATCTATGTGATTTTATATTGTCTCTCCCTATTTTTGTCTATTTAATAGTTGGAAAATCCTCATTTTTCTTGTGACAATATCCTGCTCTCAGTATGCTCATAATAAAAAATTTAAGGAGATCTCATGGATAGAAAACGTCGCATCGCATGCATTGCTTTTTCAGGAGCCTTATGGATGGCGGTCGGAATTTTCCTGCTCTCTTTAGGAATCACCCTTTTGAATAATTTCATTACTCTTAATGGTGGCTACTATCCGTTAGCGTCACTTCTCACGGACTACACCAGTCGCGAAACTTCCGCCGTTCTATTGATCGCCTTAGGCCTTTTCATCGGGTACTTCAAAGCGACAAAAGTGCTACATAAAGTTGCCAAACGCACCGTTGACCAAGTCAATACCCTCCCTGCTGACGCTTCGATCACAGCAGTGTTTGGTCCGCGCTACTGGCTTTTAATTGCTCTAATGATGTTTTTGGGAATGGCAATTCGCTTTTTTGGCGTTCCAGAAGATGTCCGCGGCCTCATCGATGTTGCAGTCGGCTCAGCTCTCCTTAACGGCAGCATGGTCTATTTTCGCTCCGCTCTAGAAGTGAAAGCATCCGCGCAATAAAACCAGTCATTTATTACTTATGATAACCGCTGCCTTTGGCGATCTCAAAGGCGCGGTAAATTTGCTCGACTAAAAGCAAACGCACACATTGGTGAGTAAAGGTCATCGGAGAGATACTAATTCTAGGATACTCCTTTTTGAGCCCTTTAGGCAACCCTTCGGCGCCTCCAATCACAAGTGCGACCTTCGTTCCGCCTTTCTCTAGTGCTTGCATCAAAAATTGTGAGAATTCGACGCTGCCCATCATTTTACCCTTCACGTCGAGGCAAATGACCTGCTCTTCCTGCTCGATGGCGCGCAGGAGGGCGGCGTCGTCTTTTAATCCGAAAATTTCGATCTCAGCGGTGGCTTTAAGACGTTTACGGTACTCCGAAAGAGCTTCGTCAAGCCATGTCTCTTTGGTCTTCCCTATGGTCAGGATTTTGATCTTATGCATTCTTCATCATCTGCTGCATATGGCGCTTTTCGTCACGCTCTTTGATAGCCTCGCGCTTATCATAGTTTTTCTTTCCTTTACAGATTGCCACTTTAACTTTGGCTCTCCCCCCCTTTAAATAGAGGGCAAGGGCGATCAAGGTAAGCCCTTTTTCTTGGGCTGCTTCGCGGAGGCGTTCGATCTCGCGCTTGTGCATCAAAAGCTTGCGGTCGCGGCGTTCTTCGTGGTTGTGGATGTTTCCAAAGCGGTAGTGCGCGATATTAGCGCCAAGGAGCCATAGCTCGCCCCCTAACACCTTCACATACGCTTCTTGGAGGCTACCCCCATTGTCGCGCAACGACTTGATTTCAGTTCCTTGCAAGGCAATCCCTGCTTCAAAGGTCTCTAAAATTTCGTAGTCGTAGGTGGCTTTTCGGTTGGAAACTAGGTCGTTACTTTTTTTGCTCATGACGATGACTTTTTTCTGCTAGTTTAGCATTCAAAGGAATAAATATTCTAGATGAGATCGTCTAAATTCAAAATTTCAGCTATTCCTCGATATAAAGGTGATGAAGGTACTCTTTCAGTGCTTCTTTGGAAAATATTTTTTTTGATCGAAGGTCTTTGACACAAAGCAAACCAGCTTTTTCAAGATTGTTTTTTGCTCGATTGAATAACAGCGCCCGGTGCGCCGTGCATTCCATCTCCCCATGCTGCTTAGGATCGAGCTCGAGCTCGCTCTCTTTTTTTATCTCCGGTAATAGTCCAACTTCCCAATAGTCTTGAATGTACCAAATAGAAAATTTTATTAAGGCGTCAATCGCAGGAGTCTCATCCGAAAGAACCTCCTCTTCCTCATTGATAAAAAGCTGTCCCAGCTGATTTTCAAAAGTCGCATAAAGTCCTGTCGCCTTTTGGTCAGTAGTGGTAGGAAATCCCACCGCTAGCAGACGAAATTTTTGCCAGTTTTCCTTACACGTGCTTAGGGCATCGATCAAGTCCCCCCGATTCGTATTCCAACTCACTCCAAGAGCCCGACTTAGCAAAACAATATGATGGTCAGCCTCTTCCGCCGCACTGGCAATCTTCCGCTCCATTGCCTTAATTGTCTCATTCGTCGTGGGAGGAATCACATGCAAAATCTCCTGTTCCAGAGAGAGTAGTGCGCTGACGTAACGGTCAAGTCGTGGGGCCATTTCATGGACAATTCTCACTAGATGGTGCTGAATAGGCTCGGTCCCGGCCTCACGCCGCAGCGCAATCAGATGCCCTTCTTTGGCCGTTGCTAAAAATTCAAGGAAAACATCGTGAGACAACCCAACGAAAAGAGCAGGTATCGCATTGGCAATCAAAGGAATCGTCCCTTTCCCACTGCTTAATAAATAAAGCAATTGCTCACTATTAAGAGCACTTCCTGCGATTTCCATCCGCTTTCGCGATTGAATCGCACTAATGACCCCCCACAGCTTCTCTTTCCACTGTCGATCATGATCAACTGAAAGAATGCGAATGATCGCACACAGCACAGAAGATTCGAACTGATTTGCCTGAGAAGAGAGCTCCTGTCCTGAACTTTTAAGGGCAAGCTGCGCCCCCTCTTCAGGAGAGCAGTCTGTCCACGAGACTTTAGTACTTTTTTTCATCATAATTTATCTATAACGTAACGGTCTTTAATTCTCATTTGTTTATGTAAATTTTTATTTTAACTATATCCATAAACCTAAGCTTCTTTATTTTAATGACTTGAATAAAAACGAAGGAAAGTTCTTTCTTGAAAAACTAGCAATAAAATCTTTACACGCGTTAGTATGAGGATGTTATGACACTACTAAATCCGCTATCACGCTTGTTTAAAAGAGGAAATGCTGACGACGAAGAATTGTCGCCTTCCCCCCACAATTCAGATTCGGCCTACTGCCACCCCGACCTCGATAAAATCTATAAGCTAGAAACGGTCGACCCCCGCACCATCCGCCGCATCCAATCCACTCCACTCCCCGAAGCCGCGGTCGCCGAATCCACGCCGACAATATTGCACTCTCCACTTGCGCAACTCGAACTTCCTTTAGGAGATGAATTTGTTTCCACAATCGAATCCTTTGTCCTCGACGAACCCCTGCAAGTGCTCCGCCTAGCGACCTTAACCGAGCAGCGACTAAAGGAAAACGGCATCTCCCACCTCCGCGATCTGATCAATGTCGATTGGGCGAAATTTGTCTTCGTCAAAGGTCTCGGCCAAGGACATATCGATGAAGTACGTCAAAGTTTCCAACAGTATCTACAAGGAAAATCCCTATATGCCACACAAAACATCGATTTTGAAGCATGGATCCGCTCTCTGTTGCCAGAAGAACCCCGCCGCCAAACGGCAGTCTTATTAGAGTCCTATGGATTTAAAAATTTGATCTCTCTGACACCCGCGCAACAGGCAGAGGTGCGTCGTCTTTCTGCGGATTCCCGTGCCCAATGGGAAAAGGAGGCGGTTTCAGAATTTTGCTCTCCCGCACGAAAAACACTCTTCCTTAATAGCGCCCATAAAGTCTTTAGTGCGCTTTTTAAGCCGTGGATACGTGCGAGAAAAGGAATTGTTTATGACTACGAATTAATGGACCGCCTTCATCAGCTCGCAGAAGATCCCTCTTTTGTCGTCCCAGGAATCGCCCTTTTTAATGCGATCTTTTATGAAAAAAAATCACTATTTCCTCACTTCTTCGTCTCGGTCGCCCCTTCGATTTTTTGTGTCGACGCCACCGTTGCGGAACAGTACCAACAAGTGAGTCATTGTGCTAAAAGCTATTTCTATAAGCACCAGGTGCATTACGAGCTGAATGAGCTAATCGGATTTCTCGAAAGGGAGTGGGCGCGCGAGTGGGGGAGTGTAGACGCTGAATTTATAGAAAAAGTCATTCGCTCCAGCCCTTTTTTCTCTGTCAGAAAAGGGGAGTGCGGCAATCTTATCGTCCGCATGCGTTAAAATTTATCCGAACCGTGGTATACACAAGTGAATTCAAAAATTGGCTTTTTGAGCATGTCAAAGCCCCGGGATTCACCGATCGAAAGTCGGTTCATATTATTAATATTAAACGACTTTCGATCGGTCAATCGCGGGAGCTTTCACATCGCTTAAAAACCGATTCTTGATTTCACTTGTGTATATAATGACTAAAAAAACTTTAGTCGACGATGAAGTTGTCTCGATTTTTCAAAAAATTGTGATCCAAATAGTTTTGTAGAATAATTGTCGCCGCGACAGTGTCGACATGTTGCGCGCGCTTCTTTCGTGTCATCGACGTCTCACGCATCGAGCGATCCGCCATCACTGACGACAAGCGTTCATCCCACGATTTAATGACAACGCCTGGAAGTGCTTCAGTTAACAAGACGATGAAATGCTTTACCTCATCCGCCATCATTCCCGACTTCCCACTCATCATCAATGGCATCCCAATAATGATCTCATGAATTTCATATCGTAAGCCCTCTTGGTGCTTACGAATAGCCTCTACAACTCCTCCGGCGGTCTTTGTCGATTTTTTATCAACTTTGACAACTTGCAAAGGAAAAGCGATCATCAGCCCCTCGTCCGAATATGACAGGCCAATGCGCGCAATTCCATAGTCAATTCCAATAGAGCGCTTAGGGAGGGGACGTTGCATTAAGCCCCTTTTTGATGCGCAATCGCTGCCTGGATGAACTCTCTGAACAGGGGGTGAGGGAGTGTTGGTTTCGACTTAAATTCCGGATGAAACTGGACACCGACCATCCATGGATGGCCTTTCACTTCCGCAATTTCGCACAGATCGCCACCTTCAAGTGTTCCTGTCAAAATAAAGCCCGCTTCTTCCATCTGTGGGCGGTATTTACTGTTGAACTCATAGCGGTGACGATGGCGTTCACTGATCACATCAGAGCCGTACGCTTGATGTGCAAGGCTGCCTGGAGCGAGACGGCAATGGTAAGCTCCCAATCGCATCGACCCTCCCATCTCCTGCACTTCTTGTTGCTCATTCAGCAAGGAAATCAGCGGATGAAGCGTCTCAGGAGTAATTTCCGTTGTATTCGCTTCTTTCAAATGTAACACGTGGCGCGCAAATTCGACTGCCATCACCTGCATTCCCAAGCAAATTCCAAAGAATGGAATATTATTTTCACGGCAATACTGCGCAGTTAAAATTTTCCCTTCCCATCCACGCTCGCCAAAGCCACCCGGAACAAGGTACCCATCACATCCTTGGATTTTTTCTTTCAAATCTTCAAGATTAGTGAAATTATCCGCTTCAAAGCGCTTAATCGTCAACTGATAGCCTGCATATAAGGCGCCGTGGGTCAACGCTTCGTACACAGACTTGTAGGCGTCCTGGTGCTGTACGTATTTTCCTACAACGCCGATCGTTAGCTTACCTTTAGGATTCCGTATCACATCAATAAACTGATGCCACTCGTTGAGATTAATCTCTTTCGAAGGAAGATTCAAGAGACGGCAAATGAGATTGTCTAACTTCTGCTCATGCAGCTTAATCGGAACTTCATAGATGCTATGCTCGACATCGACCTCTTCAATTACAGCCTCACGCGCGACATTGCAAAATAAGCTCAACTTATCCTTCACATCTTCAGGTAAAGAGTCTTCGCAGCGGCAAAGAATGATGTCAGGCATAATCCCAATCTCACGTAAAATCTGGACGGAATGCTGAGAAGGCTTCGTTTTTACCTCTCCTGCCGCCTTGAGGTATGGAACATAGGTCAAATGGAGATTAATACAGCTATCGCGGTGCTCGTTACGGAACTGACGAATCGCTTCCATAAAAGGTAGCGACTCGATATCACCCACCGTCCCACCAATCTCGACCAACACCACGTTGATTCCAGGCGACTGGTGTGCGCAATCGTTAATGCGCTTCTTGATTTCATCCGTAATATGAGGGATCACCTGCACAGTCTTTCCTAAATAATCTCCACGGCGCTCTTTTTTGATGACGGTATGGTAGATCTGTCCCGACGTCGTATTCGACGCGCGAGAAAGAGGGGAGTCTGTATAGCGGAAATAGTGGCCTAAATCTAAGTCGGTCTCCGCGCCATCATCCGTCACATAGACCTCTCCATGCTGAAAAGGGCTCATCGTGCCAGGGTCAACGTTCAAATAAGGATCGAGCTTTAATACAGCAATCTTCATCCCTTGTTTTTCTAAAAGCATTCCAACAGATGCTGTGGTCAAGCCTTTTCCAAGAGAGGAACAGACGCCGCCGGAAATAAAAATATATTTAATAGTCATGTGAGGATCTCAGGGTTTTTATTAAATCTTCAGGAGTGTCAATCCCTATGCACGCGGTTTCCACCACGACGACACGAATTTTATCCCCGTTCTCTAACACTTTAAGCTGCTCGAGGTCTTCAGCCAACTGCAACGGTGTGGGCTTCATTTGTGTATAAGTGAGGAGATAAGGAGTTCTAAAGGCATAAATGCCGATGTGCTGATAGTAAGTGACGCCTTCTTGTTTTTTTCCAGTTAGCCCATAAGGAATCAACGCGCGGCTAAAATAAAGCGCATGGGAATTGCGATCAAAAACGCATTTAACAATAGAAGAACGCGTTAAATCCGCTTCATCACTGATAGGAACCACCGCTGTCGCCACCTGCGCCTCTGCGTCTTCTTGTAGTGCGCGCACCACTTTTTCGATTGTTGTCGGACAAATGTCTGGATGGTCGCCTTGGAGGTTAACAACGATATCCGCAGCGCCAAGAAGGGGAGTATTCCTGATGGCTTCAGCGATTCGATCTGATCCGGTCAAACAATCAACCGAAGTCATCACGGCTTTTCCACCAATTGCTTCAATCGACTCAAAAATTTTTTTATTGTCGGTCGCCACAATGACGTCGTCAAGCAAAGAACAGCTCTTCGCATTTTCATAACTGCGTTGAATTAAAGTTTTTCCTTTAATATCCGCTAGCATCTTTCCAGGGAATCGGGTGCTCCCATAACGCGCGGGAATGACTGCAATGACGTGCTGCTTATTCATTAGATCCTAACAAGAGGTTAATTGCGGTATAACACTAGATAATATAGTCTTTAGACCGGATTTGATCAAGAGTTATCCTCTTGCTAATTTTCTTTTGTTCCTTTAAAGTCTTTATTTTGTAATCAACCATATTCTGCGTATATATATACCGCTCGTGATTCAACATTTGGTTTTTCGGCTGCGTCAAAGCCCCGGGGTTGGCACATCGTAAGAGGGCTCATATTGTTAATATGAACCCACTTACGATGTGCCAACCGCGGGAGCTTTCACGCGGCCCAAAAATCAAATGTTGAACCACGAACGGTATAAATTGTATGCTATTTATTCTCTCTTACGAGCTCGCTCTCTTTACTCTGGCCTTAGTCGCCCTACCAAAAATTCTCTACCAACGCTTCGCACACGGCAAATACCGCGACAGTCTCATCAAAAAACTAGGCATCGGCTTCCCCAAAATCAACAAAGAAGGACGAACTCTCATCTGGATCCACGCGGTCTCTGTCGGAGAAGCCAAAGCCGTCGCCTCCCTCGCTAAAGCACTAGAAAAAAAATACGATAATCCCCTCATTATCATCTCCTCCACAACAGAAACAGGCCACGCCGAAGCCAAACGCTCCATTCCCTGCGCACGCTTCCACCTCTTCCTCCCTTTCGACTTTAAATGGATCATTCGCCCAATCCTAAAACAGGTGCAACCCGACCTAGTCATCGTGACCGAAACAGATTTCTGGTACAACTTCATGCGAGAAGCACGACGTCAAGGCGCAAAAGTCATTCTAGTAAATGGAAAACTCTCGCAACGCTCCGCACGTCGCTTCCGCCAATTCCGCTTCTTCACGACAAAGCTTTTTTCCAACATCGATCTCCTATGTCTTCAAAGCACGCACTACGTCGAGCGCTTCCTTTCCATCGGAGTGTTAAAAGAAAATATTGTCGTAACGGGAAATCTGAAATTCGATGACTTCTACCCGCAATCAACCAAAGAAGAGGTCAACACGTGGAAAGAAAAGATGGGCATCCCTCTCCATGCCCCTGTCCTTGTTGTTGGCTCCACTCACGCAACAGAAGAAGAAGCAATTTTAAACGCACTTCAACCCGTTTGGAGTGCGTTTCCCTCTCTAAAAGTGGTTCTCGTCCCACGTCATCCCGAACGATTCGATGAAGTTGCCGCGCTCCTAAAAAAACAAGAAATCAGCTTTTCACGTTTAAGTACCTGTCACTCAACGACGGGGAAAGAAAAAGTCCTTCTCATCGATTCCATGGGCCTCCTCCGCACCTGTTACCAATTTGCCGATATCGCCCTCGTCGCCGGCAGCTACAATCCGCGCATCGGCGGCCATAATATCATCGAACCCTGCTGCTACGGAATCCCCACTCTCTTCGGGCCACACATGCATGCACAACCGGAATTAGTCGATCTCGTTCACACCTTTAAATCGGGCTTACAGGTTACTATAGAGCATCTTTCCTCTACTCTAATCAGGCTATTTAAAGATGCCCCAACACGCCACACAATGGGCGCTGCAGGCCTCCAATTAGCATCCTTTTGCAAAGGTGCAACAGAGAAAACATCCATAGCCATCGACACGGCTTTGATGAAAAATAAATAAATATGAGAAATGTCTTTGCGGATAATTCCAGCATTTGCTATGGTATTGCTTTCAGATAACCTAAAAGATGTCAGAAATCATGACGCGGGGTGGAGCAGGGGTTAGCTCGTTGGGCTCATAACCCAAAGGTCGGAGGTTCGAATCCTTCCCCCGCTATTTTCTTTCATGGCGGTATAGCTCAGTCGGTAGAGCAACGGAATCATAATCCGTGTGTCCGTGGTTCAAATCCACGTGCCGCTATATCATTTCTTATTTCAAATTTTCAATTAATTATTTCGATCTCATATTATTCACTTGTGTATAATTAAAAGTATTACGCTAGGAGAGAATATGGACCCTTGTTCGGATTTTCCTTTTTCTTGCCTCAATTATGATTGCTCTCGAGAAATTTTTTCCTACCTTAACGTTGAAGATGCGTTAAACCTACGGCTTGTCTGCAAAGAATGGAAAAATCGCACGGAAGAAGAAAACGGCGGAAAATCCATCCTAGAAAAAATCAACTTTGTTCGCGCACACCTATTCGGCAGAGAACGTTGGCTGTATGAAACAGGCCTAAAAGTAAAAGAACCCTATCTTCCTTGGCAATATGCATACGAACTACTTAACGCTTCCTGTCCCTTCTGGGAAGGCAGGAAAATTTATCAGACACATACATTAGTGATGATGGTCCCCAATATCAGTCTGGAAGAATTCGAAGATCAAATATTTCCAAATGTAAATCGTGATCCTAAACCGTTTTACCGTGAATTTTCTCCTCATTTTGCAGAAATAATAAAAGAAAAAAAACTCGATGAAGCTTCTTGGGTTCTCTTTACTAATCAACTGATTGAAGGAACACAAGGAAAATCCATATCCGATCAAGAACTTATTTTAAAAAAGTGTTTTGAATATCGTACTCCAAGAATTCTAGAAGCAGTCATCTGCATTTTTGCGCGTTACGTAATGGAAGGAGAGTGCGAATTTGGCGTGGCCCCCTTAACATATGTCCGCTGTGCAGAAATAATAAAAGAGTGGCCTGTTTGTATCGGCGGATTCGAAGAAGGTGGTCTTGAAATCTCCGGCAGTTTCTATTTTGGCGCCGGCCACGAGGGCATCGCACCAATTAAGCCCATCGTCTAAACCTCACCTCAACGGCCTATGGAGTGCGGCGGCTTGACGCCGCTTTATTTTCGCTGCGGCTTGACGCAGCATAAAAAGGAGTTTTTATGAAGGAAGAGTCTGTGACATTAGGCGACTACACACACTTCTTGTTGACAACTCAATGTTTAATTTCACATAATCCTCTATATGGCAATAAGCATTTTTGAACTCTTCTCCATAGGGATTGGTCCCTCCAGCTCACATACGGTGGGTCCGATGCGGGCCGCACGGCGGTTCGTTGTGGCTCTCGTCGCACACGGCTCCCTCGACGCAACAGTTCGCATAAAAGTCGAACTATACGGCTCCCTCGCCCTCACAGGAAAAGGCCACGGCACCGACAAGGCAATCCTCCTCGGTCTCGAAGGGAAAACTCCCGAAGGAGTAGACCCCGATGAAGTCCCGACACACATCGCCCTCGTATTTGAATCGAAATCTCTTATGATCGATGGAAAAAAAGAAATTCCTTTCAACCCTGTTCATGATCTCGTCTTTCATTTCGACAAGCAACTTCCCTTTCACCCAAATGGCATGCGCTTCACCGCCTACGATGCCAACAATAAGGAACTCTCACAGCAGGTGTACTACTCCGTAGGAGGAGGATTCATCGTCGACCATCTAATCTCCAACCGAAATGAAACGATTCCCCACGATGAACATCAAGTTCCTTACCCTTTTGCAACAGGCCAACAACTCCTCGAACAATGCAGTCGCCACGGATTTTCCGTTCCACAACTCATGATGGAAAATGAAAAAAGCTGGAAATCGGAAGGGGAAATTCGTGAAGGTCTTCTCACAATCTGGCAAGCAATGGAAAAATGCACGCTGCGTGGAATCAACGAAGAAGGAATCCTTCCGGGAGGCCTCAACGTCCAACGGCGCGCGAAATCCCTCCATCAAAAGCTTGTGGCAGAAAAGCACGCAGCAAGCATTAATCCCGCCTCCGTCATGGAATGGGTCAGTCTATGGGCCCTTGCTGTCAACGAAGAAAATGCCGCCGGAGGACGCGTCGTCACGGCTCCGACCAACGGTGCTGCCGGCGTGATCCCAGCCGTCATCCACTATTACCATCACTTCATCCCCAACGCCACAGAAGAGGGAATCATCAACTTCCTCCTAACAGCGGGAGCAATTGGCATTCTCTACAAAGTAGGGGCTTCCATCTCCGCTGCTGAGATGGGATGCATGGGAGAGGTTGGCGTTGCCTGCTCAATGGCCGCAGGCGGTCTTGTCGCTGCCTTGAATGGCTCTGTCGAACAAGTAGAAAATGCCGCCGAAATAGGCATGGAACACAACCTAGGATTAACCTGCGATCCCATCATGGGTCTCGTCCAAATTCCCTGTATCGAACGCAACACGATGGGCGCAGTAAAGGCGGTCACAGCAGCCCACCTCGCCCTGCGTGGCGATGGCTCTCACCGTGTCTCTCTCGATCAAGTCATCGCCACGATGCGCCAAACAGGAAAAGACATGAAATCCATCTACAAAGAAACCTCCCTCGGCGGTCTCGCTGTCAACGTTCCGGAATGCTAATGCCACACTCTCCCTACGAAATACGCGAAGCAGTGGTTCTCGAAAATCGAGGGCAAAAAATTTTCGGCATCCTCCACCGTCCTCTCAACAAAGAAAAATCCCCAGCAGTCCTATTCTGTCACGGTCTAGCCGGCAACAAAACGGGACGCTTCCGCCTCTATGTCGAACTCGCCGAACGGCTAGCAAAAGAAGGCATCACTGTCCTTCGCTTCGACTACCGCGGCTGCGGCGATAGCGAAGGGGAATTCTGCGACATCACTCCAGAAGATCATCTTTCCGACGCCTTGGTCGCCTTGGAGCATCTCGCCTCACTCCCTTTTATCAATGCAACACAAATCGGCATTCTTGGTCGCTCTTTCGGAGGTCCGATCGCCGTCCAAACCGCCGCCCAGTCCTCTCTCATCAAAAGCATCGTCTTATGGTGTCCGATGTTCAATGGCGACCAATGGCGTGATCAATGGCAACTTGTCCACTCCAACACAATCGACGACGCATCCAAAGAAGAAATGATGATGGTAGAAGGGCAAATGGGCAGCATCCAATTTTTTGACTCTTTCTTTAAAATTGATCTTTCAGACGCACTCAAATCCCTACACGCAATCCCTCTCCTCCATCTCCACGGCGAAAGCGACACAAGAATCAACATGCACCATGCCGACGCCTTCCAACAAAGCCGCGAAACATCCTCCGCACGCTCGCTCTTTCGCCGTCTCCCCCAAACCGATCACGAATTCACACATCGCACAGAACGTCAAGACGCAATCAATGAAACGGTCTACTGGTTTGTTAACACTCTAAGATAGGTCCCTCATGCAGACGCTCTCTCACGCACGTTTAAGTTTTGTCCCCACTCTTCCTCGACTCTTTAATGCACTCGACGCACTGAAATTAAACGAGATCTCTCGCGACCAAAAAATAGTCGAAGAAATCGAAAAAATACTGCCAAAACTATGTTCAAAAAAAATATTGTCTTTAGTCGGGGGTGCATCGCATGAAAACACACCTCAACGTGTAGGAGTGGTTTTTTCTGGCGGTCAAGCTGCGGGAGGGCATAATGTAATTATCGGACTATACGATGCGCTAAAAAAAATCCATCCAGAAAGCACTCTAATCGGATTCCTCAATGGCCCGAGCGGAATCCTCAAAAATGAATCCATCGCACTCACCGCAGAAAAAATTGCTCCATACCGCAACCAGGGCGGATTCGACATGATCGGATCGGGGCGAACAAAAATCGAAACCCCCGAACAATTTCAGCAGGCCGCTCAAGTAGTCTCTAGCTTGCATCTTGATGGTCTTGTCATAATAGGAGGGGATGACTCAAACACAAACGCAGCCCTCCTCGCAGAGTACTTTCTTCAGCACAACATTTCCACTACTGTCGTCGGCGTCCCCAAAACAATCGACGGGGACTTAAAAAACGAATACATAGAAGTTTCATTTGGCTTCGACACAGCAACAAAAACATACGCTGCGCTCATTGGTGACGTGATGCGCGACGCACTCTCTGCAAAAAAATACTGGTTTTTCATTAAACTAATGGGACGCTCTGCCTCCCACATCACTCTCGAATGTGCCCTGCAAACACATCCCAACTACGCAATGATTGGAGAAGAAAAAAAATCATTAGCACCTCTTGTAAACGAACTGGCTTCTCTTGTCATCAAACGCGCCGAAAAAAACAAAAACTTTGGAGTGGTCCTTATCCCAGAAGGGATCATCGAATTCATTCCGGAATTCCAACAATTGATCAAAGAATTGAATGTAGTATTATCAGACGACGTGAAAATTGATGCCAAACATCTCCTAAATGCGTTATCAAAAGAATCCGGCGCCTGCTTTGCAGCACTGCCTCCAGAAATTCAATCCCAACTTTTATTGGACCGCGATCCCCACGGCAACGTCCAAGTCTCAAAGATAGAAACAGAACGGCTTTTCATCGCTCTGGTCAAAAAAGAATTGGAAAAGAGGGGATTCCAAGGAGCATTTAATCCCCAGCCTCTATTCTATGGCTACGAAGGCCGTTCATGCCTACCCTCCAACTTCGATGCGCAATACTGCAACGCCTTAGGCTACGCTGCTGCGGTTCTCATTAATGCCCGCCAAACAGGCTACATGGCCTGCATCAAGAACCTCTCTCAAGAAATTGAAGAATGGCAGCCACTCGGCGTCCCTCTTCCTCTCATGATGGGATTGGAAAACCGCAAAGGAAAAATGAAGCCTGTCATCACAAAAGCGTTGGTGGATCTCAATTCCGAATCATATAAAAAATTTGCTGAGAAGAGCTCCGAATGGTCTGCTGAAGACAATTATCTCTACCCAGGCCCTATCCAATTTTATGGCCCAAAAGAAATAACCGATCGTCTTTCAATGATCTTATCTAACGACGGCGAATTTTTTCAGTAGATGTATA
>CAYIYO010000045.1:0-4382 GCA_964367715.1 uncultured bacterium
TAACGATTATAGGCGACTGCGTGACATAGTAACTGCTTCGCAGTTTTGGAATGCAGGCGGCCTCGACTTTAGCATTGCTAGTCAGAAGCAGTCTGCAACGCACGCTGGACAGGGGTGATCTCCTTCATCGCCGCATTAAGGGCATGAACCCAATTCGTCAAACGATCGGTATCTGGCATACTTCCCACATACTTGAGCAACGTCTGCGCAAAATCGACTTGCTTTTCATTGGGAATGGAATCCAATATTCCCCTTAACTCGCTCAATAGCTCAGCACGATTGTCTCCTGTCGGAATATCTGTTGTTCCTGTCAAATACTCTTTAAGTTCTCTTTCCTGGAGCGTTCCTCCTTCGACCTTAACAAAGAGCATCACCGCATTCAACAAAGCGAAAGATTTAACTAACGCAACAGCAACTTGAAGTTGATCCCACGGCATCTGAGCAACCCCTGACGCATTTTTTAATAGTTCCCCTTCGATATATCCAGGGGTTCTTACTTTTTCTAACATCTGGGTCGCAAATGCCGTTGCAAATGCAATGTCTTCCGGCTTTGTCGCCGCATTTCCCGCATTTCTAAGATACATATCAATCGTGGCATTTTTTACCATGTCCATGACAAATAAATTAATTGTGAGCAGTGTCTGGTCTTGAAAGACGTTAGGCAACGGAAGCATCGCAGGTCTCACCTGATCAGCGATCGGGTTCACGCCAATCTGACTACTCAGTTCTACAGAAGGAATCATCAATTGCTGCACACCCGGAGAAATGACCAATGTTTGCATCACCATCAAAGGAAGAACAGCTTTTGCCAAATCGGAATTTTGTAGTGCTGGATCATTAGAGACCGAAAGATAATGGTCCACAATACGGTGTGCGATATTACCGACTTCGTCTGCTCTTCTTGGTGTCGACAACGTCGCCAAATAGGTCATGTAGTTAGCCGCATCTTTGATGTGCGGATTGTCCGCTTGCAACGGCACAGCCGATTCTTTTTCTATCTCTTGTCTCAAGACTTGATCTTTTAAACGCGTCGTCTGCTCTTGGTTATTGCGCTGCTGTGTTTTTAGGGCATCTTCGCGCTGCATCTCCGCCTGCATCTGCTCATTCGCTATCCACGCATCCAACATCTTATTTACGATGTCATGCTGCGTGCTACTCATGGAAGCAACAAAGCCATCGACTTGTGCCTTAGAAAATTGGCCGTTCGCTCCAATATTATCAAATAAACTGGCCAAAGGAAACTGGCCAAGCATCGGATAGCTCGCAATCAAATTTATGATCAGTCGATCAAGCTCACTCTTAGACAATGAAGAAATAAACTGTTCTTCAACAACAGGACCACTATCTCCGCTAGGAACGATGGTTTCTGGAGCATCCCCGCCATTAATATTAAATCCAATATTGCCGCCGACATTAGGATCGATCCCCATAATTACCACCTAGTTGCATTTATAATAAAAAATAATTCTCTCTTTCTTTATTATATCAATTAATTATTTAATTTTCATCTCGATATAAACTCTCAAACTACATTTATAATTTCTTTAAAAAACAAAAATAAAATGCTTTTTTCTTCCTCTCAATTCGGTTATATTGGAGCAGCGGGAGAACACTTATGCCACATAGCCATTTCAAAGATAAAGAAGCCATCGCTCACGTCATCGAAGCCCACGCAAAAGGGATTTTGGCCTCTTCAGAAATTCACGGAGCAGAACTTCCGGGACATATTTTCGCCGGCACCGACGCCGCAAAGGAAATGAGTCTCGCCCTTTCTTTTGTGTGGATTCTCACCTCATCCCTAAATATCCCTTCAAAATCCATTACCATCGTTTTATTTATTTTCACCCTCGCATGGCTTCTATGGAAAACAGGAAGAAGCGCCTTGCTAGGATGGGCACGTCTCGAACGTCTCCACCGCGTGGTCGAACAAGAAAAGTGGGAAATCGAACACAACCGCGAACAAGAACGCGAAGAACTCACTGCGCTCTACCACGCCAAAGGATTTGAAGGAAAACTCCTGGAAGATGTCATGGACGTCCTCATGGCTGACGGCGACCGTCTCCTCAAAGTGATGGTGGAAGAGGAACTCGGTCTCTCTCTTGAAAGTCACGAACACCCACTCAAACAATCGCTAGGAGCCTTAATCGGTTCTCTCAGCGCCGCCTTTCTTTGTTTTGGCTTCCTCTTCCTCATTCCACAAAAAGGAATCCTTCTCGCCACATTACTCACGCTAGCAATTGCAACAGGGGTCGCCACAAAATACGAACAAAATCGTCTGATCCCCGCCATCGTCTGGAACATCGCCCTAGGCCTCTTTTCGTTCGGTACTTTATACTTTTTACTCGTTTTCTTTTTTGGAATCTCTCTATTATGACCTTTGCCAACATCAAAACAGAAGCCGCCACTCCCCACACCATGCATCCCGTCGTTTTCTCCGAATTTTTTGACATGGGACTCGACGAAGCAGTCAGCCCTTTCATTACGACCACTTCGCGCAGATGGGGAATCAACCTGCCTCTAAAAGGAGCCTTCCTTTCGACAGGTCTTCTCATCCTTTCTTTTATCTTATCGTTCTATCCAGCCCTCATGCCCTTCTCCTATATCGCACTGATGGGCGTTTACTTTTTTGCAGGGATCCCCTTCCTCATCGAATCGATCGAAGACATCCTCAACCTCGACATCAATATCGACGTCCTCATGTCCCTCGCCGCATTCTCTTCAGTAATGATCGGAAGCGGAATGGAAGGCGGCCTCCTTCTCGTCCTATTTGCAATCTCCGGCGCCATGGAAGAAGCGGTGACTGGAAAAGCAAAAAGCGCCATCAGCAGTCTCAACAAAATGTCTCCGACAACAGCTCTGGTTCTCAACGACGATGGTACGCTCCACGAACGCAGCGTAAAAGACATAAAAATTGGGGCCAAAATTTTAGTCCGCGCAGGCCAACTTGTCCCTCTCGACGGAAAAGTCATCGAAGGTACCTCCTCAATCAATATGGTCCATCTCACCGGCGAAAATCTTCCTGTCACAAAAAAACCGGGCGATACTGTTCCTTCCGGCGGCCGCAACCTGGAAGGGGTTCTTCTCCTTGAAGTGACCCTCACCAGTAACGACTCGACTCTATCAAAAATTATCGCGCTCGTGACACAAGCACAGGAAGCTCGCCCGATGCTCCAACGCTGGTTCGATAAGCTAAGCAATACTTACGCTCTCACCATCATCGGCGCCGCATTCGTCCTCTCTCTCTCCATGCCCTACTTTCTCAACATCCCTTTCCTCGGAATGGAAGGCTCTCTCTACCGCTCGCTCGCCTTCCTCATCGCTGCTTCCCCTTGCGCCCTAATCATCGCCCTCCCCATCGCCTACCTAAGTGCCATCAGCGCATGCGCCAACAAAGGAATTCTTCTTAAAGGAGGCATCACTCTCGACGCCCTCGCCAGCTGCACCGCCATCGCCTTTGACAAGACCGGAACACTCACCACAGGCCTCCTAAAATGCACACAAATCGAGCCTCTCACCTCCGGCGACGTCAACCAAGCACTACGCACAGCCTTTGCCATGGAACGCAATGCGGTCCACCCAATCGCACAAGCCCTCAATCGCTACGCAGAAGAACAAAAAATTTCTCCTCAACCTCTTCTCTCCTTTAAATCCATTCCAGGATACGGTCTCGAAGCCACTATCAACCAAAATGGAAAAGAAGTTTCCGCCGCCATCGGCCACATCGAATTTCTCTCGTCAAAAATCGATCCGAAAAGCGCAGAACTCCTCCAAGAACGCGCCAAAAAAGCACAAGCCGCGGGCCAACTCGTTGCCGCGCTCTCGATCGATACGGACATCTTCCTCTTCCATTTCGAAGACACTCCTCGCCCCCACATCAAAGAAGTTTTGCACGCATTAAAGAAAAAACTTAACCTCCAACTCCTAATGCTCACCGGCGACCACGAAGATAATGCCCGCAAAATTGCACAAGAGATGGATCTAGACGAATACTACGCAAACCTACGTCCGGAAGATAAACTCCACTACGTCACTCAACTTTCAAAAGAAAAAGGCCTCGCAATGGTCGGTGACGGCATCAACGATGCCCCCGCTCTCGCCCGCGCCACGGTCGGTATCTGCATGGGAAAAATCGGCAGCACCGCCGCCATCGATGCCGCAGACGTCGTCCTCCTCAACGACAACATCGAACTCCTCGAATGGCTCTTACAAAAGTCGACTCAAACACGTCGCATCGTGAAACAAAACCTCTCTCTTGCTACGATAGCGATCCTCTTCGCCAGCATCCCCGCCCTCGCAGGATTGGTGCCTCTCTGGGTCGCAGTGGTGCTTCACGAGGGTGGAACGGTGCTCGTGGGTCTCAATGGATTGCGCCTCCTCCGTAA
>CAYIYO010000045.1:4482-15411 GCA_964367715.1 uncultured bacterium
TGATATCTCTGTGGGCTCTGTGGTAATAAAAAAATCAAATAATCACAAACTACTTAAAATCATAAACTTACAGCATAATTGCATATAACCCGATAATTTGCGATAGTGAAAGTAAGAAGTTATTTTAATTCTAATTCGTCGATTTACTCACAAGGTAACGATTATGTTTCAAAAAGATGGAAATAATGTCACAAACGATCGTCTTCTCGAAACGATAGAAAAAGAAAGTAAAAAATTTCAACACCACTACACCTGGCTAGAAAAAGCCATGCCGCCTCTCTTCTTCGAAGAGGTCGACCTCGACAATATCATGCTCATCGCCCACAGTTTAATGGGATTTAAGCTCCAAGAACACTTCTCGACCATTCACCTCAAACGTGCCGCCATTGTCATCTGTCTCGACAGTGCCGACGCGGACCTCCGGATCCTCAAAGACTATGCTCTCTACGGAATCAAACACTACCAAGCCTACGTCTCTCACGAGCCCTTTCCCGGAACAAAAGCGCCGATCCGCATCGCCACCATCTTCTTCACCGAGGCATTAGAAGCAGTCGAGCCACCTCTTCCTCTCGAACAAAAAGAAGACCTTCGTCGTATCCTCAAAGAGCGTAATCCAACATTTAACGACACTGAGTTTGATGCCCTTATTTCCAAGATCAGTCCACGCTTCCTCCGCTCTCTAAACGTCAACCGCTTGACACTTGCCCTAGAAATGTTTTTCCGCGCACGCACACGCGACAACTGTCAGTACGAAGTTCGCTACAACGAAGACTGGAAAGAAACCGGCGCCCCTTCCATGCAAATTGTCCTCGCCTGGCGTAACTGTCCCAAACACAACTTCCTCTACCGTCTCGCCCGTACAGTCTACCGCCATAATCTCGTCATGAAGCGTGTCAATGCGACCTATATCGATCCCTACAGCCACCGCAACGTCCTCATCATGTCCCTCGGTCTCCACAGCAGCGACGGCAGAGCCGCATGGGATGTTGCCGACATTCCCGACTTCCTACGCGAACTTGTCACCGTAAAATACTTTGCCAGCTTCGACATGATCGACGAACGTCTTGTGAGCAAGGGCTACGTCACAGGTACAATGGGGAACTTTTTACGCGCCATGGTGAGCTTTATCCACCAGTCGCTCGTGCACATCGATTCGAATCTCTACACAATAGAAAACATCGAAGAAGGCATCTGTCGCCATCCTGAACTCGCCTCTCAGCTATGTTCTGCATTCAAATTTAAATTTGATCCTCACAACTACGACTACCAAACATACCTGGACAGTCGCGACCGTTTCATGGAAGATCTAAAAGAACTCGATACAGGTCAAGAAGAGAACGACATGCGCCGCAAAAATATTCTACGCATGGGAATGAGCTTCATCCACAACACGCTAAAAACAAATTTCTACCGTCTTAACTTCACCGCCTTCAGCTTCCGCCTCAATCCGGCCTACCTTAACGACATCCCTTTCGATCGTCACGTAAAATTTCCAGTATTGCCTTACGGGATCTTCTTCATCAAAGGAATGCATTTCATCGGATTCCATATCCGCTTCAAAGACCTCTCGCGCGGCGGTCTCCGCACGGTGATCCCCAACCAAATTGAACACGTGGTCCATGAACGCAACAATGTCTTTTCCGAATGCTACAACCTAGCCCTCACCCAACATTATAAAAACAAAGACATCCCCGAAGGCGGAGCCAAAGGCGTTCTTTTCCTACAACCATTCAGCCGCTTAGAATCCGAATCTCTCATCCTCAAACGAGAAATGGAAGCCACAGAAAAAGAACCGGATGAAATTGAAGAAAAACTCGAACTCTTCCGCGGCGAACAAAAAGACGAATTCCTCTACCAAGCCCAACGCTCCTATATCGAAAGTCTTCTCTCCATCGTCAACTGTAACCCCGACGGCACCATCCGCGCCAAATACATCATCGACTACTGGAAACGTCCGGAATACCTCTATCTAGGTCCGGACGAAAATATGCACGACTGCATGATCGAATGGATCGCCGACTTCAGCAAAAAATACAACTACAAACCTGGCAGCGCCTTCATCTCAGGAAAACCCGGAACAGGGATCAATCACAAAGAATACGGCGTTACCTCTCTAGGTGTCAACGTCTACATGGACACGATCCTCCGCTTTCTCGGCATCGACCCCGACAAAGAAACATTCACTGTCAAGCTCTCCGGAGGCCCGGACGGCGACGTTGCCGGCAACCAAATGAAAAATCTCCACAAATACTACCGCAACACAGCAAAAGTCGTCGCCATCACCGACGTCTCAGGAACGATACGCGATCCGGAAGGTCTCGACCTCGACATCCTGGCCCAGCTCTGCAAAGAAGGAAAACCACTAAAATTCTATCCTCCGGAAAAGCTACATGATGGCGGTTTCCTCCTCAACCGTCACGAAAGGCGCTCCCCCTCCGCCCTCACACAACAAACACTGTGCTGGCGTAAAAATAACGGAAAACTGATCGAAGACTGGATTTCCGGTAGCGAAATGAATCAACTCTTCCGCAATAACATCCACGAAACCCCCGCCGATATCTTCATCCCCGCCGGCGGCAGGCCCCGCACTCTCAATGCCTCCAACACTGAAGACTACCTCGATGAGCGCGGAAAACCCACCTCGAAAGCAATCATCGAAGGCGCCAATCTCTATCTCACACAAGACGCTCGTCGCTTCCTCGAAGAAAAAGGCTGTCTGATCATCAAAGACAGCTCCGCAAATAAAACAGGGGTCATCTGCTCCTCGTTCGAAATCCTCTGCGGTCTCACCCTAGGAGAAAAACAGTTCATCCAACACAAAGCAACGCTAGTCGGAGAAATCCTCGACCGTCTAAAAGAATGTGCCGCAAACGAAGCGAATCTCCTTCTGCGCACCTATAAAACCTCGGGAACGCCTCTGACTCAAATCTCTGCCATGATCTCTGACCGGATCAACCAATACACCTATGAACTACTCGACTACCTCGACCAAATTCCATTAGTGAACGATCCCAATGACCCTCTCATCGCCTGCTTCCTCAGCTACTGTCTCCCAACTCTCCGCACGCATTTTCAAAAAGAATTGTTACAGGAAATTCCGGAACATCATAAAAAAGCGATCATTTCCGCCCACATCGCCGCCCACCTGGTCTACAAGCGCGGGCTGGAATGGACGCTTTCTATCGTCGATATTTTACCCATTTTACTTAGGGAAAAGGAGTAAAAGTTCAAAATTTTAGCAATCATTTCATTTGACTGCTAAATTTACTTGACTCCTTTTTCTCCACATTTTATAATCAAAAGAATAAGGAGCACATCGTGAAAACTTTAACGCCTACTGTAGCAAAAAAAAGCTCGAAACAAGAACGCACACAAAACGTTCTCTTCGGACTCATCGAATTCTACATTAAAACAGGAAAACCTGTCGGCTCCAACACACTTAAAGAAGCCGGATTCGAAGAACTCAGCTCGGCAACCATTCGCAACTACTTCGCCGAACTCGAAGAAGAAGGCTATCTCCAACAACAACACACCTCCGGCGGCCGTATCCCCACCCCCGCTGCCTTCCGTCTCTACGCAGAAACAATGACGGGATCAACAGAAGTCGCTCCCCACGAACACGCCCTACTCGAAAAACTACGTCTCCAAGAAACACGTCAAGTCGCCAGCTTCCTCCAAGAAGCCGCAGAAGCACTAAGCACGCTCGCCGACGCGCCCGTCTTTATGTCCGCCCCTCGCTTCGACCACGACTTCATCACGGCAATTAAAATGGTGCCTATCGACCTTCATCGCTGCGTCGCCGTCATGGTCACTGACTTCGGCGTCATCCAAAGCGAGGTATTCCATCTCAACAACAAGCTCTCCACCCACGGCGCAAAAAAGATCGAAGAATACTTCCACTTCCGTCTCACCGGCCACGACAAACCCGACAATATCGACGCAGACCTGATCGAAATCGCAAAAACGCTCTACAACGAACTCTTCATCCGCTATGTCATCCGCTACTCCGCCTTCGTCGACGAAGATGTCTACCGCACCGGATTCTCTAAACTACTCGCACATCCCGAATTTCACGATCCCAATATTCTCGCTCACAGCCTCGCTATCTTTGAAAATGCACATACGGTCCGGCTCTTGCTAAGAGAATGTACAAAAACCAATCAGCCAAGTCTATGGATCTGCGACGATCTCTGCACCTACACAAATCTCAACCCGAATTGCAGCGTGATTGCCGTCCCCTACTACATCAATAAACAACCAGTAGGCGCCATCGGCATCCTCGGACCTCTCCGTATGCCCTACCGGAACCTTTTCGGCCTCCTTCATGCTTTTTCTGAAAGCATCAGCGAAGCCCTCACCCGCAATATTTATAAATTTAAAATCGAATTTCGTCAGCCCAGCAACGAACCTCTCTTGATTGAGGCGCCGCTACTGATAGAAAATAAACGTTAAGGAGAAAACAACAAAATGACAGACGACGCAGGGTCGACACCGGCCCAAGAAGAACAAAAAGACGAAAAACCGACACGAGAACCCCTCTCCATCACGATCACCGATATCGAATTGGAATCACTGAAAAATGAACTCAGCGCATGCAAAGACAAATACCTTCGCGTCCTCGCCGAATCAGAAAATGCCCGGAAACGTCTTCAAAAAGAACGCATGGAAATGATCCAGTACGCACAAGAAAATATCATCTGCGACTTCCTCACTCCAATCGATCAATTTGAAAACGCCATGCGCTTTGCCGATAAAATTTCGGACGAAGTCAAGCAATGGAGCATTGGCTTCCGCATGATCCTCGACCAATTTAAAGGGGTACTATCGACTAATGGTGTACAAAACTACCAGTCTGTCGGCACAACATTTGATCCGCATCTCCACGAAGCAGTTGAAATGGTGGTCACCACAGACCAACCTGACAATACGGTCGTTGAAGAAAATCTATGTGGATACAAAATGGGCGACCGCATCATTCGCGCTGCACGCGTAAAAGTTGCAAAAGCACCTCCAACAAGTGGATCGACAACAGTTAACCAATCCTCTGAACCTGAAAATGCGGAGTCATAATCCCAGGTTAATAAAGAAAATATTTTAAATTAAATAAGGAGTATTCATATCATGGCTGAAACTAAAAAAGGAAAAATTATCGGTATCGACCTCGGCACGACCAACTCTTGCGTCGCTGTCATGGAAGGCGGCACCCCAAAAGTCATCGCATCCGCAGAAGGATCACGCACTACCCCTTCAATGGTTGCATTCAAAAACAACGGCGAACGTCTTGTTGGTATCCCCGCAAAACGTCAATCCGTTACCAACTCAGAAAACACAATCTACTCATCCAAACGCTTCATCGGGCGTAAAGAATCCGAATGCGCATCCGAAACACAACACGTTCCCTACACTGTCATCAAAGACAGCAACGGCAACGCTGTCTTCAGCGTAATGAACAAAAACTATACGCCAGAAGAAATCGGCGCGTTCATCTTGATCAAAATGAAAGAAACCGCAGAAGCCTACCTCGGCGAAAAAGTGACAGAAGCAGTGGTCACCGTTCCTGCCTACTTCAACGACTCCCAACGTCAATCCACAAAAGATGCAGGCCGCATCGCCGGTCTTGACGTGAAGCGTATCATCCCTGAACCAACTGCAGCAGCCCTTGCTTATGGCCTCGACAAAGACCATACAGACAAAAAAATTGCGGTATTCGACCTCGGCGGCGGTACATTTGATATCTCGATCCTCGAAATCGGCGACGGTGTCTTCGAAGTTCTCGCAACAAACGGTGACACACACCTCGGTGGCGATGACTTCGACAACGTCATCCTCAAATGGATGCTTGAAGAATTCAAAAAAGAATCCGGCATCGATCTAAAAACAGACAAAATGGCCCTACAACGTCTTCGCGACGCTGCCGAAAAAGCGAAAATCGAACTTTCAGGCACAACCTCAACAGAGATCAACCAGCCTTTCATCACAATGGATGCCTCAGGTCCAAAACACTTGGCTCTAACACTAACACGCGCCAAGCTAGAAGAACTCGCACACAGCCTGATCGAACGCACAAGAGAACCTTGCCTTAAAGCACTCTCCGATGCCGGAATCAGCAAAGATGACATCGGCGAAGTGATCCTTGTCGGCGGTATGTCCCGTATGCCAGCTGTCCAAGAGATGGTAAAAGCAATCTTCGGAAAAGAAGGCCACAAAGGGGTTAACCCTGATGAAGTCGTCGCCGTCGGAGCCGCAATTCAAGGCGGAATCCTCACAGGCGATGTCAAAGACATCCTTCTATTGGACGTCATCCCTCTCACATTGGGAATCGAGACAATGGGCGGCATCATGACTCCTCTCGTCGAACGCAACACAACAATCCCCACTCAAAAGAAACAGATCTTCTCAACAGCAGCCGACAACCAGCCTGCCGTGACGATCCGCGTCCTTCAAGGGGAACGTAAAATGGCGAACGACAACAAAGAGATCGGGCGTTTTGACTTATCTGACATCCCTCCTTCCCCACGCGGAATGCCACAGATCGAAGTCGCCTTCGACATCGATGCCGACGGTATCCTTCACGTCTCCGCAAAAGATCTTTCTTCTGGCAAAGAACAAAAGATTCGTATCGAAGCCTGCTCAGGCCTCAACGAAGCGGACATTCAGCGCATGGTAAAAGACGCTGAACTCCACGCCGAAGAAGACAAAGTACGTAAAGAAGAGGTCGAAACAAAGAACGATGCCGACGCTCTCGCCTTCCGCGCAGAAAAATCTTTAACTGAATACAAAGACAAGCTCCCAGCAGAAGTTGTCAGCGACATTCAAGAAAAGATCGACGCCGTGAAAAAAGCCGTCGAAAGCAATGACCTTTCTAGAATCAAATCTGCCAAAGCAGAACTAGAAACGCATATGCAAAAGATTGGGGAAACAATGGCAAAAGCTGCCGGCGCAAACACAGGTCCAGAAGCGCATGCACAGCAGCAAGAGGAAAGCCATTCCCACGATCATGGACAGTCTTCAAACAACAATGATATTGAAGAAGCAGAAGTTGAAATCATCGATGACAACAACAAAAAATAATAAGAGAGTTAATATTAGTTAATTCTTTGAAGGGCCGTCTTTTTAGGCGGCCCTTTTTTTTGTCTATAAAAAGCGCTGTACAGCGCCCGCCCACAGATGCACAAGCAACGAAATCCCCGCCAACTTCTCTACAAATCCATAACGATTAGAATTAAAAAATAGAAAAGTCAAACCCAACGCAACCGCGGCCTCCGGCGGCCACAGATACTTTCCCATTCCTAATGCACTCGCAGAAAATGCGGTAATAACAACCATTAATACTGCGACATAATAGGTGCGATGGTACCCATAAAACTGCACTAAATGTCTAAAAATGGGATGCTCCTGCGGATTCAACTTACTCGCAATGGCAAAAGTAAAAAAGGCACCAAAAACCAGAAAGGCATACCACATCACCGCCGGCGCCGTCAACTCCGCCGGGCGCCCTATCGCAATCGTAAAAAATGCAACTAACAATATAACAACTTGACTGGTCACTAAATTCACCAATGGGTGCCTTTCCAACCACTTTGGAATAAAAAAATCTCTTCCAATATGCCACAAATAAATAGTCATCAACAAAAACGTAAAGGCAGCATCCCACGAAAATAATGGCCATAACAGGAGTCCATAAAGAAAAAGCGCCCCCTGCATATAACGGACCACCAACTCAAACTCAGCATAATAGAGCAGTCCACACGCCAACGGATGGTTCGGATTGGCAATCTTCTCTTTTTCAAAATTTCGTAAGTCATTCATCATTCCCCACGTCGTAAAAAAGAGGAGGAGTCCCACAAAAGAAAAAATAAAAGGAAATGTTTGAAAATACCCTCGATCAATCAATAAGCCTGAGAGAGAGAATCCCAAAAGCCCCAAAAGGCTTACACTAATTCGAAACCGATTCTTAAAATAGGAAATCCATCTATCCATCTACACACACTTTGGTTAAAATTATGGCACTTTCCTAAACTTTACCGAATCCTTACATATTCTTAAAGAATAGACCTAAAAGATGTATACACAAGTGAATTCAAAAATTGGTTTTTGAATTCACTTGTGTATATCTACACCGGAAATACACCTCCTAAATTCGTGTTTATTGATTGTAAAAATAGGTAACGGTTTGTATCAGGCTCGAAGAGGGTGACAAGAAATATAAATCTCTAAAAACAAGTGACATAAGATAGTTATTTCTGTATAATTTTGATTGTAATATATGCCCCTAAGAATAGTTTTGGGGGCTTATTTGAAAAACAATGAAATTATATGAAAAACTTATGAACAATTCAGAACGACTATGTCCAGCCAATTTTAAATTAGCCACTTCTTGCCGAAATCAATATGAATTTCAATCCCTTTGCTTAGATGATTTAGTACCAGAAGATCATAAAGTACGCCATATTTGGGATTTTGTTTCAAATATGAACCTTTCTATATGTTTACAAGAGATAATCACATTTGAAGGCAAAGTTGGTAGACCACATGTTAACCCCAAAATTTTATTAACATTGTGGATTTGACATTGCCCCATTTTTAGGTCCAGTTGAATTTAGAAAAATCATGCTACCTGGTTATTTTAATATTGTTATGTCTTGCAGTTGATTGTGAGGATTGGGACGCAGCATAATTCGTAATGCGAAGGTCGGAGGTTCGACTCCTCTTTCAGGCAATTAAGGGAGCTCTACTCTCTTAATAATCCCTCGCCAAAGGAGCAGGCTCCTTTGGAATCCTGCGATCCTTTTTCTATTTGGCTATGTTTTAGTAGGTGTAAGTTTTTAAGTGCGGCATCAAATGCCATAATGCCAGGCCTGACCCCCTTATGACCCCCTTACTTTTTCTTTTTCTATGTTACTTATTAATTTTTCTGCCTTTGCTAATGCACCAAATCCTAGTTTATGTATAAAAGAGAACCAAAGAGAAAAGAAACTATTCTGTTGATAGATCCTTTTTGCTTTGATGGCTTTTTTATAGAATTTAATAATCTCTGGGGAGTCTGCGGATTTAGACCAGTACTTTTCCATTTCTTCTGTGAGTATTGATAAACCTAATTCTCCTCTCCCTACCGCGGCGACATTTTTAATTGTAATAAGACTGAATATAATGGTAGCAAGATTGGGAAGGTGATCGCTCATTAATTTTCCCGGGTTGTCCAGCATATCTTCTGTATTAATTCCATCGATATAAGTATTTATTATTCTAACAGAATGATTATTATCATTAGATTTTGCACCGATATAATCATACTTTACAGAACCTGCATGGTTGCCATCTCTAATAGTAGGAGTTTTGCCTGGATCAAGAACAAATTTATATAACTGGAATAAACGCATTCTTTGAGGGTGTAGGCGTTTTGTTTTGTTATCACTAACCTCTTTTGAGGTTGTATTGGCATCTAATCCATAGATAATAAAATCAGGATCTTCCTTGTCGATAACATTAAGAGAGAGGTCTAGCGCAGCATCTCCACTCATCGATTTAAAATCGGTTGTATTACCTTCATTAGCAATACGAATATAGTCAGTCAATCGAGCGCTCATATCATCTTTTACATTGTTTTTTTTTATTTTCTTATTAGTCAGATTTTTTTTATCTACCCCGTAAAAACCTTTTACGTGGTCGGTAACAACCCGTACGATTTTATTTGAAGCTATCTCTTGTAAATCAACATAGAGGGCGGGAAATGGAGAAAGCTCTTGCGCTTCATTTAACTGTTCATTAAAGGTTAGAATACCATTATTGACAGGATTAAATTTTTTCGTTTTGTAAACGACTGCTAGGTCATTTTTCGCGGCAATTACGGTGTATCCTTTTTCTTGGAAGACATTACGTAGGCTTTGATATTCTTCACGGCTTTTTTCATATTCTTGAAGGCAGAAAACATCCGGAGCAAAGTTGTCTATCAATGCGATTAAATTTGCTTTGACGAGGTCATTATGTTTTTTAATAATAAGGTCATTGTTTTGAATTTGATTTTCCACTTCTATTCTAAGTTTTTCGTTAAAAACTTCTTGTCTCTCTAATTGGTTAGGATTTGTTGGTTTAAATTCTATAGAATTCTCTTGTTTGAGAAGAGCTCTTGCATGTAGATTTTGCCAATCATTCAAGGAACCAACATTAAAACTTACTACATTTAGTTTAAAACTCATAATTTCTTACCTTTTTATATTATTTTTTTTTACATTAACATAAACATGTTAATATTTAATAAAGATGAATTTGCAACAACCCCATAACCAACAATTCCCGATAGATCACAACCTACTGAATAAGAATTGGTTAAGAATTAACTATTCGTAGATTCTGATGAGGATTTTTCACTATTACCATAACAATATCCTGTATTTGCTGTTGGGGATTCTCCTAGCGAATCGCCAATTGCAGTTGGCACTCTATTAACTATACTGCCAGTGGGAATTGCTGCGCCATAAGTAACCCAAGTTGCGTATAACTATCACGGCGCCTTTGATAAGGTTTTTATCGCTGCCATGATACTGGATTTTGGCATTTTTGGGAGTCCAAAGTAAGTAACGGTTTGTATCAGGCTCGAAGAGCCGGCATCTTACAGCGAAGGTCGAAACGTAGCGCAGCGGAGTGGAGGCCTGGGAAATGTTAGTATAAACCATTGAGCTGCAACGCAGCGGCAAGTCAATGGTTTAGAGTGATAATATTCTCCAGTTCAATGTCGCGGCAGCGGCATAACGCGCGCCGTAGCGTAGATATACACAAGTGAATTCAAAAATTGGCTTTTTGAGCATGTCAAAGCCCCGGGATTCACCGATCGAAAGTCGGTTCATATTATTAATATTAAACGACTTTCGATCGGTCAATCGCGGGAGCTTTCACATCGCTCAAAAACCGATTCTTGATTTCACTTGTGTA
>CAYIYO010000046.1:0-15262 GCA_964367715.1 uncultured bacterium
ACCGCGGGGCTTTGACGCAGCCGAAAAACCAAATTTTGAATCACGAGCGGTATATCCTTGATTAGAAAATGACAGTATCTCAAAGTGTTTTATAAAATTAAATATTTATTTCTTCTTAGAGAAAATTTTGTCTAAAATTAATCCACCGATAGTGGCGTGCAGAAGCGGTATAGAAGAGCGCAGTGGAGAATTCCCATTAAGAAATAGGAAGAAGAATTCGTGCTGCTAGTCATTGAAATGCCGTTTGCTGATTAAAAGTGGAATCACGCCGATGAGGATTCCTCCAATTCCTATTATTGTCGTAATCACATTAAATGTTTGGACACTATAGACGGCAATAAAAACCATGAAAAAGGCACCTGCGAGTGGCCAAACCATCATCGTAATAAAATTGCCGACCGATTTACAAGCACTTTTGCGAAAATGCCAGGCGCAGGCAAATCCTGTTAACCCATAATAAAAAGCGACTTGGAATCCAATCGCCTGAACCGAAATCGTGATAATTTCTGTCACAGTCGGTAAAAATGAAGATAAAAAGAGGAGAAGGAGTCCAATTCCAACAATTAATAGGGTCGCAAACCAGGGTGTTTTCCACTTTTTATGGAGTTGGCCATAACGAGGATGGAGCGCTTTCGAACGCGATTTTGCGTATAGGGTCCGTGTAAATTGCAAAATGGTCGTTTCCAATGTTCCTACCGTGCTGAGAATGACGGCAATCACCGCCATGTAGCTGTAAGGAGCGGGAAATAACTTTTCTGCCAGTGCGAATAAAATGTTCGTCCCTGCTGCTTCAATTTCTGCTTGGGTGAATGCAAACTGGATAACGACAGTGTAGCTAGTAAACAATAATAAAATAATCCCCATTGCCCACATCGCACCACGCCCTGGATTGTCTTTCCCATTCGCTGTCTCTTCACTTAAATTCAGTGTGACATCCCATCCCCAAAAGAAGAACAGTGCCGTAAGGGCTCCTGCAGCAAAAGATTGAGGAGTAAAAGAGGTGAGAGCAAGATCGTGCCACGTCAGCGTCTGCGCAGGATGCGAAGAAAAGTAAAAAAAGGACGCAATGATGAGAATGAAAAGAATTCCCAGCTCAACAACCGTCAGTAACACTTGCATATAGCTCGCAAGTTTGATCCCTTTAATCACAATGACACTCACCAGAAGAAGCCATCCCGCTGCCACAAGAGTGACACTAATCGGATCGGTCACTCGATCCGGAGATACCAATGCGAGTGTTGCTGTTGCTGCAGGGATGGTTCCCGACACCATAAAAACGGCAGAAGAAACGAGTAATGACCAGCCGACGAAAAATCCGAGTGTTGGATTAAAAATCGTGCTGACCCAAGTAAAGGAAGCGCCCGCACTGGTGTGAGTGCGGTTAAGATGGAGAAAAGCAAGAGTGATTCCAAACATGATGATGCCGCAATAGAGAAAAGTGCCCACAGCGAGGATTCCCACTGAAGCGATGAGGGCGCCGGTTGTCGCAGAAATACTGAAGGCTGGAGCAGTACCCGCGACTCCCATGATGATAGATTCGCTTAATCCCAGGGAATCGCTATTGAGTTCGTTTGGCTTATGCATGGTTTTCTTTTTTAAAATCGGTTTTTGAATTCACTTGTGTATAAAATCAAAAGTATTCTACTATTTTAAACTTGTAAAGTTTTTTCTATAGATTTACTTTGTAAGGTATGATGAAAAATCTGCCAAAATTCAATACATTAGAAGATGATTTGGAGATTTTGTTAGCAAAATCTCGGACCACACCGCGCCTATCTTTAAGAGAAATTTTAGAGATATTGTCGGAAAAATGCCTTGCTCTTCTTCTGATTTTTTTAAGCATCCCTTTTTGTTTACCGATACAGATTCCTGGGATGTCGCTGCCTTTTGGACTAGTGATCTCTCTGCTGGGCGTGCGTATGATTGTTAAAAAGCAGCTGTGGCTTCCTCAATTTATTTTAAATAAAACGATTTCTTCTCAAGAAATTCAGAAAATTGTTCAAAAAAGTACCCATTTTTTGAACAAAATAAAGCGGTATGTCCATCCGCGAATGAGCTGGCTAAGCGAACAGTGGGTAATGGTCATTGTAAATGGGGTTGTTGTTTTCTTTTTGGGGATCTTCTTAGCCCTCCCGTTTCCCATTCCTTTCACTAATTTGATTGCGGCATGGTCGATTGTCTTCTTGAGCATCGGCATTTTAAAAGATGATGGTGTCTTTGTACTCATCGGATACTTAGGTGGCCTTTCCACATTAGCATTTTTGATTGCTATCCTATGGGCAATATGGAAAACTATTTAGTAAAAACACAAGCGCCATAAATGAAAAAACTCATTCAAGGGATTGCCGACTTTAGGAAAAACCTAACAGAAGAAAATCGCGCCCTTTTTGCTAAACTTGCCTTAGGACAAAAACCCGATGCACTCTTCATCGCATGTTCTGATAGCCGTGTCGTTCCCAATCTTTTTGCCTCTACAAATCCGGGAGATGTCTTTGTTATACGGAACATTGGCAACCTTGTCCCTGATTTTTCTGCCGATACGCAAGAAGTCAGCACGCAGGCGACACTCGAGTTTTCCCTTTTTACACTCAATGTTTCGGACATTATCATTTGCGGCCATTCCGAATGTGGGGCGATGCAAGCGATCATCAACGGGATCGACTCACGTTGCTGCCCTCATTTAGGTGCATGGCTTAAAAATGGGGAAGCCTCGCTTAAAAGAGTGAGAGAAGGTTTTGTGTTGAATCCCTCGCTTTCCGAACACAATCAGATGTCTCAAGTCAATGTGTTGCAACAGATGGAGCACGTGGCGAGCTATCCTTTTGTTCGCGAACGTCTCAATAAAAAGCAGTTGAGGATCCATGGCTGGTGGTTTGACATTGCTAAGGCAGAGGTGTATTGTTACGAAGAAAAAATTAAAAATTTTATTTTAATTGATGAAGAAGAAGCACAATTAATCATTAATCGATTAGGATAGCTTCGGTAACAATTCATAAAATTCACCAAAGAAAATACTCATGCATGCCACAATTCTCGGGCTGGCAACGGAAGTTCCTCCGCACGTCCTTTCACAAGAAAACTTTGGTCCGACGATGGGCCGTCGTCTCGGATTTAACGAGGCGCAGATGCGTTTGTTAAAGCGGATTACTTCTGGCAGTGCAATTACTAAACGTCATACAACTGTTCCAGACTTTTTAGAAGAAGGGTTTCGGGGTTCCTTTTTTGGCATGGATGAAAAGTCATCCACCCCTAAAACGAGCGTACGTAACGATTTTTATAAAAAGGAAGCTCCTAATTTAGCAGAGTCTGTGTGTAGAGCAGCTCTTCAACGATGGGGAGGAGACCCAAAAGCAATTACACACGTTATTTCGGTCTCTTGCACAGGGATGGTCGCTCCGGGAATAGAATTTTTAATGATGGAGCGTTTGGGGCTTTCGCTGACGGTTGAGCGGTTGGGAATTAATTTTATGGGATGCTTTGGCGCCTTTAAAGGACTCGCGATTGCTAAAGCGTTGGGGCTTGAAAGTCCTCAACACCGTATTTTGGTCGTCTGCACAGAATTATGTTCGCTTCATTTTCAAGAGGACCATCAAGTGGATACAATGGTCGCAAATGCATTGTTCGCTGATGGTGCAGCAGCAATTGTAGTAGGCACCGTACCGCGTGCGGGAGAATCGCCCCTTTTTGAAATTCATCGCCAAGGCTCTGCTGCGCTTGCCAATACATTAAATTTGATGACCTGGGAAGCGGGAGATCATGGATATAAAATGCGCTTGAGTGCAGCAGTGCCAGAGCAACTCGAGGCGCATATCACCCCTTTCGTTCAGCGCATTTTAGGCTCGGATATTTCATTTCAGGAATGCATCTGGGCGATACATCCTGGAGGAAAAGCGATTCTAGATGCAATTACAAATGCATGCTCTCTTGATGAAAAACAAGTAGAAGCGTCGTGGAAAGTCCTCAAGACCTACGGGAATATGTCGAGTCCCACTTTTCTTTTCGTTTTAGACGAAGTATTAAAAACTTCTTCAGAGAAAAAATGGATTGTGGGACTAGGATTTGGTCCGGGATTGTCTATCGAAGGAATCTTTCTTAAAAGAATGGGACCCCATGTGGCAGGATAAACGCTCTCAGGAGTTAGAAATTTTAGATCACGGACCTTCGGCGTATACGTTGCAAGAATACAACCAATGTTTAAAGTATCTTTGTCGAATCAACCATTTGCTCGGGGGATTTCACGCATCAAAACGCGCGTTTGCGCAATTGAAAGATCCTTTCCATTCTGTGCTAGAAATTGGATGTGGAGGAGGATATTTTTGCCACATGCTTCATCGATGGTTTCCTCATGCAAAAATCGTTGGAGTCGATCTTTCTGAAGAAGCCATTTCTCATTCTTTGCAGAATCTATCGAAAGCGGAAGAAAAATTTGTCTCGTTTGAAATTCAAAAAAATAAAACGTTAGAGTATCCAGATAATCGTTTTGATGTGGTAACGACAATGCTTGTCTGCCACCACATGAGCGATGAGGAATTAGTTGTTTTTTTGAAGGAAAGCGTGCGTATCTGCAAGAAGGCAGTGATCATCAACGACTTGCAACGCCATTTCCTCGCGTATGTGAGCTTTTCAATAATCGCTCCTATTTTATTTCCCAATCGTTTGATTTGGCACGATGGACGCCTTTCGATTAAACGCGCACTTCGCAAAAAGGAATGGATGCTTCTTTTGGAAAAAGCCGGCTATAAAAAAGAAGACTATACGCTCAAATGGAATTGGGCCTTTCGTTGGACCTTAACAATAAGGAAATGATGGAAACAAATTTTTTAATTATTGGTGGAGGCGTCGCCGGTCTCAGCGCAGCAAATCGCTTGGCAGAAGCAGGTGTCGCCGTCACACTGCTAGAAGCTGGATCGTATCCCGCACAAAAAATTTGTGGGGAATTTCTTTCTCCAGAAGCGCTTCCTATCTTAGAAAAATGGGAGATTCCTATTGCATCAACAATTACATCAATGAAGATGATTCTTCCTAAAAAGAGTTGGGAAATGCAATTACCAACACCTGCAGGAACAATCACACGCTATGCTCTCGATGCCGCTTTGGCACGCCGTGCAGAACAATACGGAGCACAGATAAAGACTTCGGTTAAGGTAGAAAAAATAGAGTCCCCAAAAGAAAGAGGGGGTGTTTATGTTGTGACGCTCGATACGGGCGAGCAATGGTCTGCCTCCCATCTTCTTGTGAGTACCGGACGTTTAACAGGAAGTCAAGCTCCTCATTTTTGTTATGTGGGTGTGAAAGCACATTTTGAAGGAATAACAGAACAGGATCAGCTTCTCATGCACCTCCTTCCTCACTCGTATTTTGGTATCGCCCCCATTGGAATTGACCGCATGAATGTGGCAGGAATTATTCGCTGCACAGCAGAACAAGCAAAAGATCCTTACTCCACCGCTTCTTCATTTTTTAATAGTGACGCTGCAGCGTCTTTGATGGAAACGCTAGGAAAGGGGCGCATTCTCTTTGACCAGTGGATGTGTGCGCCAATCCCAGAATTTGGCATTCGACAACAACCGGCGTGGCCCCAAGCGTTTTTCATCGGCGATGCCGCCGGAGTAATTCCTCCCGCTACAGGGAACGGCCTTGCGATGGGATTAACCTCAGGAATTCTCGCTGCAGACTATGCATTAAAAGGAGACGATACGGGTTATAAAAGGCGTTGGGATCAAGAGTACCGTGCCCGAATCAGTCGTGGCATCTATCTTCACCGTCTTTTTTTGTCGCCCTCAATGGCAACAACCATTCCCTATGCGAGTCGTCTCTTTCCTAAGTTGCCACACTACTGCTTTCGCATGACACGGGGGAGCTAACTTCTGCTTCGACCCAACGGCCATGAGATTTTATCAATGCAATCAAACGATCATCCGCATCCGCAAAGCTGATATCTTTTTCTACACAAGTTTTTCCTACATATAAATCGATCATTCCTGCTTTAGATCCGACATATCCAAAGTCCGCATCGGCCATCTCTCCAGGTCCGTTTACGATACATCCCATAATCGCAATCTTAACGCCTGGAAGGTGCGCGGTTCTGGAACGAATGCGTTTTGAAACGTCTTGCAAATCAAATAAAGTCCTTCCACAGCTTGGACAGGAAATGAATTCTGTCTTGGAAGAACGCATCCGTGCTGCCTGCAAAATATTAAAGCTCAGTGTGCGTAAAAAATCGGTTTCATAGGGACCATCGATCCACAGGCCCTCTCCTAATCCATCACAAAGAAGTGCTCCATATTCTGCTGCCGACCGAATAACCAACTCTTCTTTTGAACAGGTGTAGCTAAAGGAAAGAATGACAGGAGTTTGAATGCCTTTACTTTGCAGCCAGTCAAAAAAGTGGCGGCAATAGTGAAGACGATTTGTTGTGGGTGACAAGAAAATAATTGAAGGTTGAGCCTTTTCAATGCGTTCCCATTGTGAAGGGGGGGCGTCTTTAATCTGCACAGCAAGGGGAGTCTTCGCTGCCCCTAATAAGGCAAAGCGCTCACGGCTATCTTGATGTGTTCGGGCTAGTACGGCTTCTTCAAGAGATAAGAGTGCACTTTCCCCTGCATGGACATGTTGGGAGAATATGCCGACGCCACGCTCTTTTAGTAATTCTAGCGTATTCGCGATGTCGACGGAAGGCGGATTTTCTTTGAGGACAATCGAATCAGCAGTAGAGACTTTAAGCTTGATTTTGTCATCTTCTTGCTCACATCCTAATTGTTGGATGAGTTCCGAAGAAGAAAGATCCTTTATATTTGCCGTGACAATGACCGTTCCATCACGATGCATAGCGAATTGTTTGGGAAAAATGACGGGCCGTTTTGAAAGGGAATCGATGTGGCGATAGGTTTCTGTAAAAGGAGAGACTCCTGTTCCCTCATACGCTTCCGCTAATGCAACGAGGCGTTTACACGGATCAATCTCTTTCCATGCATCTTCAGTGAGCGACACACGCACGGTATCGCCAATGCCATCCAATAGCAAGGCACCGATGCCCATCGCAGACTTGATCCTTCCATCCTCTCCCTCTCCAGCCTCTGTCACACCCAAATGCAAAGGATAATCCCATCCAAGAGTAATCATCTCCGCGACCAAAAGGCGATAGGCAAGGATCATCACTTGGGGATTAGACGCTTTCATCGAAAAGACAAAGTCATGGAAATCATTTTTTCTGCAGACACGCGCAAATTCAAGTGCCGACTCCACCATGCCTCGAGGCGTATCCCCATAACGGTTCATGATCCGATCGGAGAGGGAGCCGTGATTAGTCCCAATACGCATCACACGTTTCAATGTTTTACACTTTTGGACCAGTGGAGTGAATTTTTCTTCAATCCGTTCGAGTTCGAGCGCATAGGAAAGGTCGTCGTATTCGATGGTTTTGAAGGAGGCACGTTTATCCAAATAGTTGCCAGGATTGACGCGGACTTTATCGACAAAATCGATGACACGCATCGCTGCCGGCGGAAAAAAATGGATGTCGGCAACAAGGGGAATGGTATAGCCGCGCTTTAGCAATCCGTTTTTTATCCCTTCGCACGCATCTGCCTCTTTCATTCCCTGAACAGTAATGCGCGCAATCTCACACCCTTCATCGGCAAGGCGCATGATTTGATCGATCGTCGCGTCGATGTCGCGTGTATTGGACGTGGTCATCGATTGGATACGAATCGGATTATTGCCGCCAATGCCGACGTTACCGACCATCACTTCTCGTGTTTTCCATCGCTTGGTCATGAATGTCGACGCGCAATATGCTAGCATGAATGCTCCTGAAGGGGCGTAAGGGATTAAAGCCAATAGGGTAGGGGAAGAGTAAATTTTGGTCAATAAATACGCCTTTATTTTTTTATATAATAAATAATTTAATTAATTGCTGACATTGCACTAAAATAGGAAATTATGATTAACTTTTCCCTCTTAAGAGATCCTCTAAATTGAAATAAAGAATTTTATCAAAGGAAAAGAAAAATGAAAAAGACGGTCTTAATGCTCTTAATGGGAATGGTTGTTATCAGTAACTTCTCATCCCTTTACGCAAACGAAACAAATGAAACATCAGCCCTTCCTGAAAACGTTAGCTTCACATCCGATGCCATCATCTTCACCGGCAACGCTAACGTTTCTCTTGCGGAAGAAGTCGCTAACTACCTTGGAATATCGTTAGGAAAATCTATTGTAAACCGCTTTAACGACGGAGAAATTCAAATCTCCATTTTAAATAGCGTCCGCAATAAAAATGTATACATCATTCAATCGAACTGCCCTTCAAAAAATCAAAGCATTAACGACAGCTTGATGGAACTCTATCTAATGGTCCGCACAATCAAGCGCGCCTCGGCAGCCAGTATCACCGCTGTTATCCCTTACTACGGCTATGCGCGACAAGACCGTAAAAGTGCCGCTCGTACTCCTATCTCTGCTGCAGATGTTGCCCTCATGCTAGAAGTAGGCGGAGTGGACCGCGTTGTTTCGATCGATCTCCATTGCGGGCAGATCCAAGGCTTTTTCCATTCCATCCCTGTGGATAATCTCTATGCAGGGAAAATGTTTACTTCCTACTTTGCGAAAAAACAATTGAAAAATGTTGTTGTGGTTTCTCCCGATGCAGGTGGAGTGTCGCGCGCACGTCAGTTTATCGAAGATTTGGCTAAGGTTGGTATCACTTCAGAAATGGCACTCGTCAATAAGCAGCGCTCCCAGGCAGGTGTAGTCGATTCGATGTCTTTGATTGGTGATGTTGAAAATGCTGATGTGATCATCATCGACGATATCTGTGACACAGGTGGCACACTAGTTAAAGCCGCTCAGCTATTAAAAGATAGCGGTGCAAAGCGTATCTTCGCAGCGATCACACACCCCGTTTTCTCTGGAAAAGCACTAAAAACAATTGGCGATTCCATCATCGATGAGATGGTCATTTCCGACACAATCCCTTTAAGAGAAGAGATCCCTGCAAATATCCGCATCATCTCCGTTGGACCCCTTTTAGGAGAAGTCATCCGCCGCATTGAAACAGGAGCCTCCGTTTCCGAGCTATTTTAATTATTAAGAAAAAATTAGCACAGAGCCCACCGAGAACACAGAGACAGCAAACCTAGCTTCAAAAATCTCTCTTCGAAAAAAAACTGCATTTTCTCTGTGTTCTCTTTATGCTCTTTGGTAAAAAATAAAAACAAGATCAGAATTTTAGGACCTCCACCGAAGATGTTTTAGAATTTAATTTTTTAAAATAAAATCAATAAATCCTTTCTGAATGTTCACAGATTCTAACTGAACGGTTACCCGATCGCCTATTTGTAGATGATTAGGAATTCCTCGCACAATCCGCCCTTCTACCACAGGCTTAAAAAGACGTACCCATGTCCCTTTCTCGTTTATCCCAGTGATAATTCCGTCGAAAAACTTTCCTATTTCAGAAGAAAGAAGTATCGCCGCCGCAGATTTACTCACTTGCCGCTCGACTTTTACCGCCGCATCTTCTTGTGCGCTACAATGCGCAGCAAGCTGTCTCAATTCTTCTAATCCATATGGAGATTTCTCTTTTGCTAGATATGCTTTGTATTGGCGCTGCGAAATGAGATCGGGATAGCGTCGATTCGGTGCTGTGGAATGCGTGTAGTCAGACAATGCAAGAGCAAAGTGTCCGGTCTCACGTGCATCCCCATTTTCTACGACGTATTCGCCCTTACCTAATAATTTGATGATCGTCAGAGAAATGTCGGGAAATGCATCAGGATCCGCCGCTTTGCGTTTAATAAGAAACGCATCAAGTGCTTTAGAATCAGGTTCAGAAGGAAGCTTTTCTCCATATGTCTGTGCAACTTCTACGATGCGATTCCAATATTTAGGAATACGCACAACGCGTCTTAGGTTTGGAATCCGGACTTTTTTAAAAAAATTTGCGACGCACATATTTGACGCAATCATAAATTCTTCAATAAGCTGATGAGCAAAGTTATGCGTAGAAGATTGAATGACAATTTCATTATTTCCTTCTACTTTGACTTGCCCTTCGGACGATTCCAATGTTAAGGATCCGGCCGCATGCCTTTTTTTCTTTAACAACTGCGCGACTTCATGTTGTATTTTAAGGGCATTTTCTAAACCAGTTACCTGTTCAATTTTCTGAGGAATTGAATTTTTCCCTTCTAACCATGCTCCTACACCACTGTATGTTAGTTTAGCATAATTGTGTACGCGTGCTTGAGAAATTGAAGAATTTTCGATGTTTCCCTTGTCGTCAATTTCCATCTTTACAACCATCGCTATCCTGTCTTCATTTTCATTTAAAGAGGTAAGATTCGTCGAAAGCTTTTCCGGAAGCATTGGAAAGATTTTCTTTGGTGTGTAAACAGAAGTGGTGTTGAGTCTTGCATGAAGATCTATCGGAGAGTCTTTTGGAACCAATGCTGCCACATCGGCTACTGCGACCCATACTATTTTTTTATTTGTCGGCGTTTTTTCGGCATAGGTGAGCTGATCCAAATCCTGCGAGTCATCGTTGTCGATCGAACACCACAACAAAGAACGCAAATCATCACAATCAGTTGTACAGGATGCTGGCTTGGTAATGTGAGAGAGTTGCTCTAATTCTTCACTGGAAAAATCTGGATCTAACCCTCTTTCTCGCATGATTTTAGTCGCTAGCTGGGCAAGGTCCGGGATGGCTTCTAACATCATTACCTCTCATTATGATTCGGAATAGATACCGAAAATTTCTTCTAATTTGGTTCGACGGTATGCGAAGATTTCTTCTATGTCGCTTTTGATTTTTAAATGATTAAGTAACTTTCCTAAAAAACCAAAAGGAACTTTATAGGAGATGGTGTCGACCATTTCAACACCACCGGAAATTGCATAAAAGCGGTGCTCATGGTGCCAAAATTTATACGGTCCAAATCGCTGTTCATCAATAAAATATGTTAACTCTTCTACATGCGTGATTTCAGTCACCCATTCAATAGGAAAGTTAAGCACCGGCCGAATGGTATAAGCAATGAGTTGGCCCGGATACATTTTTCCTTCATACGAAGCCGACTTCATCTTAAAGTCTAAATGAGTCGGAGTAATGGTCTTTAAATTAGCTGGAGAAGAAAAAAATTCCCAGCATTCTTCTAAGGACAGAGGAACACGTTGTCGGTATTTTAGAGTAAACATACGAATCCATTGGTTAATGTTTTTTTTACATTAATGGAATAGATGCGGAATTACAACGGAATATACCGCTCGTGATTCAACATTTGGTTTTTCTACCTCGTCATCATCTTCGTTGTCGTCATCAGTTTCTTCTTCGGGTGGAGGGGGATCGATGAGGATAAGATCAGTCCATAATTGGTGGCACCATTCATCTAAAATTTGATCGCCTTTTATCAACTCTGCTTTGTAAGTAAGAATACCCCCTTTTTCAAAATAATCCTCGTTGATTAACGTAAAGAGATAGAGTCCATGGCTTTTAATTAAAAAAATTTCTTTATATTCTTGGGTGTGGTTGCGATAAATAAGATGCAGCGCAACTTTCAACTCTTCTTCACGCAGCCACTCGCGAGGAACCGACCATGACATAATGAGGCGCTGACCAATAGGAGGGCAATAAAGCAAAGGATCGGGGGTTCCGACATGATAACTCGCTAAATTTTCCCGGCTTAAATAGTCGGTTTGCAGATGCAAGTGGTGTTTCATGCATCCTGTTGTCATTAACAAAGGACTTAAGAAGAGAAAGTAGAGGCAGATTCTTTTTAAGAGTGTTGGCATAGCTCTTTTTCATTTAAAAGTTGCTCCAACGCCCACCGGACAAGATATTCTGTTGATTCCCATCCCAAGCAAGAATCCGTCAATGAGAGGTACGGCAACGGCTGCACGCCTTTCAGCGGATGCTCTTGCTTTCCCGCTTCAATATTGCTTTCCAACAAAATGCCGCGAATATTTTTATTTCCTTCAATGTATTGATGGATGACGGACTGAAAGACAAAGGGTTGATTTTCGTGGCGGCGTCTCGAGTTATCATGAGAGCAGTCGATAAGAACGCGGGCCGGAATTTCCGATGCCTTCAACAGCTGCAGCGCATGTTCAATCGAAGCCGGATCATAATTAGAATTTTCTTCTCCGCCTCTCAGCACAAGGTGAGCATTGACATTTCCTTGCGTCTTCACTAAAGAGATTTTGCCTTCTTCATTTATACCAACAAAAGTATTCGGATGGCTCGCCGCAAGGATGGCATTGACGGCAATTTGTGGATTCCCCGCAGTGCTATTTTTAAAAGCAACCGGCATAGGAAGTCCGCTGGCCATCTCGCGATGTGGCTGCGACTCTGTCGTCCGTGCGCCGATGCATCCCCAAGAGACAAGGTCAGAAAAGTAGACAGAGGTCAAAGGATCCAAAAACTCCACAGCGCAGGGCATTCCAATTTCAGCAAGGGCCATCAACAGCTGTCGTGTCAGGTGCAGTCCTTTTTGAATGTCGTGTGTCCCGTCGAAGGTGGGATCATTCAATAGTCCTTTCCATCCCACTGCTGTTCGCGGCTTTTCATAATAGACTCGCATCACAATAAAAAAATGGTCCGCGCTCTCCTGGGCCAATTTCTTTAAACGAATCGCATACTCCTTAGCTGCCGTCACATCGTGAATAGAGCACGGCCCCGCAATCAACAGCAAACGCGTATCTTCTCCCTTCAATATTTTATTAATAGTCGCACGCGACTCCTCAATAAAATGCCGGGTCTTTTCAACTAGGGGAAACCGTTCTTTCACTTCTAAGGGTGAAGAAAGAAGAACTCGACTACCGCTTGTTGATTTGGAAAGACTCGACATATGAAATTTTCTGCTGTAAGATTCTGGATACATTTAAAACTAGCAAATTGGCCTTTAAAAATCATGAAGAATGTCATAGAGATCGCAAAAGGAATCGTTCAAGAATACCACCGCTTTCCAAAGGGATGCTCCCGTCCCACAATCCGCTGCTACGCCATTGGAGAAAACCCTACATCAGAGGCGTTTAGGATTCGTCCCATGGCACGCGAATGGCAAGTCGATGCCGAAGGAGTGTTAGGCGCGGTCTACGGCGCAACCTATGCAGCAGCAATTTTAAAAAGTGGTCACCACACGCTTCTTTCAAATAAATATGTGTCGCCAAAGTTTCCTGTTAGGGGAGTATGGATCTCCTCATCCACTCCTTTGTCCAATTCTTCTGCCATTTCCCGTCGTCTTCTCGAAACCGGACATAACACTGTTGTTGCCGACAGCTGCTCATTAAACGAGACGGATATCCAGGAATTGCAAAATCATAAAATTCAAGTGACTCTTACGCTGGCCAATACAGATGCTCCTTTTTGCCCTCTTGATAAGGCGTGGAGTGAAAGTATAAAAAAACTTTTTGATACAAAGTCTTCTGCTCAAGCAATTTTATGGACGAGTGGCCTTCTCAACTCTCATTTTTTTAGAGACCCCGCCGCACGGGATGCAACACTCGCCGACCTTGTACGCGCAGAAATGCGCTTCTTAGAAAAAATCATCGAAAAAAATAAGAAATTAATTTTTTATATTCCGACAAAAGATCACACAGATGCCACACAGCAGATGCACTGGCTACCTGCTCTTATTGACGATGCAGGTCCGCGCACGACGATTGCTTTTTCCGCCGTTGCCGGCGAACCGACGCATGACCACCTTCCTTTACATCCGTTATGGAATTTTTTTCGTACGGATCCGATTCCTTCTCGAACGCCTCTATTGCCCATCATCAATGCAGGTGCAGTGGCACAGGGCGGGGGACTATGGCCGTATGTGAATATCGACATGTTGCAGCACATTCATTCACGATTAAATCCTCTTCATTTTCAGGGAGCCCTTCATCTTGCTCCGGCATTCCCTGTTCAAGGTTCTTTTTTGGATGCCGGTCTATGGACAGCAGGCGCCTCACTCTGGTTGGGGATAGATCCGGTGCGCTGCTTCGAAACATGGACAGAAGCGTTTCGTCCGGTCCTAAACACGCCTGCAGTAAGTGCTGCAATGGAAGAGGGACGGCAGATTACCCTTGCGATGAGTCGATTACGCTTTTCTACTCAAAAGCCAGAAGAATATCGCGCCTGCGCGGAAAGTTTATGGGCGCGCCTTGAGGTACTGCAGATCTCAATTAAAGATCCACAGTTTCCAACAGAGGAAGGGCGGGCCGCTCTTTCACACTATTTTTTATCGTTTATTCGCGACATGCGCAAGATGATTGCCCACACGCTTCAGATGGCGCAGCAGCCGTTTTCAAAAATGATTTCACAAGAAGAGATGCAAGAGAGCTTTTGGGCCTCAGCACAAGCAGAAAGTGCTCAAGGGATACGTCCTTCCGGACAGCTGAGTCTCCCCACAATTCCATGTAGAGGAAAAGAGGGGAGCGTCCTCCACCACATGTTTACTGAGTCATGGATTGAGAACGGGCTGCGCGGTTAAAAATTTGTCCCGCAAAATACGATTGCGTATTGGAAGCATCGATTTTCATGAATTCGTTGGCATCGTATACTTTGTATAAAGCATGATTATGATTTTCCATTCTCTTTAAAATAATATCTTTTATTATGTCCCTATTACATTTTTGATACATTTCTTGTTCAGATTCATTAAAGCAAGAAAGAAAAGTTGTTCCTTGTAACAGAGTCATCGCATAGGCGGTGCAAAAGTAGGAAACAAGATTCCCATTTTCGTCTTTTAGTGGCTGACCCAATAAAAGGTCGGCTGCAGCATAGGCGGCGCGCGTTTTTGCAGCTTCAGCACCACTAACAATTTGACGTTTAAATGCACTCCCTATCATTTTCGGCATTGAAAATTGATTAATTTCTTTGGCTAATTTTGCTTTCGCCTGGTTGACAAATCGACTTTCTTCCGGAGAAAGTGGGGTTTTCTTTTTTAATTTATCCAATTGACGAGGTGGAAACCCAGTGCTTTAGCTCTGGGAGGAAACCTCGTTCCTCTTTACTTTGCTTTAATTCCTTAAGTTTAGTACAATTTTTTTTCGCCTTAAAGCATGGGTTTGCAATGGCTTCGGTCTCAGGCGCTAAACCATGGCGAAAAGGTAAAGCCTTACAATTGTGGAAGCTCGCAGCACTCTCTCGCAGCTATTAGCGTCTGTTGTCGCTAATACGGGTATGTCAACACCCGATGGTAGCGTCGGTTTCGACGGGCAGCTACAAGCTTTCGCCTTTAGGCGAGAGTAGTTGACATTACCTCTTACTATTATA
>CAYIYO010000047.1:0-14624 GCA_964367715.1 uncultured bacterium
ACCACAGGCTTACGCCTGTGGCTACACGCTACGGTCGCATCCGCGACCAAAAACTAGCGGCTGCTTCGCGTGGCTGATTAGCTTCTGAGGTTCAGGAGGTGGGCGGCTTCTTCGTCGGAAAGGATCTGTCCGAAGGCTTCGAATTGGATGTCTGCGATTTCTGGATTAAACGCTGCCACCGTTGCATCGAGAAAGCCATAGCGCAGGCCAATGAACGGAACATTATATTGTTCACAAACTTCTTCCACTTCTCGCAAATGCGTTGCTTTATCGTTGATGAACACGATATTTTTGGGCTGTTTTCCAATCCTATGTAGTAACTTCGCAAGCGCCTTTCCTTTATTGCTTCCAGCAGTGAAGAGAATTCCTTGGCGAAAAAGGACGCCTTTGCAGTTCATAAAATGGAACTCTTCATGGGTAGGAGCGGTGACACCCAGATTGATTCCCAAGCTTTTCAATTGATAAATGGTTGTTCGGCAAAGCCCCAATCCGCGCGTGGTCAGTCCCATCACAGTGTAGTTATCTTTTTGTAAGCTTTGGATAAGGTCGGCAGCACAAGGCTCCACAAGTCTCACTTTAGTCACGTTCTGCACGGCATACCATTCTGCCAATGATTTTTCCAGTGCATCTTCTGCATTCATTCCCGCGGCTTTATGCTGCTTTAAACGATGGTAAAACCATTGGTCATTTCCAAGGGTCTGCGAGGGTTCCATAAGGGTATTATCGATGTCAAAAATGACTAAAGATTCGGGGGTAATGTACTCGCGAATCCTGCAAATGCTGTTCGTTTCAATAATTTCCGCACACACGCAGCTGTACACCACAGTAAACACTGTCGATAGAAAAGCAATTGTTTTTTTCATTGTTGGGTCCTTATGTGAATTCCCGAATGTCGTCGAGAATGGTTTTTAATTGCTGTTTGCATTGTCTTTTCGTTACACCATAACGTAAGTTTTTTCTTCGCTCGCGTGATTCCCGTATAAAATCCTTCTCGCCCAAAAAGCTCTGCTCCTTCGGGAAGCAACAACAACAACTCTTCAAACTCACTGCCTTGGCTTTTGTGCACAGAAAGGCAATACGCATATTCAAAGCGAGGAAGAAGCACTGCGGGAATAGATCGAATCGGATTTTCTGGATCCTGCGAAGGGAAGAGCGCATAATCGCCTTCTTCAAACGATTGAAAAGCAGGGCTTTTTCTTATCAGAAGTCCCACTTCCCCATTAAAAAGTTCTAATCGATGATTGTTTGTTGCAATCATAATAGGAGCAATAAAAAGAGTTCCCTCTTTTTGATGACTGGCCAGGGCCTTTAAAAACAAAAGATTGAGCTGGTCCACTCCCAAAGGTCCCTGGCGCAAAGGAGATAAAATGCGATAGCGAGAAAATTGTTGAAGCAGGGGAATAGGATCCTGCCCAGGCAATAAGGTATGCGGATAGTGCGAAAGAGCAGTTTTTAGCAGGGCGAGATGAAGGGGACGGATCTCTCTCTCATTTTCTAACGGATGATGATGCAGAGAAGAAGGATCCGCGGTGAGCTGTTCTTTTGCGAACAAATAATTTCCCTTATTCACCGCATCAGCGAAGGCGAGGATGCTTTTAAGCTCGGTGCGCATGCAGTGTTTCAACGTCGTTAAATTTGATTTATTTGCACACGCCTCGACAATGTCAGCAAAAAGAGAACCGGCTTCGATAGAAGGAAGCTGAAAAGGATCCCCCAAAAGAAGCAAACGCGCCCCAGGCTTTATCGCCTGAAACAGTTTTGCCATCATGTGCACGTCGATCATCGAACTCTCATCAACCAAAATAAGATCAGCGTCCAACACCCCTGTCGTCAACTCTTTTCCAAGAAGGGTATGCAACGTTTTTGCTTTCAGAGAGGGGAAGTCAGTCAAAGATTCCGTTGCTCGATTAAGGCTTGCCTGCAAGTTGGAGGCTGCTTTTCCCGTTGGCGCAGCAATCGCCATTTTAAATTGCTGTTGCTGCTCCGTCGAAAGCGCTTGCCAGAGGAGTTTAAGAAGCATTCCTGCGGTGTAGGTCTTTCCTGTGCCGGGTCCGCCGCATAGGATGGATAACGAATGCGACGTGATATTGGCAATGGCCTGAGCCTGTTCGGGAAGCAGCTTTTTTTCTGTGATCAGGTTATCAATTTTTTCTTTTAATAATTGCTCGTTTGGAAACACTTTTGGAATCGTTTCTTGTAAGCGAAAAAAATGATCGAGAAAAAGCGTTTCGCATGACCAGTGACGAAAGAAGTAGATACGGTTTCCGTCCCGCTTCAATAAGGGAAGCCCATTTATTCCTTCGTAGAGACGTTTAGGCAGCGACTCTCCTCCTTTTACAATCAAGTGGGAAAGTGTCGATAAATCGTCTTGTTGGATCTCTGCTAAAGCAGTGGATTCCTCGTGACACGCTTTCCATAAAAGTTCGGGCGAAGGAATAATCGCTTCATTTTCTAACGTCACGCACAGGTGTCCCTCTCGTGATGCAAGGGAAAGGTGGCAAAGGAAGGCCGCGTGCGCTTCTTCGCCTTCTTCTCCGAGAAGCTTTTCTGCAATGGCAAAGTCAATGTAGGGCAATTGTTTTTTTTGTAATAAAGCAGACAAAAGTGGCCACGCGTACGCCTTTTCACTTCCCAATTTTTTTCCTGCTTTCTCTTGAAAAAGCTGGTGGGCGAGTCCTTCGTTTTCTACTAGTGCATGTTGTTTACTCAATTTTAATTACCCCGTATGCATGTTCGGTTGGGCTCGGATCGATGCCACGAAGAAAAAGGTAGAAAGCGCCGCCATAGATTTCTTCGAAAGGCCGTGGATCGATCAGGCGTAAATAGCGTTTTGCTGCCTCTTTGTAGAGGGCGGCTTGCAGATAATACTGATTTTCATTCATCGCACGTGCTAGATTTTCTTGGGTGTATTCTTTTGTACTGCTGCCCAGCCAGTTCGATTTCCAATCCAAAATATAATACTTTCCGTCGTGAGAAAAAATAAGGTCGATTACCCCTTTGAGATAGCCTAACGGTTGATTGCTTTCTTTTAGGGCACTTACTCCTTCGCAGGGATATAAAAATTCGGTTTCACGAAAGCAGGAATTGTGATGGATCTCACGCAAAGAAAATCCATCTAACGGAACTGAAAGCGCATTTTCGATCATTGTCGTTAAAGGCTGCAACCATTCTTCGTAAGGTGTTTTGGTGAGATAGGGACGAACAAATGTTGCCACGTCAGGATGATTAAACGGAATTTCTTCTAAAATGGTATGGAGGAGATTTCCCGTATCACTGGAGGAGGGTAGGGTATGCGGTGTTTTCTCTTCTGCTAAAAAGTTGTGGGGAGCGGGAAGTTTTTCTTCTAATAAATTTTTAACATAGTGGTGTTTGGATAGAGCCGTAAAAGAGTGCAGATATAACGGCTTGCCCGGCATCGAAAAAGAGGAAGGAATGGTAAGCGAGGGAGGACACTTTGTGACAATGCAGTGCTCAGGAAGGTCATCTCTTGCCAGTACTGTTTTGCTAAAAGTAGAATGGGAGTCGATAAAAGTATCGATCGCCTTTTCTGGGGTCAGGAAAATACGCTGATACAGCTCTTCCATGCTGTTTGTCTGCACCTGTCCAAGGCGTGCGAGAAGCAATTCCATCGGCGACGCCGCACCTAGCGGAGGCTTACTTCCTTCCGCAATAAAAATAGGAACGTACAACCGAAACTTTGCGCGTGTCATGGCGACATACAGCTGTCGAATTTTCTCCGCATCGATTTCTTCGCAGTTGCGAAGGTATTCCGGTGAAGCCGTATCTAGGACAGCGTCCAGTTTCACACAGCCCTCACGCTCGACAGAAAGGATCAGTGGTGGTGGACTTGTACGTTTGATGAGTCCTAACGCAAAGACGATATCGTACTCCAAACCCTTGCTAGAGTGGATCGTAATAATTTTAACTGCCTCTTGAAAGGGGTCGTTTTTTATGTTGAGGCGGCTATCGTCATTGATATGCATCTCATCAAACGTATTAAGGAACGCTGGCAACGTATCTGCAGTCAGATGCTGCTGTGTTTGCTCGTCCATGATGAGCTCTGCAATCTGTGTGAGGACGATCAAAAATTCGTCTCCCCCTTCCTGCCTCAATAAGCGCTCGTTGACCGTGAGTGCGTCCTCATGCCAGCAGCTATTCAAAAACTGGTAGAAAAAGGAAGAAAATCCTTTGTTTAAAAGGGTGTGCTGCAACCGATTGAACTTTAAAAGAATCTCTTCTAACTTTTTATGGTCATCAATACTCGCTAACTGTCGATTAGTCCATCCAATCAATCGCCCCCCCAGAGCAATCTTGACGGCACTTTCATCGTGAAAGGTCAATACGGCGACAACTAATTCTTTTAACGTGTCCAGCGCACGTGACTCGGACAACGATCCATTTCGCTGAAGGGCGCACGGAATTTTATACTCCGATAGAAAACGCTCGACATGCTTTGCTTGGTAGCGATCCGAAACAAGAATCGCAATTTGTTGGAAATTAATGTTTTGTTCCTGATGAAGGCGCAAAATTTCCTTTGCGATATAAGGAAGAAAAAGCTGCGCTTCGGCTTCTTTGCGCGGGTGGGCATTGGACCGCGTGACCTTTACTTTTCCAATAAAAAAATGCAGTGCTTCATTACCATCTTTTAATGGACTTTCCGGAGGATTTTTTGGATATTTTACAGGATGGTAAGGCAGCGCACACTGACGTTTGGGCAAGGCAATCAGTCCTGGCGCAGTATCGGAAGAAAAAAGGGTGTTCAGCGCTTCCAACAGAGCTGGAACGGAACGATAGTTCGTGTCGAGTGAAGCCACATTGTCTTGTCCCACCGCATCGGCAGCATCAAGATACGAATAGATATCTGCCTGACGGAATCCATAGATCGACTGTTTGGGATCCCCCACAATGTACAAACATCCTTTCCAGGCATCATTCAAAAACAAGGAATAAAAAATTTCCCACTGCACAGGATCCGTATCCTGAAACTCATCAATAATCGCTCCTTGGTATGCGCTGCGAATCAGTGCAGCAAAGGACGGATTTTTCACTGCCGTGCGCATCGCCGTCAAAAGATCGTCGAAGGTCATCTTCTCTTCTTCAAAAAGTCGACTTTGAATCAGCTTTCTGCATCCATATGCCATGCGCACTTCAATTGCCGCGGGATGCCGCGCCTCTTCAACGATAGGCTTCAGCTCCTCTTCAAATAGTGATAGGATGTCGGGATAATGTAAAGGAGCTGCCAGAGGAGGTACGCCTCGTTTTTTGCGATTGGACGGAGCAAAGAAATCGACAAAAAGCAACCCATCCTCAATAAGCTGCTCGAAAGCTGCCTCCCCCCATTCTTCTTGTTCGAACAATCCAATAAAGGCGTGGATCTTTTCTTCGCAATTTTTGAATCCGCTGATGTTGTAACAGGGAAAGAGGGTATCGCAGTCGGCATGCAACTTTGTTGGATCGATCCCTGTCGATTTAATGCGGTGCATCGCCGCTTTAAATGCATCCCACAATTCATGGTAAGGAGGACGCACCGCCACCTCTTTTCCCATGAGAGCGAATTTCAATAAGGATTTTTCTAATTTTTCTCCATCGCCGCCATGTTCTTTTAGGAGGCGTGCTACCTGTGCTTTGCTGAATTGATCGGAGGACAACCCTATTTTAAAATAATCTTTTACTATTTGCGCCAGCTCTGTATGCGGCAACTTCTCCTCTCCGCCGCGCCCATTGATTGCCACATCGCCTTCCAACACATGATCGCGCAACATCCGCGCGCAAAATCCGTGCAAAGTAAAAATGTGGGCATCTTCGAAGCAAAACAACGCCCTTTCCAAAGAACGTTTCGCCTCTAGCAGTGCAGCCTCTCCTTTTTCATAGAAGGGGAGAAGGTAATCGATCGAAGGGGGAGCCGCGGTCTCGATAGCATTTTCAATCGCACTGACGGTCGATTGGATATTTGTTCGAATACGCCCTTTCAAATCATTCGCAGCAGCCTTCGTAAAGGTCATCACCAAAATCTGCTCTAAACTTGGAGGAACATAATTTTCTTTTTTCTCAATCAAGAGGCGCACAACAATGTTTTCAATCGAAAAAGTTTTTCCTGTCCCTGCGGAGGCCTCTAATAGGTAGTTTTTGTGGATGTCTAGTGCGGAGTCCAGAACGTTAAAACTTTTCATTAGCGACTCCCTTTTCCTTTTTGGGAAACCATGCCCGTTCTGTTTCTCCGTAGGCGAGATCGATCGGTCTCTTCCACCGCTCGTGAAGCTGCGCAGCATCTAAATCATCACCCGTAGGCGCAATCCAGCAGATATACGGATTGTAAATCGGTTTTTGATGGTTGTCAAAAGCATCTTCCACAACCTTCGCAAAAGAGGTGTCCGATCCTTTCAACAGCTCTGCCATCCACTCTGGCTGTAGCGGACACGGATGATGTACGGCATCGAAAAAGAAGGATAAAAATTTTGAAAGCAGCTCTCGCGGACAGTCATGCAAGTGTTTGACCACACCCTTCGTATTTTTTTTCATCGGGATGAGCCGCGGAGAAATAGGAAGTCCATACGCTTCTATTGCGCAGCAAAGGATAATGAATTCTGGAAAAATTTTAAAAATATCCGTTTCCTTATCTTCAACAAACGCAACAAGTCCCTCCGCAGAAACTAAGGGCAGCGTTCCTACAATTTGGATGCGTTTATTGGCGTGCTCCACACAAAGTGCAGGAACACAAAAACGTGTAGGGGATTGGCGCTCGATTGTCTCCTGCGAAGAAGAAAAGACAATTTCAAAAAGTCCGTCAGGAGCAATACCGACCTCTTTCAGCGTCTTTACAATCGTCGAATGGTCCTCACTAATCTTTTCCTGCGCAATGTCTTTGAATACTCCACTAGGCAGAAGGCCTCGATTTTCTGCATCGCGGAAAATGGACGGCAATGACCGCTTTAACCCCTCCCGCGCCATTACAGCGGCATCTTTGTGGGAAACAACGATATTCTCATCGTCCTGCGACTCGTCCTCTTCGCGAATGTAAATATTCAGTGATTGATTGAAGTAGACTTTAAGCGGATTCCGGGCAAACGCCGCAATTTGGCGTAGATTCAAAATGCTCTCTTCTTTTTCATCAATAAATTTTTCTAAAAGAGGATCCAAAAACTGATGAGAAGGAGTTTTATCCGGACGATAGTAGGCGACAGCAGCGCGATAACGCTCCTCCGAATAACTTTTAAAGGACGAGTCTCCCTCAAAATAGCGGTGGTCATACGCAAGGAATGGATGCTCATAAATGCGACAGGAGGAAAAACTTCCCTCACCGACGAGGCAGGCACGATCCAAATAGTGAACCAATTCTGCGACCAATGTTGAGGGGGGCTGATCTTCCGCTTGACAATAGCTCAAAATAAAGGTGTCCCGTGCCGACAGCAGCATCTCCAGAAATAGGTAACGGTCATAGTCGGTCTGCAAAGGACAAAAATCAACAGGCTCTTCTTTACGCAGATAATCCAACGATACAACTTGGCTACACTTCGGAAACGCCCCCTCTTCCATTCCCATCAACGCCACAACTTTTGCAGGAATCGCCCGCATAGGCAGCATCGAACAAAAGCGCACCGCCTGCAAATGGTGCTCGCGATAACTAACTTGCTCCTGCTCCAACGAAGCGGTCAAATGCAATTTAATACTCTCGAAAGGAAATTTCTCGTCTCCCAACTGTCGATGCGCATGCTTCAACGCCTGGATATGGCGACGCAACAGCAGCTGCTCTGTCTCCTCACTCTCTTCCTTATAATCGATCGCAAAATAGCTCTCCAACAAGCACTCAAGATAGGTCGACCATTCGTCCAACGTCAAAAGGCTTCCATTATTCAATGAGGTAAGGTCAGCATACAACGAACGAATCAATAAAATAAATTTTCCTAACGCAGGGCTCTGAGAGGCTTCCACATGGATTGCCGACAGCATCCCCCGCTCTTCCATCGGTGTAGAAACTAAACTTCTAATAATTAAATGAAAGCCATGCTCCCACGTCCCGACTAGTGCAGTTCGCTCCTCACCCAAAATCTCGCTGCGATGCCCCGCATTTTTTCCCCACCGTATCCCCGCCTCTCGCGTCCATTCTCCAATCCAACGAACCTCTTCGCGCGTCAATCCCTGCTTCCGCTGAAATGCCGGATGCTCAAAAAGGTGGAGCAAGGCGGACGCTTCCCATCGTGTTGAAGGCAGCGTTAATAGATGAAGAAATCCCTGAACCAGGCGACTCTGCAACGGAACGGTAAGGTCCATGATCTGGCATCCAAGCACACTATTTTCCGCTTCAAAGACAGCGCGAATATACGGTTCATAGGCGACAATATTCGGCGCCATCACAACGATATCACTAGGCGCAATTGGCTGGTCTTCTTCCCTATTTTTTTCGATCAATGCCATGAGGGTGTCATAAAGATTTTGCACTTCACGCAAGCGTGAGCTCGACACATGAATCTGTATGGTCTGATCACGCATATCTAATAAAATTTTTTCTTTCATCGAGGGGTTTCGCAACAGCGCGATATCGGCCTGCACCATCCGCAATAAAGTAAGGGGCTGATCCTCGTCATGGTATAGCTGCTCATAATCGATCATCTCCTCATACAAAGGATGCGTAAGGCACGCATGCGGAAGCGAATACGATTCGGTCGTTCTCTCATCAAACTCCTCAATCTGCTCGGCCATATGGCGTCCAAGCTTTCCAAAGTTCGCCAATAATGGATTCCGATCCCGCAAAAACTCCTCTAATGCCTGCTCCTGCTCTTTCGAGATGCCTTTCTTCTTCCAAAAGCGTTGCAGTGCCTTATTCTCTCGATCAGAACGGATATCTCCCCAATACGCCAAGCACGGAGACAGCAGATACAAATGCACAGGAATAATGTTGGAAATTTTTTTAAAAAACTGATGCTGCGACGTCGAAAGAAAGCTGATCGCAAACAAAAATACCTGCGTTTCACGCATGGGAGGGCTATTGAGTGGCTTCGCAAATTCACGGTAAGGATAGGTCCATCTTTCAGAAAATAACGCACACCACAACGCCTGCTGCCAATGGGCGACGGGCTCACTCTCCCATTTCGTTAACATCTCACCGCCATAACGGCCATACTCGCGGAAGAGGCGCGCAAGCATTTCCGACAATTTGACGAGGCGGCGCTCACTGCGTCGCGTTAAAGGCTTTCCAGCAAGCACTTTCAGATAATGAAACAAGGGCTGCCAAACGGGTGGCGCCGCCGGGGACCGGACCACAGCGCGGATCTCACTCTCAATTTTAAGCGCCATCTCCAAAACCGACGGAACATGCTCTTTTTTTTCATGAAAAAGCGCAGTCAACAATCCAATCCCTGGCTCAAGGAAAACAACTTCCATCCCTGCCGCAATGCCGACCTCAGGATCCTGCGCCAAGCGCAGCATGAGCCATGCTTTCATTGCCGGACTAGGAACGATCACCAAGCGGCGCGCAAAACAGGTCATGCCGGTACCAAAGAGCTGCTGCTTCAGAAGCTCATATAGCTGTTCAACTCTGTTACTTAGTGTCACCTGCATTAAAGAAATTCCCTGTCGCTCATGGTTGTGTAGAAAATTTTATACGAGTTGGAGTAATATCGAAATACAAAATTTGGTATAGGGACAACTTAGATTATTTAGTTAACGCAGAGGCGCAGAGCCGAGACGGCGCAGAGAAAAAAAGAAAAATTTACCGCAGAGCCCACAGAGAACACAGAGACAGATAATAATTACTTATACACAAGTGAAATCAAGAATCGGTTTTTGAGCGATGTGAAAGCTCCCGCGATTCACCGATCAAAAGTCGTTTAATATTAATAATATGAACCGACTTTCGATCGGTGAATCCCGGGGCTTTGACATGCTCAAAAAGCCAATTTTTGAATTCATTTGTGTATAATTGCAAATTCATGGAATAAATTTATAGTTTGTCTCTGTGTACTCTGTGAGCTCTGTGGTAAATTTTTTCTCTCTCTTTCTCTCTGCGTCTCCCCGGCTCTGCGCCTCTGCGTTGATAAAATATGCCAATAGAGACTGTTTTAGTTATATACATATTAATTTAGGCAGCAGATGCAGCAAAAACGTAGGCGAATGTCGGGAAGGGGAGATCTACACTTTCAAGATATTCCTACTAAAGCAAATCGCATTCTCAACATCATCATCATCGCCATGATCTTGATCGCCCTGCGCTGTTGGCATCTCGCCATCGTCCAGCATGAGATGAAGATAGAGGAATCCCGCAAGCCGCAGCGGCGCGTTGTCATGGAGCCCGCCGCCCGCGCCACCATTCGTGACCGCTTTGGCATCTCTCTCGCCGTCAACAAAGTACGCTACCAAGCCGCTGTTCTCTATGCCCAAATCAAACAAGTCCCGACGGTGGCATGGCGTATCGACGACGAAGGAAAGCGTGTTCGCTACTTTAAGCGGCGCGAATACATTCACGAACTCGCAGAACAACTAGGAAAAGAACTCGGCCTAGATCCTCTTCGTCTTGAAGACCAAATCCATAGCAAAGCCTCTCTCTACAACCACCTTCCTTTCGTCATCAAAGAAGAAATTTCAGAACAAGAATACTATCGTCTCAAAATGCTAGAAAAAGACTGGCTAGGGATCCAAGTGCGCCGCTTTCCCAAACGGCACTATCCCTTAGATAATGTCGGCGCCGATATCATCGGCTACCTAGGCGCCATCAACCGCAACGAATACGAACACATCATCCAAGAACTAAAATCGCTAGAAGAATCGATCGCACGCCTAGAACTGGGAGAGGATATCGCCCTCCCCGAAGGATTCGACACGGCCCAAGCAGTCCAAGAACGCTACGATGCTCTCAAACAAAAAGCATACAGCATCAACGACTACGTCGGTAAAACAGGAATCGAAGGATACTTCGAAGAAGAACTCCGCGGATTTCAAGGTAAAAAAACATTTTATTCCGATGCAAAAGGAAACTTCCAACGCGAACAACCAGGCTCGCGCGACGCGGTCCCCGGCCAACAGTTTGTCCTGACGATCTCCGCCGAGCTTCAAGAATTTGCCGAAGAGCTGCTCATCAAAAATGAAGAAATACGGCGCGCCCGTGTCACAAAAAATGGAAAAGCCGCGCTCTCCCCCAAAGAGCCATGGATCAAAGGCGGCGCAATCGTTGTCATGGATCCAACAAATGGTGAAGTGCTCGCCATGGCCTCCTACCCCCGATTCAACCCTAACGACTTCATCGCCTCAGGCGATCCTCAAGTAAATAAGAAAAAACAAGCAAATGTCATCCGTTGGTTCGAAACAGAACACTACATCGGCGATATCTGGGACCAGCGGCGGCCTTTGCAGCGGGAGCGTTTTGATCTCAAATATGGGATCTCTCAAGAAGAAAAGAAAATCGATTGGAATACTTACCTTTCAATGATCCTGCCAGCGGAAAGTCCGATCATCGCCGCATTTAAAACGTATCCTCGCCTAGAGAATGCAGTGATTCTTCAACGTGCCGTTGACCAACTTCTCGCCATCAGTGGCCAAACAAGTCTCTCGGTGATCTTTGAACTCTGGTATCCAGGGTCGGGAAGGCGTCTGGGTGCCTCTGCGCAACAACGTCTTCAACAGAACTTGCAACGTAGTCGTGCAAAAGTGGAGGAGCTTAAAAAAACGATCGAGCTCTACACTGTCGACATGGCAACGACATTTGAAAAAATTCTTTATGTCGATCTCAATCGCACAGTTGTCCCTGCCGATAGGTTTTCCGAAGCTCTTCTCGCCAAAGCAGGAAAACAATCGCTCGTCTCTTATCGAGAATCCTCCGCCTCAATGGCAACGGTCTCAAGTGTCGTTCAAGAGATGGCCAAAGAGCTCTTCCACGAGCTCTCCTTTAAAGAATGGAGGGAAACGAATCAAAAAGAATTCCTAAAAGAAGTGCGCGCACAAGAAAAAGAACAAAAAAAATACGCCAAACCATTCATCGACTACCTAGACCAAAAAGAAAAAGAGCTTTTTCGTGAGTTTTGGATCCGTCACAAATGGCAACTTCTCACCACTTTCCTAATGGGACAATCGATGGAATCTCATCCAAACGAAAATCTCCAACCATATCTCGACCACTTTCTCTCCTGGAGAAAAGAGCTCGCAAAAGGCGCCCACAGCACGCTTCCATGGAACACCGCCTACATACACCTGCAGCAACAGCTTCTCTCCTACGATCTCGATCTCGCTGTCGAATACATTCAAACACTGCGCAGCTTCGAAGATCTCGATCGTCCTCTCCTCGGCCGCTACAAACACGTCCGCTCCGACAACAAGCAACAATATGAAAAACACCTTGCAGCCGCTTTCTATCCACAATATGGCTACGGCTACGCACGCTCCCACGCCTATCGTCACGCGACAACACTGGGATCGATCTTTAAAGTGGTCACCTCATACGAAGCGCTTATCCAACGGTTTCGTAAACTGGGCGATGTCAATGTGAGCACATCAAAACTCAATCCTTTAACTATCGAAGATAAAATCTTTCGTGTCGGCCAAGAGGAATACCTCGGCCATCACGCCGATGGTCGTCCCATCCCGCGCCACTACAAAGGCGGCCGTCTTCCCCGCAGCTTCTCGTCCGACAACGGAAAAATTGACTTGCTTGCCGCCATGGAACGCTCAAGCAATCCCTACTTTGCTCTTCTCGCCGGCGACCACCTCAATGAACCCAACGACCTCGCCCGCGCGGCCTCTCTATTTTCCTATGGAACGCAGACAGGAATCACTCTTCCCTCCGAAATTGCAGGGAAAGTTCCGTCCGACCTCAACAACAACCGGACGGGGCTCTACGCCTTTTCCATCGGTCAACACGAACTTGTCGTCACACCTCTACAAACCGCAGTGATGCTCTCGGCAATAGCCAATGGAGGAAAGGTCTACCAACCAAAAATCGTTAAGCAGCGTATCGATGCGAACCATAAAATCCTTCCCACTGTCTCCACCATTCGACAAGAACTCTTTATGCCAGACCAAGTGCGGCGCTTCATTTTAGAAGGTATGCATCGCGTCGTCGAACGCTCTCAACAATTTGCCCTGGGCAGCTTACAAGCAATGTACCGCAATTATCCCGATGCGATCCGGGACTTCGTCGATATAAAAGGGCAACTCGTAGGAAAAACAAGTACAGGGGAATCGGTAGAAAATATCGACTTCGATCCCTCCCACGGCGGGCGCATGTACAACTCGTTGTGGTTTGGAGGAATCTCCTTTGATAACACAGGAAACCAGTCCAACACTTTTGTGCTACGCGATAAATTTGGCAAACCGGAACTAGTCGTTGTGGTCTATCTTCGCTTCGGCTCCTACGGAAAAGATACAATCCCTCTCGCCGCACAAATGATAAAAAAATGGCGCCAAATCAAACAAACAAACGGCTTGACGCCCCACCCGAAAATTGGTGGGGAAGTTAGTTGGTCTTCTTCCTCTTCGTATCAATGATCGACGCAATAATTGATGTTCCCAAAATTAAAACAATCAACACGAGAGATACCACAGGCGAAATATGAACATAATTTGCCAATAACATCTTTGTTCCAATAAACGTCAATACAGCCGCTAACCCATAATGCAAAAAATGAAACAAAGAGATAAGCCCTGATAATGAAAAGAAAAGCGAACGCAATCCAATAATCGCAAAAATATTCGACGTATACACAATAAATGGATCCAACGTGATCGCAAAAATTGCCGGAATGGAATCCAATGCAAAAATTACATCGGTAATCTCCACAAAAAGCAGCGCTAAAAATAAAGGCGTTGCTAACCATTTTTTATTTTTCTTAACGAAAAATTTCTTTCCATGCAACTCATTAGTAAAAGGAATCCATCGGATCATAAAACAAAAAAACCAATTATCTTCAGGTCGCACCTCTTCCTCTTTCTTAAATACCATCTTAATGCCGGTAAAAATAAGGAACACCCCAAAGATGTAAAGAATCCATCCGAAATTGCTAACCAATGCAATTCCACCCAAAATAAAGAGTGCCCGCATCACCAACGCACCCATAATTCCCCAAAAAAGAATCTGATGCTGATGCGTCGCAGGAATCTTAAAATAACTAAATATCACCAAAAAGAGGAAAAGATTGTCAATGCTCAACGATTTTTCAATCAAATACCCCGTTAGAAAAGTGATGGCATGCTCCTGCCCATAGGACATGAAAATCCAAAACGCAAAGCTTAATGCCAATGCAATCCATACGGCAGTCCAAGACAACGACTCCCGAATGCTAATGACATGGCTGCTTCCGCTAAGCGCCCGTAAGTCAATAATAATGAAAATCAAAATTAACACATGAAATAGGATCCAAGGAACTAAGGAGTCGACCATCTTTTTTCACTTTTGGTATTGATTAAAGAACAAACTTACCTTAGCAAACACTCAAATACCTTTATATAGGTAATTTTTATTTCAATTCAGAGATAAAGCCTCTGATGGGGTGTATTTTTTCAAAAAGAACTAATAAATGAATATGATCTTCGATCCCATTAATCGTAATCGGTCAAGGCGCGTCTCATAAGTTTTTCCTCGCGGTCAGGCGGGGGGGGGGGGGGGGGGGGGGGGGGGGGGGGGGGGGGGGGGGGGGGGGGGG
>CAYIYO010000048.1:0-14371 GCA_964367715.1 uncultured bacterium
GACCTTCGCTGTAAGATGCCAGCTCTTCGAGCCTGATGCAAATCGTTATCTGCTTCATCAAAAATATCAAACTCCAGCATCGTTACCGCGATGAATGCATAAAAAAATGCCCACGTCTTAAGTGATGTCCCCCGTGACCGATTACTAATTATCACTAAAAAAAGGTTGCCTAACTCACCGAAACAACTCTGAGTGCGATCCGGCTCTTTCGAAGCGAATTGAGTTATTTCTGTCGTCTTTTTTGTATATCAAAAGAAAATCCGGCTGAATATGACATTCTCGATAACCTGTCCATCCACCGTTAAGATTGTGATCTCGTTTCTCAAGTGGCAGCGGCTTATCTTCAGCTAGCAACACCATTATCTTCTTCAATCCCTCTATGTCTCTCTTAGGCGAAGTTTGCTTTAGGGCTTTTTTGATGTCTTTTTTGAATTGAGTGGATCGGTCGATTGTTCGCATTAAATACCTAAATCTTTGAAAAGATCATCCATTGATCCGAAGCTTTCAATCCCTTCCCCTCTTTCGCTTGCTTCTATCGAAGCTATGGTTTCACTATTGAGGATATGGCTTAATTTAAGCGGGCACCATGTATACTTTTCCTCCACAAGCTCAAGGATAAACGAGGTAATACTCATATCCTTAGAGGCAGCAAGCATTTTAATCTTTTTTTTCTGCTCAAGGGAACAGTCGATCGTTAATCTCGCTTCTCTAGCTCGATAGATTTTCTTATGTATTTTGCCTTTTTCTTCCATGATAAGACTCTCCTGTTCCTTCATTATACCATGAATTCATTATTGGTGACAATGTGGACTTTCATGAAAAAAGGTCAAAAAAAAAGGCCAGGTAAGGCCTGGAATTGTGGCAGTTGAATAAATGAGCAGGATTTGGTTGGACCTTTAAAAATTTTAATCAGGGCTCGTAACGAGAATAAACTAAAAAGCCTGATCCTTCAATTTTCTGAGGGTAGCTTACAACGTATTTTTCATTTTCCAAAAGAATAGGGTGTGGGAAGCTGGCAATAAATTCGGTAGCTGCATCTTCAAAAAGCTCTTCTTCCAGTTCGGAAGGCTGATTGTCATAATAAAAATAAATCGAAACAGTATTTTCTTGTTGGTAAGTGTAAACCTTTCTGAGGTTCGGTGTAACCACTCCCCAGAGAGATCTTTGAGCTGCAAGTAAAAGTTTAGATCTGTCCATCTCACCATCCATTTGGATCTGAAGGTACTATATGAGCGCCTTTTTTGCTATAGCGAATTGTACCTTTAGTTGTTGGTATTTTTAATTCAGGGTAATTTTCTGAGATAAAGTATCCAATAAATTCGCCAAAATCAACCCGTTCGCGGTAATCATCCATTCCAACAATTCTATTTTTTATTGATTCTCCCTTCCCTGCAAATTTGGAAAGTAAGCACTGAGGATCCTCATGCTCAAAAATTGATTTCCCTGATTCGTAGTTATGTTTGCCAAGTACATGCTTATTTTGCTTATCATGATGGATTTTAACATTTGTAAAAAAAGATTCTCTTCTTGCTGCTTGAGCTATGGCTTCAGCTTTTAAAGCATTTTGAGAAGTTTCTAAAGTTAATGTTTCTAAATTTACTATTCGATTAGCATTTCTTAGCTTTTTTATAGCTCCAGCAAATTTTAAAGTGGCACCGCCTGCAAAAATATCAACCCCATATTTTCCTATACAATAACCTATGGCCTGACCTTTTTCTTGTTCACTTAAGTTGTCGAAATTTAAATATAGCTGTTGAATCTCACCAGCAAGTTTTTCAATCTCTTTTTGGTCTAGTGCTTTTATGTATTCATTAATCGTTTCACCAACTTCGTAGGATGCATTACAAAAATCTATAGTTGAACCAATAGGTTCTTTAACAAAAGTCCATAAGCATTGACTTAGCCCATAAGTTGATTCACAAAGTGAAGGTATAAATTCGACAATAGCATTTTGGCCACCCTCGGTTACACCAAGAATTAATGCGTCATAAAATTCATTTGATGTGAGTAATTTAGCTTTTGCTAATTTCTTGGATTCTCCAGACATTAAATAGTCTTTGAGTGATTCGTCAAAATTACCCGTTTCAAAATATGCAGAAGCTCTATTGAAATATACTTCTTTGTCTTTGGGGTTTTTGTTGATCGCTTCTGATAGAGTATCAATAGCATCGTCATATAAATTGGTTTCTAGTTGGGAAATTCCTTGGACTAAGAGAATGTTTTCTTCTTTGTAATCCCACTCACCCGATTCGACTAATGGTTTGATATCACTTAAACAATCTGCATAAAAACCTCTATCGAAGTATATTTTACCTCTTTCGTATCTTGCTCCTAAATGAGAGTGTTCTTCGATGCATTTGTTATACATCTTCATAAATAACTCGGCGATTTTGGAATGCCCTTCATGCAGGATGCTTATTCCGGCAGGTTGAGAGTAACTAACAAATTCATGAAAAATAGTTGAAAATTGAGAGTAATGTCTTTTCCGCGATACTGAGTCATACGCAGCTTCTTTTGCTGTAAATGCGTAAGAAGATCTAAAAAAAGGTCCTCCTTGCTTATGAGCTTGAAAGATGAATTCGCCTGCTTCGTTCCTAATCACAGAAATTTCATCAAAATGTTTATTACAATGTGGAAAAGGGGATTGACTAGCTGATACAGAAGATAAGCATCCAATAAATGCCAGGAGTATGTAAATGCAAGTCATGAACTACCTTTTTTTGAATTTAATAAATGAAAGTTTATGTGTTTGCCTTCGGTTTAAGCGGAGGATATTATTAATTTTATGTTGATAAAGCAAGAAAAAAGAAGCGGTAAGCACTAATTCAGAGGCTTTCATTATTTTTAAGATGCTATTTGGAAAAAGGCGTTTATACCGCTCGTGATTCAAAATTTGATTTTTGGGCCGCGGGAGCTTTCACGCGGCCGAAAAATCAAATTTTGAATCACGAACGATATAGAACAGGTATAAGATTTTTTCAACAAATGCCAACATCCCAGGCCCGACCCCTTTTTTCAACTGCCACAATTTCAGGCCTGGAATTGTGGGAGTTGGCAGACTTTAAGACTGCTGTGGCTCGGCAACTTTTTCGGGTCGTCTAAAAAAGTTTTTAATACGACTCCATCGAAAGGGGCATTCCTTAGGACGGATCAACATCAAAGAACTACATCCTTCTTTTTCTTGGATCATCGTCACAATGGAATCGATCCATTCGGCATTCAATGTCAACGCAGGAACGCGGTATGCGTTGAGTCCTTCACGCACAATCACAGTCATGTACTGCTCTTCGACTTCAAATAATGTTTCGATATGATCAGAAGTGAAACTGATCGGCACAAACACCACCTGCTTGCGCTCGCCACACCACGATTTTATCTTTTCGCAGACATCAATCGTGTAAGGCTTTAACCATTCGCCCCGCCCAAACTTCGACTGATACGATAGCCTTCCCTGGATCTGAGGAAACGCTTCCATCACCGCGGAAAAAGAAGCATTGCACTCATATTCATAAACATCTCCGCGATCGGAAAATAGCTGTGGGAGTCCATGAGCGGAAAAAAGAAGAATCGTTTCTTCATCTTTAAGTTGTTGATCGTCAAGGTAGCGGCGGATCGCTTGCTGCTGCGCGGAAATGTAGGTCGGGTGTGTCGAATAGGATTTCACCCAGCGCATTTTATTGATGATTTCTTTCGGTAGATGTTCGCTTAGCCAGCGGGCGATGCTTCCTGTGGTGGCATAGGTAAACTGTGGAAACAGTGGAAAAACTCTAATCTCTTCACAATCAATTGATTGCATATTTTTGATAAACTCTTGATGCGTCGCAGGAAGATAACGATGAAAAGTGATCACAGGCCCATCGAGCCGTTTGCGCAGCACATCCGCTAATTGTTCCGTATCGTCATAAATCGGAGACTTGCCTCCAATTAGTGCATAATCTTCTGCGATGACTTTTGCCCGTTTCTTTGCAACATAGCTAAACAAAAGACGGTGTATAAATGCGGGAAGATTTGTACGAAGGACATCTTGATCTGTCAATAATGCCTGGAGAAAAGGAGAAACTTCGGCAAGGTCTCTGGGGCCACCAAAATTCACAATTAAATAAATTTGTTTGTGTTTTTTCATCAATATCCCTATCAAAAAAACTAATAGATCTAACATAATACAACCAAAGCTTCAGTTCAATGGCGTTTATTAGATCATGGCAACTCTTAACGACCTCTGGTCACAAATACAACGATTTTTTCCACTTAACAAGAGAAGCATCCTGCTGCTTGTTGTTTTGTTGGGATTTCTCTTATGGGGAGGCTTTCGCGCCTGCTCTTCGGACATCTCTTTTGATGAAAATCGTGTCTTCAAGATTGCGCGCGATCCGACATGGTATCCCCTTAATCTCATGGGGAAAGAAAAAAGCCTTCTTGCTTTTACCAACGATCTCATTCTATCCATCGGGAATAAAGAAAATCTGAGAATCGAACTCATCAATAGCACCGCAGACACACTATTCAAAGACTTACAAGATCATGACCATGATGCCATCATCTCTTCACTGATGCCCACAAGCTCTAATCGCCAACAGTTTAACTTTTCCGATCCTCTCTACCTCATCGGCCCCGTCCTCATCGTCCCTTCCGACTCGAATGTGACCTCAATAAAAGAGATGGATGGAAAATCGGTTGGTATTAAACGTGGCGCAAACTCACTATACGATGTCCACGAATACAAAATTTACTACGTTCCTTACGATAGCATGACAATTGCCTTCGACGACTTAAATCGCGACCGCATCGATGGTGTTCTCCTTCCCATTCTACAAGCGTACACCTATACCCAAACGTTCTATACGGGAAGAATTAAAATCGTGACTCCCCCCCTCACCCGAGAAGGAATTCGCCTCATTGCCATAAAAAATCAAGCGTCCGATTTCTTCATCGACAAATTCAATAAAGGACTTAAAGCCTCAAAAGAAGATGGCACGACCGACAGGCTCCTCGCAAAATGGGGCCTCGTCAGCTCGGTCGTCAACGACACGCTGATCCCTCAACCTTCGCAACCTCCTGAAATGACCGAGAGTAAACCTGATGTCGAATGAACCCGTAGCAGAACTCAGCACTTTCGTTAAATTGAAAATTTTTCAAAAATTGGTGATTCTCATTTTTCTATTTTTCATTTTAGTCATGGTCACCGTCTGCACCTTTGCCTACATGCGCAAATCCGGATCTACCGGCATGACAATGAGCTCAATTCAAGAAATGCGCGCAACAAATCAACACTCTGAATGACACTATTTTTTACCCTTCTTCCCGTCTACCTTTTCGGCAATCTCCATTGTCTCGGAATGTGCGGACCTCTCGTTGCAATGATTGGACAACACCGCTACCGTCTCTTCTATTTTTTAGGGAGAACTCTTGCCTTTACAGTCGCAGGAGGGATCGCAGGAGCAATAGGAGCCGTCCTTGATATCACACTAAAAGAGTACCAAATTCCCTTCCTCACAAGCTTTCTTTTTGGCAGCATCATTTTCGTTATTGGGATTACAACTCTAACCGGATGGCGGAGTCCTGGAGTCAAATGGATCGCCCCCTTAATGGCGAAGGCGACGCGTCCCTTGGCAACGTTAATGCTAAAAGATCGCGCATGGACAACGTTTGTGTTTGGACTCTTAACGATCGCATTGCCGTGTGGACAAACAGTGCTCGTCTTCAGTGCGTGCGCATTAAGTGGAAGCATGCTTGTGGGAACAGGAAATGGCTTTGCCTTTGCGCTACTAACCTCCCCCTCCCTTTTTTTTGCGATGCATGCGCATCAATTTCTTTCTAAAGCAAAAAATCATTATCACACAGTACTAGGGATCAGCGCTCTGATCATAGGAACTCTCGCACTGCTGCGCGGCTTTGCGGATATTGGAGCCATTCCGCATTTCATCCTTAACCCAAACGCCTCTCCCTACTACCATCTCGTTCTTTTTTAAATCATTTCCTGAGGAGTAGGACCAGAATTGGATTGACTAGATGGCAATAATCCATCAACAGCACAGGAGAGTCCAATCAAACAGCAAGCTAATGGACAACAAACAGCATTCACCAAAGTTTGCACGACCTTTTTCGTTGCTCCTGCCATGCAATCGTATCCGGTAATACTGCTAAAAACATAGGTCTTGTCCATCTTTCCCGTGGGGTGTCCCAATTGAAAAGGAGAAGGGCCGCAACCGTTAACAACACTTACTTGATCTTCCCTTGCATAGCTATCTTTATAATAACAAGGAAGAATCGGCGATTCCCATTTTCCGTACATATATTCAATCGTCGTACGCCCTCCTTCATGCTTCGTCACCAGATAACACACATTGCAGACTGTCAAGCACAAACGAATTCCTCCTATGCACATTCCCAATGCCGTAAGCAATTTGAGTGGAATGCACACGCAACTGACGGTTTTTTCCACAAGAGCCTCCGCATGCGAACGCGCTGGATAAAGACTTTGCACTCTTATTAAAGAATTAAGTGTTTCAATATTGTCGTCTTGGCATGCGCCTATACATCCGTTTATACAAAATGACATCATCTACCTTTTTATTTAAAATTTTAATTAATACACACGAGTGATTAAAATTTGGATTTTTGAATCACGTTCGGTATACACACAAGTGAAATCAAGAATCGGTTTTTAAGCATGTCAAAGCCAATTTTTGAATTCACTTGTGAATAAACTACTATTGTTCATTTTCAATCGATGAAAAAGCAAATTCAGGGAAAATTTCCTCTACCCTTTCTATTTTTTCTTCTTTTAGGCGAGAGATGCGTTTGAATTTCGCTTTGGTCTCAGCATCTAATCCTAGATTATAATAAGTCGCTTGTCCTGCTACATGTTTAAGAGAAGCCCAAAATTCAACTGAACGTGGATGCGATTCCCACAGTTTTTTTTGAATTTCGTAGGCAGCCTTAAAATTTATTGCTCCTTCTTTTACATTATTCAACGCGACTTCAAGGACTCCCGAATAACAAAAGAATCCAATTTGATGCAAATACGCGCCAAAATCAGCTGTTTCTGTGTCGTATATTTCTAGACCAATTTTTTTCGTTTCTTTTGCATCTTCTAAAAATCCAAATTCTAATTGAATCTGAAAAATTTTATTAAAATTGTCAAATTCTTCCCATTCGCATCTACCTTTATAGAATACTTTTGCGGCACACTTCAATAGTTCTTTTAAACTATTCAACTCTTTTTTAGACAAGCCTTGCAGGCGTTGACAACTAATGGAATATAATCGATTTAAATAAATTTTTAATCTGATTTTGGGACTTGGAACTTTTACTGCATATTTTAATGTCTCTTCATCAGTCAAAAATTTATTTTTAAAAATCTCCTCCCAAAAAGCAGAAATTCCGTATTTATACTCTTTTATTTCTGTTGCGAAGCTGAATAATTGTTCTAAGTATTGGTTTCTCAACTGTTCATCGTGTTCAACCCAGTGAATGATGGAAAGAAGCAGGGTAAGAGATCCTTCTTGACGCGTCATTTGCTGAGCCAATGCGATCGCCTCATCAAAAAGCTTAAGATGACACATCGCATTTAAAAAAATTTTCTTTTTGTCTTCCGTGTCTGCAACCCTTACAATTGATGATTGAAACTCTTGCGCTTTACATAAGGCAGGATTCGATAGACCTCGACTTAATAACACGACAAAACACTCTTCTTCAATGAGTCCGTCCTCCGGACTTTCTTTCATTACACGCGTACCATTTTCAAATTCCCCTCTTTCAAAAAAAGTAAACGAAATTTTTTTAAACTCATCCTTCGTGCCACGCCCTTGGCTTAAGCTGGCGAGAGCTTCGTCCACATTTCTATATTCAGCAGCTAACCTTGCCCAAATAAGAAAATATTTTTTAGAGCATTGCGAACGGTTATGTTGGTTCAACAACAATTTTTCAACCTCACAATACCATTCAAACTTCTCTTCACTTTCGGTGCGCAGCATTCCTGTCACACCAATGCCGAACTCTGCTTGTTTTACAGGATGTTCACCTAATTTTTGAAATAATTGTATTCCATGCGTTCCAACAAAAACCCAAATTTTTTCTTTAAACCTTGGATAAAGCTTATCCATCAAATAGAGCGCACTATCGGCTAGATTTTCAATTGAGAACTCTTGAAATGCCGATAGGGCATGTGCAATTCCGTGGTTTCTAGCATTTTCTACAACAAGCGCGCTTGGTTTCACACTGACTCTTTGCTCTCTCTTCAAATCCGGCAGAATAGAGACGGGGGGATTTTCCTCAAATCGCGCGAGAGCAATGGTTTGGCATTTAGCGTTCAATGGATCGTTTGCCTGAGATCGAGCCACTATTGAATCTAAAAAGTTGCTTTGAGAAACATACGGAATAATTGCCTGATTATTACCTACGCTTAGTACCATAACCACCCTTTTATCTAAAATTTTAATTGCTAAAACGCTATCACATCATCCAAAGATCAACAAGAAATTTTATACCGAACGTGATTCAAAATTTGGCTTTGACGCAGCTAAAAAACCAAATTTTGGAACACGTTCGGTATATCTTTCCCTAGTTTTTTTTCGATTGTGCTTTACAAGGACTACGCACTCCTATTAACTTACTAATTTAGGAGAAAAGGAATGAATAGAGAGCCCATCTTTTTGTATATCTTGCGCTTTGTGACTGGTACAGGACTCTTCATTTTTATGGCGATGCTTTACTGGTCCTCTCTTTTAGTGGAAGAAGACCTTAAAAACCTTCAAGCGGAAGTCGCACTTCTTCGACAAGACTTTAGCATTCAGCAGACAGCACCAACGACTTTTCTTCCCTCTATTCCTCAGCCTACAGCGGACCTTTCTTCTCCTTTGTCACAGCCTGATCCCACACTGCCAAATCTTTTGCATGAAGATCCGTTCTATCTAACGATCCTTCCGCAAAAACTACTACCTCTGGGGTTTAAGCCCAAAGGATCCTTTCATCACGCCACAATAGGAAAGCCCGACAACCTACATCCGTTTAGCAATTGGAGTGAAATTTCCACCTGGATCGGCCAGTGTTCTGTGGCGGTGGCGACCATTCAATTTGGAAAATATGAGTCGATGGCACCGGACATGGCAACGAAGATGGAAGAGCGTGTGGGAAAGGATGGGACGCCAGAATTTTGGATTTTTTTAAGGGATAACGTCTTTTGGGCTCCATTGGAAAAACGTTTTTTTGGAACCGACTTTACGCTTGCGCCCCACTTCTTTGAGCGCCATCAGGTGACCGCTGAAGATTTCAAATTCTATTTTGATGCTGTGATCAATCCATATAATCAGGAGTCCGGAGCACTCGCACGCCGTACGTTATATGAGGACATTGAAGAGATTCGTGTTATCGACAAACTGACATTTGTTGTCCGTTGGAAAACAAAGACGTTTACTGAAGGAGACAAAACGGTAAAAAAAACAAAATACATTGCAAAGCAGCTAACAGGAAGCCTTCAACCACTGGCCTCTTTTGTGTATAAGTATTTTCCAGATGGGAAAAAAATTAACGAAGACGATGCCTCACCCGATAGTTATCAAAAAAATGCCGCATGGGCACAAAATTTCTCTCAGCATTGGGCAAAAAATAGTATTCCTAGCTGCGGAGCGTGGTTATTTGATGGATTAACCGACAGGCAGATCCAATTCCGCCGCAATCCGCATTTCTATCGTCCTCTTGCCGCATTAGCCGATAAAATGGTCTACGCATTTAAAAATTCGCCCGATGCCATGTGGCAAGACTTCAAAGGCAATGCCCTCGACTCCTATTCGCTGCAGCCCGGACAACAGATCGAGTTGGACGAGTTTCTAAATGCTCCGCAATACATCAAACAGGCCGATGCAAATGCTTCTATCAATCGCCTCGACTACCTAACACGCGTTTATTTCTACTTAGGATGGAACCAGGCGACCCCTCTTTTTAATCACACAAAGGTTCGTCAAGCCATGACAATGGCCATTGACCGCCAGCGCATCATCAACCAAAACCTTAATGGATTAGGAATTGAAATCACGGGCCCTTTCTTTAAGTATTCGCCAGCAAACGATCCTTCCCTCTCTCCCTGGCCATTCGATCCGCTTCAAGCAAAACAGTTATTGGAAGCAGAAGGGTGGATCGATACCGATGGCGATGGAATTCTCGACAAAGAGATCAATGGAAAACGTGTAAAATTTGCTTTCACTCTCACCTATTTTGTGAAAAATCCTACTGCAAAATCAATTGTCGAATACATTTCCACCGCACTGAAAGAGATTGGTATTTCCTGCACACTGAATGGCGTCGACATTGCCGACCTTTCTGCTGCCATCGAGCAAAAAAGTTTCGATGCCCTCTTTATGGGATGGGGGCAAGCATCGCCACCGGAAGATCCGCGCCAGCTCTGGCATTCCGAAGGAGCGAAGCAGCCTGGTTCATCAAATATGACCGGCTTTGCAAACAAGGAAGCCGATGCCATTATCGAAGCATTACAGTATGAAGAGGATCCAACAAAACGTGTCACCTTGTACCATCGCTTCGACAAAATTATGCACGAAGAGCAGCCCTATACGTTTCTGTATACTCCAAAAACAGCCTTTCTCTACCGCAACTATTTGAAAAATGTCTTTATCCCGGCGGAGAGAAAAGACCTTGTTCCAGGAGCAACTATTGGAGAACCCGATTCTAGTATTTTTTGGTTAAACCAATGATCCATTATCTCTTACAGCGCTTGGTGTTGATCCCTATCACCCTCTTCTGCATCATCCTCATCAACTTCATCATCATCAACCTTGCCCCAGGCGATCCGGTCTCTGTCATGGAAATTTCTCCAGAAGGAAATGCGATTCGCAAAGAGGACCGCGCACTAGCTTTTGGTAGCGACGAGCGTTATCTTCAGTTTCGAGAATTTTACGGACTCACTCTCCCTATCCTCTTTAACACATGGCCCTCAACCTCAGAACAATGGGTAGAGAAAAACTTGTGGAGACTCTCTCACAAAAAAGAAAGTGCCGATAGCACGGTAGAAATGCCGGTAAAAGACTATGATGCCCTTCGCATCGAGATGGGCGACCACGCACGCTTCATCATGCCTCTGTTGCTGGGGATCGTTAATGATTCATCTTCTGCTCCCGACATTCGCCAGATGGCTACCCGCTTCTTCGTTCGAGGAGGAACACGACAAGCGATTTTAGGATCCCACCTCGACGACAACGAAAAGCAATATAATAGAAAAATTTCTCATGATAATGAATTCCTTAAAACACTGATGCCCATTTCCGGAGATTCAACAGAAGCCGCCTCAAACAAGATTAATGAACTTAATAACTGGTACGACGCAAACAAAGCGTCCTACAATTTTGTTCCTACCACAGCACAAAAAGTAGGGATCTTTTTTACAGAGACGCGCTTTTTTCGGTACTTTACGCGAGTACTGACCCTTGACTTTGGTAAAATGAGAAACGATCCGAACAAGACAGTTATCAGTGAAGTCACGAAAAGATTAAAATATTCGCTTACCATCTCTCTTACACCAATGCTCCTGACGTTTGGACTCTGCCTCTTCCTTGGATTCGCGATGGCCCTCAAGCAAGGGCAGTGGGAAGACCATTCCTTAAATATTCTCTGTCTTATTTTGTATGCGATCCCCATCTTCGTCGTCGCCCCATTTCTCATCGAAAAAGTTGCCCTCAACGGACACTTTCCCTTTACCAATATTCCCATTCCAACAAGTGGATTTACAAGTCCCGATGCCGTCTATGACAATATGGTCAGCTCACAGCGCCTGTTCGATATCCTCACACACATCATGCTTCCCATTGTGGCAATCATGTACGGTTCCCTCGCCATCCAAGCGCGTCTTTCGCGTACGGCGATTTTGGAAGTGCTGCGACAAGATTATGTCCGCACCGCACGGGCCAAAGGCCTTTCTCCTTTTATGGTTAATTTTAAACATGTCGGCCGCAACGCAAGCATCACGATTGTAACCTCAATCGCCGGATCTTTAGGCGTCATCCTTGGAGGATCCCTCATCGTCGAAACTCTGTTTGAAATCGATGGCTTTGGGAAGTTTTTTTACGATGCGATTCTTAACCGCGACTATAATGTGATCATGTTTTCTGCATTAGCGGGATCCTTCTTGACACTCATGGGATACCTCTTTGCTGATATTGCCTATACCGTTCTTGATCCCCGTATAACATTGGATTAATCATGAAAAGCAGCCACACGACCTATTGGAAAATGGTGCAAACAAATTTTTTTCAACACCGCATTGGCGTCTGTGCGCTTTTTATTTTAAGCTTATTTTTGTTGATGGGCATCTACGCGCCTTTTTTAGCAGCTGGAAAACCGCTCATTGTCTACTATCGTGAACAGCTGTATTTCCCTCTTTTTCGTTATCTTTTTTTTAATGGATACTACACCAAACCGATCGATCTTTTCTTTAATCTACTGATCTTCACTTTTCCACTTTTTCTGCTCATCCTCGCCTGCACAAAAAAGCGTATGCGTCTGGTTTTATTTATTGGTCTTACTTGCGTTCAAATCCTTTTGACATTCCAATTTGCACAAGGACTTTTCAAGGATCCCACATCGGATCCCTCACTCAACAAAATGCGTCAACTCGCTCTCTCTCTCGCGCCTCCCGGATTTCATCCATCCTGGGAATTCGATCTGAAGTACATGAATGACTACGCGAAACTCAATCTTTTACTACAGTTTAAGCAGAGAAAAGCGCAGCATGAGCACCTAAAAAAATACCAAGACATTTTCAACAAAAACGTAAAAACTCAAGAAGGTGGAATGCCCACGCTCTGGCAGCAGCAGCTCAATAATGAAACATCGCAGCTTCAACAACTCACGACGGCGCTTGCTTCTTTAAATGCTTCCTCGCCCGGTTTTCTCTATGCAAAAGAGAAAAAAGAATATCTTCTCCAACGTCGCCAGTGGCTAACAAAAGAAAGCGAAGGGTTAACAAACGAAATCATGCCTTTTTTCTCCCATTTTCATTGGGAAGAAGATGCAGGAGGTTCACAACAACTCAATCGCTCCGTTGGCCTCTTCGATTTAACACGCATCAATAGAAAAGATCTCCTCGCCGCCCTTATCTTCGGTGTGCGCATTTCTCTCGTAGTAGGAATAACCTCTGTTGCTCTCGCGCTTCTCATTGGGGTTCCGATCGGAGCCTATGCCGGATTTTATGGAGGGAAATTTGATATCCTCGTTTCTCGATTATTAGAGATATGGGAGTCGATGCCCTCATTTTTTATGCTGTTGATGATTGTGGCGATGCTTCAGAGTAAGTCGATATTTTTAATCATTACTGTCATCGGTTTATTTGGATGGACCTCATTCAGTCGTTATGCGCGAGGAGAATTTTTTAAACAGCGCAATCTGACCTATGTCGAAGCGTGTTATTCTGCCGGTTTTAGCAGTCGCTACATCATGTTCTCTCACATTTTGCCGAATACTATTCCTCCAATTTTGACACTCCTCCCTTTTGCCATTATGGGAGCGATCACCAGTGAAGCAGGACTCTCATTTTTAGGTCTTGGAGAAGAGGGGTCGACCTCTTGGGGAGTGCTGATGGACGAAGGGCGTTCCGCTTTTCCAGGAGAAAGTTACCTGCTGTGGCCGCCAGCCATCCTGTTGACGATTCTGTTGATTGCCATTGCCCTGGTGGGCGACGCCTTGCGCGATGCCCTGGATCCCCGCATGAAATGATTTTTGAATTACGAGGATTGTACAGTAAATGAACAAGTCAATATCGGCCCCTCTCCATTTATTCTACTATTTAATAGCCAATCAGGGAAAATAACCATACCAATTGGGATTAGAATAAGTTCACCCACTGTCAATAAAGGGAGTAGAACAGCTATAAACAATAGATTAAGAGGTAATTCCAAAAATATTTGCTTTATTCCTTTGGATAATTTGCACTTCTCAAAGAAGGGACACCCACAAATATTCGCCACCCCTTTTATAATCGGTTCAACTACCATACAAACAGCTATAGCAAGATCTAACAAAAACTCGCATAAGAAAATAGGAATTCCTGTAAATCGGACTAAAGTATTGTGATTTCCAGAAAATTCGATTAATTTTTGATAACCTTCTTCTTTTATGTCTTGAAAAAACGAGATTCCCTGATTTGTGTCAGACACATCAAATTTTATACCCATAATACATAAAACCTTATTTATAACTTATGTTTATTTATAAATAATAATATTATATACTATCAAAATAAATATCCACTAAAAACAAAAAATTTTACAGAAAAAATAATTTATTTCGCTGAAATCATTATGCACAAATGAATTCAAAAATTGGCTTTTTGAGCTGCTCCTCGGTATAATGCTGCTAGATAAAAAAA